>DAOUKX010000118.1:0-15583 GCA_034420855.1 Dehalococcoidia bacterium
GTTGAAGACCTCAGGGTGGGCCTTTTCTATCTCGTCGAACAGCACCACGCGGAAGGGACGGGAGCGGACCGCTTCGGCAAGCTGTCCCCCTTCTTCGTACCCCACGTAGCCCGGGGGCGCACCCACGAGCCGCGACGCCGTGTGCCGCTCCATATACTCTGACATGTCAATCCGCACCATGGCCTCTTCGTCATCAAACAGGTACTGGGCCAGCGCTCGGGCCAACTCCGTCTTGCCCACACCCGTAGGCCCAAGGAAGATAAAGCTGCCGATGGGGCGCTTGGGGTCCTTCAGCTTGGAACGGGAGCGACGGATGGCTTCTGAGATGGCCTGCACCGCCTCGTTCTGACCGATAATCCGCTCGTGGAGCCGGTCCTCCATGTGCAGCAACCGTTCAGCCTCTCCCTCCAGCAGCCTTGAAACGGGCATCCCCGTCCAGTGGGTGATCAGCTGAGCAATGTCCTCCGCTCCAACCTCGGGGCGTCCGCTGTTCTTCACCTCCCAGGCCCCACGCTCGCGGATGTATTCCGTTTCGCACTGCAGCTTTTTCGTCCGAAGCTGGGCCGCCATCTCGTAGTTCCCTTCCAGCGCAGCCGCTTCCTCCCGTTCTTCCAAGTTTCTAAGCTCCTCCCCCTTGGCTTTCAGGTACGCAGGGGGACTCTCGGCCGCCAGACGCAGCTTGCTTGCCGCCTCGTCCAGCAGGTCAATGGCCTTGTCCGGCAGGTGACGCTCCGTCAGATAGCGGTGGCTCAGACTAGCGGCGGACTCCAAAGCCTCATCCTCAATTTTCACCTTATGGTGGTCCTCATAGCGGGACCTCTGACTCTTCAGGATTTCCACAGTCTCCTCAACGGACGGCTCCTCCAGGTAGATGGGCTGGAAGCGACGCTCCAGGGCGGCGTCCTTCTCGATATATTTGCGGTACTCTTTCATGGTGGTGGCGCCGATGGTCTGAAATTCGCCGCGGGCCAGCGCGGGCTTCAAGAGATTGCTTGCGTCTATTGCTCCCTCTGAGCCGCCTCCTGCACCCACCATGGCGTGTATCTCGTCGATGAACAGGTATATCTTGCCACCGGCGTCCATCACCTCATCGATTACCGCCTTCAAGCGCTCCTCGAACTCGCCGCGGAACTTGGCGCCCGCCACCAGACGGCCCATGTCCAGTGCCTTGACGCGACAATCCTTCAGGCTATCCGGCACATCCCCGTCGGAGATAAGCTGGGCCAGCCCTTCGGCAATGGCCGTCTTGCCCACTCCCGCCTCTCCGATGATGACCGGATTGTTCTTCTTGCGGCGCATGAGGGTCTGCATCACCCGCCGGATCTCTTCTTCGCGACCAACCACCGGGTCCAGCTTGTCCTTAGACGCCAGGTCCGTCAGGTCTACGCTGTAGCGCTCCAGGGAGCGATACTTGCTCTCCGCCCGCGGGTCCGTCACCCGATGAGATCCCCGGACATCCTGAAGGGCCTGGTATACCCCTTCTTCGGTGACGCCTGCTTCCTCCAGAATTCTGGGCCCACTGGGATGCTCTTCTTCTACCTTCGTCGCTGCCAGAAGCATATGCCCCACGTCGATGAATTCGTCCTGAAGCCGCGCGGCTTCATCGGCCGCGTACTCCATCAGCCGGGAGGAACGCGGAGTGGGATATACCTGATTGGAGTCGAAAGAGGACTTGGGCGCCTTGGACAACACCGCCTCCACTTTGGCTCTCAGGTCGTCCTTGGATACGTTCATTCTCTGGAGGATATACTCAATTGTCTCGCCCCTCTGACTCAGAAGGCCAAGCAAGATGTGTTCCATGTCCCACTGGCTATGACGGTACTGCCGCAGCAGGTTTTGGGAGATGCTCAGGGCCTCATGAGCCCTCTCTGTGAAACGTTCTGGACCTAGCACCATCAGGAAATCCTCCTCCGGGCCGTCCGCCTTCCGGAAGCGGCCCTGGACTTCAACCGTCTAATCTCTTGCTTCAAATCTTCGTTCTCCGCCTGCAGTTCTCTTATCTGCGCCATCAGCCGCAATGCCACCTCCGCCCCCGCCAGGTTCACCCCCATCTCCTCCGTCAAGGCCTTGATGCGAAGAATCCTCTGCACGTCCAGCGGCGAATACAGGCGCTGCCGACCCACGGAGCGCGATGGGGAAAGCAGGCCCGCCCGTTCGTAGTATCTCAGAGTCTGGGCGTGCAATCCTACCATTCTGGCTGCAATACTGATGACATAGCACGGTTCCGCGCTGTGGTCTTGCTCATAAGCCATATCTCTATCTCCTTGCAGATCTCAGGTCGCGAAGCTGCCGGAACAGCCCCCGCTCGTCTTCATTCAATCCCCTGGGCAGAACCACGCGTGCCCTCACGAACAAGTCGCCGAACCGCGCAGGGCTGTTCAAGTGAGGCATTCCCCGCCCGCCAAGCCGGAAGGACTGGCCGTTCTGTGTCTCCGGCGGTATTGTCAGCTCAACCCGACCCTTTAGCGTGTCCACGGAAACAGTGCCACCCAGCACGGCGTCCAACATCGGCACATCCGCTTCCGCCCTCAGATTCGCTCCATCGCGCTGGAATCGCGCGTGTGGCATTACGGAGACTTTCAAGGTGATGCCGCCGTTCCGCCCATTGTCGTAAGCAACATTTACCTTCGAGCCGGTGTCCACGCCGGGGGGAATCTTCACCTCCAGCTTTCGCGTGCCCCCCGACGCCGACGGTACGCCCAACAACCGCGTTGTTCCTGCATAGGCTTCTTCCAACGAAACGGAAACCGGCTGCTCCATCTTTATTCGTGGAATGGCACCGACTCCCCGGCCGAAAATCGGATCGAAAAAATCGCCGCCAATTCCCCCCATACCTGCCATGCCCTCGAAGAACGGACCGTCGCCTCCGCTCCACGTCGAACGCCACACGAAGGGCCCCTGGGAAGCATCCGACTGCTGGAAATGGTCCGCATGCTTCCACTTGTCGCCATAGGTGTCGTACTTTTTGCGGTTCTCCTCGTCGGACAGCACCTGGTACGCTTCGTTGATCTCTTTGAACTTCGCCTCCGCCTCGGCGTTGTTGGGATTAACATCAGGGTGGTACTGGCGAGCCAGGCGACGGTAAGCCTTCCGGATGTCGGCATCCGTGGCTGTCTTCGAAACGCCTAGTATGTCGTAGTAGCTGGCCATTACGACCCTCCCAAGACTACGGGCTTGCGCTATTAATGAATGTCATACCCTTATTGATATTGTAGTGATGATATAATGTTTGGTCAACTAACATGCATATAAGAAGTTATGTAAGTTATCAATTAAGTTATAACTATACTTGACAGTTTATTATCAACTAAGTATAATCAATATTGTCAGTTAAGGAAGTCCAAACGTGGCTTCCGAGACCAAAATATCAGGAGGAAGACTTAATGGCTATCCAGCGCTGGAATCCCTTCCACAACCTTCGCAGAATGGAGCGCGACGTGTTCAGGACGTTCCCCTACAACTACGGCCTCATGCCCCGTCACGGGACTGCCGCGAGCGCCCTTCCCATGGACGCCTTCTACACCGACGAGTCCCTGGTACTGCGGGCCACCGCACCCGGCTTCAAGGCCGACGACGTGGACCTCAGCATCAGCGGCAACTGGCTCGTCATGAAGGGCCGCAAGGAGTCCGATGAGAAGCAGTACGTCATGAAGGAGCACGGCTTCAACGCGTTCCACCGCACCATGCGTCTGCCCCGGGGCCTGCAGCCCGAAATGGCGGAGGCGTCCTTCGAGGACGGCATCCTCACCATCACCATCCCCAAGAGCGAAGAGACCAAGGCCCAGATCCACAAGATCGACATCAAGTCCTGAGGCGGCGTGAGTCGGACGGAGAGCGCCCCCTCCGGCGCTCCGACAGGGGAGGCATCACAGATGCCTCCCCTGTCTTCGTTTTTCGTAGGCGCAACCCCTGTGACTACCCGTTATGTCATCCAGATTCGCCATCCACATGGCGTCGAAAAGCGTCAACCTTAACCCGTTGTAATTGACAGAAAGCGCCTCGCCTGATACCATCCTCAACCGTTAACCGCATCCCCAACAAGCACGCTCGTATCTGTTAACAACCACCAAATGTCTTTCGTAACCGCTCTGAGATGTCGTGAGTGCGCCCGGGAGTACCCCGTGGAGCCTCGGAACGTGTGCGACTTCTGCTTCGGCCCCCTGGAAGCCGCATACGACTATACCGCCATCGCCAAGGCCACCAGCCGCCGGCGCATCGAGGACGGCCCCCTCACCATCTGGCGCTATAAGGACCTGCTTCCAGTAGACGACGACAACGCCGTCGACATTCACGCCGGCTATACGCCCTTGATGAAGGCCAACAACCTAGGTAAGGTCCTCGGCCTCGACAACCTCTATCTCAAGAACGACAGCGTCAACCCTTCCTTCTCATTCAAGGACCGGGTTGTTTCCGTTGCAGCCACCAAGGCCCTGGAGTTCGGCTTCGACACCCTGAGTTGCGCCTCCACGGGCAACCTGGCCTGCTCCGTCGCGGCCCACGCAGCCCGCGCAGGCATGAAGTCCGTGGTCTTCATCCCCTCCAACCTCGAGGCGGGAAAAGTCATCGGCGCCGCCATCTACGGCCCCACCATCATGGCAATCGACGGCGGCTACGACGACGTGAACCGGCTCTGCAGCGAGATCGCCGACAGCTATCACTGGGCCTTCGTCAACATCAACATGCGTCCCTTCTACGCCGAGGGCAGCAAGACCCTGGGCCTGGAAGTCGCGGAGCAGCTGGGATGGCGCTTTCCCGCCCATTGCGTAGTCCCCGTGGCCTCCGGCGCACTGCTGTCGAAGATCTGGAAGGGCTTCGGCGAAATGGTCGACGTCGGCCTCATGGAAGGTCCCGTCCCCACGCGGATGTACGCTGCCCAGGCCGTGGGCTGCTCCCCCGTCGTAGACGCATTCAACGCCGGCGAGGAGATGGTCATGCCCGTACGGCCCAACTCCATCGCCAAGTCCCTTGCCATCGGCAACCCAGCCGACGGCATCTACGCCATTCAGACCATGAAACGCTCCGGCGGCGACGCCCATGGCGTCCAGGAAGAAGAGGTAGCCGAAGGCATGAAGCTCCTCGCCGAGACCGAGGGAATCTTCACCGAGACCGCCGGTGGCGTGGCCATCTCCGCCCTGAAGAACCTGGTGAAGCGCGGCCTTATCGGCAAAGACGAACTCACCGTCGCCTTCATCACCGGCAACGGCCTCAAGACCCAGGAGGTTATCAGCGACGTTGCCCAGCCCCTGACCATCAAGCCCACCATGAGTGATTTCGAAGCGGCCCTCAACGGTCATACCCCGGTGCGGAGGTGAACGAATTGGACAAGCAGCGTGTGAAATTTACATTCCCCACCGCCCTCGTGACCCAGCCCATCATTTACAACCTGGGCAAGAAGTTCGAGGTGATTACCAACATCCGTCGCGCCGACGTTCGGGACGAGATGGGGTGGGTGATACTGGAGCTTGAAGGCGCAAACGACGAAATTCAGCGTGGCGTCGCCTGGGTCAGTTCCCTCGGCGTCCGCGTAGACCCCATCGCGGGAGACGTGGTGGAGGGCTGAGAGTCTCATCCCACGTCACAAACGTTGTAAAATGAGTCAACCCTTTCGGTTCTAAGGAGGTCTTCAGCTAATGGGAGTAATGGTGCGGGTGCCCACACCCCTTCGGCGGCTTACCAACAATCAGGACAAGGTGGAGGTGGAGGCTTCCACCATCGGCGAGTTTATCGACAGCATGGAGAGCGACTACCCCGGCTTCAAGGAACGGGTCATGGACGAGTCCGGGCAGTTGCGCTACTTCGTCAACATCTACCTGAACGGGGAGGACGTCCGCTTCCTTGAAGGCGTCGACACCGCCACCAAGTCCGGCGACGAGATCAGCATCGTCCCCGCGGTGGCTGGGGGCTAGCGGCTCTTTCCCTTCACGCATCTACCGCAAGATCCCTAACGCCCGTGTGGTAGGGGCGGTTCGCGAACCGCCTGCCCTAAAGATTCACGCCTCGTTCCCAATCACTCTATATCCCACAACTCCCTCTGCCCATGCCACCACCGACTCAGCTATGGCGATGGCATCCTCGTAATCCTGCTCTGAAACCGGTTCGTCAAATACTTGATACCGCAGTTCGCCGGCGTAGTCGGTCAATGCATCAGCCTTATAAACCTGCTCGGATATCTTCTCCCCAGCAGATTCCAACATGGACAACAGACGTCTTAAGTCATGGGTGTATGGAAACTGAATTCCGCGAAAAATCATTGCGGATTTCATCGCCTTTTCAGCTGCTTGCTGAGCCTAAAAGCAATATTCTTCCAGATAGGTTCCGGCGATTCGGCATTTTCCCATTGCCAGGTTGCTCCCTGCGCGGTTCAACCACTCCCGAGGATCGTCAGGCGGATATCGTTTGGGCAGCGTCATACACTACAACTCCATCTTTCAGCGCGGGCTTGATTACCAGGCAATGGCTGTCCTTGTACCTCTCCACGTCTTTGGGGCTTACCACCACTAAATCAATGGACACATCCACTCCATACATAGCGCTACGAACGTTCGCACTCAATTCTCGCTTGCTGGAAGTAGTCTTGATGATGAGAAAGTCCATATCGCTGTGAGGCCCGGCATCGCCGCGGGCCGTGGAACCGAAGAGAATGATCTTTTCCGGGTCCGCTGTCTCGACGATGCGCCGGACAATTTCCGCAAGGGCGCTTCGCTTCTTTTCCGAGAGCGCCAGTCCAACTTCTTTCATCAACTTTTTCCTCCTTCCGTCCCCAATTCCACCTTATTCAAGGATACATCAACGAATAACCAGCCTCAATCCGCCCCCCTAACCCCACTTCTGTCCTTCATCCACCGCCGCTTCTGCGCCATCCGCGCCGCCTCATCCGTTGGACGATATCGTCCCAGAAACTCCTCGGCGAACTCATCGAAGTCGCCCGCCAGAATCCTACGTCGCAACTCCTCCATCAACCTCTGCACGAACCGCAGGTTGTGGATGGAAGCCAGCCGCAACCCCAACAGTTCCTTCGACCGGAACAGGTGGCTGATGTACCCCATCGAGAACCCAGCGCACGCAACGCAGTCGCACCCTTCCTGCACCGGCCCCTGTTCCCGACGATAGCGGGCCACCGCCACGTTTACCCTTCCATCCGGCGTGAACAGCGCCCCGTTCCGCGCCACCCTCGTCGGCAGCGCGCAGTCGAACATATCCATGCCCCGCGATACACCCTCCACAAGGTCCTCCGGGGACCCAACGCCCATCAGGTAACGTGGTCTGTCTACAGGCAACAACTCCCCCGTAAGCGAGACCGTCTCGTACATCTCCGACTTCGTCTCCCCCACCGCAAGGCCGCCCACAGCGTAGCCGGGAAAGTCCAGCCCCGTGATGAACTCCGCCGACTCCTGCCGCATCTCCTCCGAGACGCCGCCCTGCACAATGCCGAACAGCGCCTGCGTTTCACTTTTCCACGTCTCCCGGCACTGGGCCGCCCAGCGGTGGGTGCGCTCCATCGCCTCCCGAACAGCCTCTTCAGAGCCATCGGCGGCCACGCACTGGTCCAGGCACATCATTACGTCTACCCCCAGCCGCTCCTGGTAGGTCACTGCGACCTCCGGCGTAAACTTGTGAAGGCTGCCATCTATGTGGGAGCGAAACACCACCTCGTTGTCCGTCAGTTTCGCCATCGCCCCAAGGCTGAACGCCTGAAACCCACCGCTGTCCGTCAGAATCGGCCCCTGCCAGCCCATGAACTCATGCAGGCCACCCATCTCCTCTATGACCCCAATTCCCGGCCTCAGATACAGATGGTAGGTGTTACCGAGGACGATCCCAGCACCCAACTCTCGCAGCTCCTTCGGCGTCACTCCCTTCACGCTCCCCTGGGTCGCCACCGGCATGAATGCTGGCGTGTCTACGGCGCCGTGAGGCGTCTCGATGACTCCCGCTCGCGCCTTGCCACTGGTCGTCTGCACCCTGAACCTGAACCCCGCTGCCATCACACTACCTCCACACCCTTCAGAATCAGCTGAATGCCGATTGCCAGCAGCGCCAGCGAAAGCAGCTTCAGTATCCAGCCACCACGGAAGAACTTTGAAACGTAGACCCCCATCTGCGCCCCTGTAACCACCCCCATCCCTATCAGCAGCGCACTCCAGATGTCTACGTTACCGTCAATCACGTGCGCCACCGTTCCGATGCTGGTGTAGATGGCCTGAGTGAATACCGACGTGGCTGTGGCGATGATTACCGGAAAGCGGAACAGGTACACCAGCATCGGCGTGCGCACCGGTCCGCCTCCCATGCCAAAGAAGCTGGACAGAAACCCGAACAGGCCGTTGGTCGCTACGGCTCCCGGCTCGTTGTACATGTAGCGGAAGGTCCCCTGGTCAGACGTCTTGATCCGCCGGATGGTGGAGCCGAAGGCGCGAGCCCGCGCCGGCCTTCTGATGCCCCGCACCTCTCCCGGATGAGGGTGCTTCACCTTGTATTCCGGACGGAGCATAACATAGAGACCCAGCAGGCTCAGGAACGATCCGAATATTATCTCGAAGGGACCTTCCGTCACCGCCTTCAAGCCCAGAATCCCAAGCAAGGCCCCGGGGATGGCTGCCATGCTGAACAGAAGCGCCGACCGCAGGTCCACCCGCTTCAGGTACAGGTACGAAACGGAACCGGAAATCGACGCCAGCGCCACGGTGAACAGGCTCGTTCCCACCGCCACGTTGTGGTCCATGCCAAACAGGATGATGAGCAGCGGCGCGACGATGAAGCCCCCGCCGGAGCCGATGAGCACTCCATAGCCGCTGGCACAAAAACCCAGCGCCACCAGACCCAAAGCCGCCAGTAAAGTCAGTTCTTCCAATCTGCGCCGTCCCCCTTGTCTTTCAGGCGGGATTGGCGGCAACTATACATGACCGCCGCCAATTCCAGCTACGGCCCTCAAATGTTATAATCCCACCATGGAATTGAAAGAACTGCACCCATGGAACGTTACCCCCCAGGAAGCTCGCGGCATACAGCAGCAGCTTTCCCAACAGGTACTGAGAGAGAACCAGGTCCCCGTGGGAGCGCGCCTCATCGCAGGCGTCGACATCTCCGGCGTCAACCGGCAGGGCCTCGCCACCGGCGCAGTAGTCGTCCTCGACGTCCCCACCTTCACCATCCGTGAAGTCCGCACCGTTCAGGCCGTTCCTCCCATGAAGTACGTCCCCGGCCTCCTCTCCTTCCGGGAAGTCCCCGTCCTGGTCAAGGCCCTGGAGACCCTGGACACCATACCCGACCTGATCATGGTGGATGGGCAGGGCATAGCCCACCCCCGCAGATTCGGCATCGCCAGCCATTTGGGCCTGCTCATGGACCTTCCCTCCATCGGCTGCGGCAAGTCCATCCTCACTGGCAAGCACGACCCCCTGGAGGAACACCGGGGCGCCCAGGTGCCCCTCATGGATCGCCAGGACCACCTGGGAACGGCCCTGCGCACCCGAAACAATGTCTCCCCGGTGTACGTATCCGTGGGCCACAAGATTGACCTGGATACCGCCGTCCGGTGGGTCCTTTCCTGCTGTCGCGGATACCGGCTGCCGGAACCAACCCGTCTGGCCCACCAGGCCGCCGCGGGGCGCCTGGCCCCCCCACCATCGCCCAACGGCGCGTCGGCCGGTTAGATTCCATCGAAACCCCATCGGCAAACTTTGGAGAAGCGCAAGTGCAAGAGTTAAGACACAAGCTCCAGGAGATGACCCGGAAGGTGGACCAGGTACTGGAGCATCTTTGACGTTCCCACCAAGGAAGCCGAGATTGCGCGCATAGAGAAGGAGTCCTACGACCCGAACTTCTGGCAAGACCCCGGTAAGGCCCAGTCGCAGATGCGGCGGCTAACCCACCTCAAGGACACCGTGCAGACCTGGAATGGCCTGCGCGAACAGGGTTCGTCCCTGCTTGAACTGGTGGAGATGTCCCTGGAGGAAGGCGACGACTCCCTTGCCGAGCAGTTGGCCGAGGAATCCGACTCATTCTTCGCCGACCTGCAGGACAAGGAGATGGAGCTTACCCTCTCCGGCCCCTACGACCGCCGGCCCGCCATCCTGTCAATCCAGCCCGGCGCGGGCGGCGTCGACTCCCAGGACTGGAGCCAGATGCTCCTCCGTATGTACCTGCGCTGGGCGGAACGGCACGGATATAAGACCCAGATGCTGGACCTCTCCGACGGGGATTGGGGTGGAATTAAGAGCGCCGCCGTGGAAATCTCCGGCCCCCTGGCCTTCGGCTACCTCAAGGCGGAAAAGGGCGTGCACCGGCTGGTCCGACTCTCCCCTTTCAACAGCGACCACCTACGCCATACCTCCTTCGCCCAGGTGGTTGTACTTCCAACCGCCGATGAGGAGGACGCCGAGGTTGAAATTCGCCCCGAAGACCTGAAAATCGACTTCTTCCGCTCCAGCGGCCCCGGCGGTCAGAACGTCCAGAAAGTCGCCTCCGCCGTCCGCCTCACCCACCTGCCCACGGGACTCGTCGTCAGCTGCCAGACGGAACGTTCCCAGCACCAGAACCGGGAGTACGCCACCACCCTACTAAAAGCCCATCTGCTGCAACTCCGCCTTGAAGAACGCGCAAAGGAAATGGCGGAACTTCGCGGAGAAAGGGTATCCGCCGAGTGGGGCAGCCAGATAAGGAGCTACGTCCTTCACCCCTACCGGATGGTCAAAGACCACCGCAGCCAGCACCAGGTATCCGACGCCAACTCGGTGCTGGACGGGGACATTGACGGCTTCCTGAAGGCGTACCTTCTGGCCTCAGTTGGGGAAACCAACGCAACTGCTCATAGTACAATGAACAAGTAGTGCAGTTTAGGAGCAGGGCGCTCAAGAGATTCTGGGAGCGAAATGACGCGCGCCGCTTACCGCCGGACATGCTGGAACGCATTTCCGACCTCCTTGACGACCTTGACGCCTCCCGAAGTCCGAGAGATATGGACCAACCCGGGTTGCGGTTCCATCAACTGGTCGGGAACAGGCGAGGCACCTGGAGAGTCCGGGTATCCGCCAATTGGCGATTAACCTTTCGCTTTGAGGACAACGAAGCCGTGGACGTTAACTTGGAGGACTACCACTAGGAGGAGCCATGACCTTACGCAACCCCTCACATCCCTCCGCGAGCCTTCGTCGCAGCCTGGAAGCCGAAGGCTGGGGCGTTAGGCGTTTCGCTACAGAGCTCGGAATTACTCCCGTAGCAGCTTCACGGCTGCTCAACGGAAGCTGCAGTATAACGCCTTCTGTGGCCCACGCATTGGAGCGCATTGGCTGGTCAAACGCAGATTTCTGGATGCGTCGGCAGGCCAAATACGAGGAAGCCCTGGCTCGCTTGAAGACCGTGGCGAAGCCCACTCCTTAGCGTCCGTAAGCGGAAAGGCTGACACTTAGGAATGTCCCTTACCCTTGATGGGTGAATAACCCCTCTACCTCACCTCTTTCCCATCGCCATCTGCCGCGATTCCGGCAGCGCCCTAAGTCTCATCATCGCCGCTATACCCACCGCAGGGCCGACGGCCAGAAGCGCGAACGCCCACCCCCAACCGGCAGCGTCCTCTATCAACGGCACCAGCCGAATCGTGACGATAGTCAGTAGAAACCCCAGCCCCGTCTGAAACGTCAATGCCGTGCCCCGATACGCCTCCTCGGATAGCTCCGTCATCCCCGTCGAGAACTGGGCTGAGTCGGCAATAACAAACACTCCCCACGCCAACGCAAGCACGACGATCAGCCACCCCCAGTCAACGCCGACGAAGCCTATGAACAGGGCAATTCCCCCGCTCAGCAGCATCGCCGCGCTGGTCACCAGGCATCGGCCCCACCTCTCGGCGAACCACCCCGCTGCAAAGCTGCCGATGCCGCCCGCCAAAAACACCAGGAAGGCAATAAGCCCTGCCAGCCCCAGTGAGTCGCCCAACAGGCCCCGTGAGCCTAACACCGCCAGCAGGTACGTGGGAATCCACGCCCACATGGCGTAGAGCTCCCACATGTGTCCCAGATATCCCAGAAGCACCAGCCGCGATGCCCGGTCCTTGACTACGCGGACGACGAATCGGGGGTTGAACCTGGCCGCGGGAACGTCGAAGGGCCCGTCCGCAACCAGGAAGTACACCACCCCACCCGACACGATGGCCAGCGTCGAGCTCACAAACAGCGTCGTCTCCCACTGGGCAGTGAAGATGGCGCTGAGCAGGTGAGGAGAGCCCGAACCGAGAGTCAACGCCCCCACCATCGCGCCAATGGCAAACCCCCGGCCCGACCTGAACCACCCTGCGATTATCTTCATCCCAGGCGGGTATACCCCGCCCAGAAAAGCCCCCGCAAGAAACCGCATTGCTACCGCATAAGCGAAGTCCTGGGGCAAAAACACAAGCGCAACGTTGACCAAGCCCGCCAGAATGGAGCAGACGGCAAAGAGCGTGCGGGTGTTTATCAGATCCGCCAGGTTGGTGAGGGCGATGATCAGAGTCCCCGCCACGAACCCCAGCTGCACTGCCATCGTCAGCCACGCCAGGTCGTTCTGCGAATAGCCGCGCTCCGTCTCCAGCGCCGGAGCGATAGCGTTGGTGCTGAACCAGACGCTCAGGCTCAAGAGCGTCGCCAGCGACATCAGTGCAAGCGCACGCCACCTGTGGGGAGATTCCCGATTGGTCAACGGTTTGTCAGACGGGTCAGACGCCAGGGTTCTTATGCCTCCGAATCATTGCGCCCGTCCCCATGCCTTCGACGGACTGCACCAGTGTAACGGAGGAAGAGGGACCGGGCTAGTCACACAAACGAAAGCCTGTGGAGGGAGCGGTGGAGGATTGGATTGCCGACTTAATCCCGCTTTAGCCGGCCAGAAGCTCCTCGAAAAGATCACGCCACCTATCCGAACCGCTGTAGCTGGAACGGGAGACTATAATGCCGTTGGCGTCCATAGCCACGGCTGACGCCTGCACAGTTATCCTGTAATCGTCGTTCACCTTCTTATCGTAGGCAATCGTGGGCCAAGTGTAGCCGTTGGAGTCCATAAATCTCTGGAGATTACCCGCATCTTCGCCGCCGTCCTGACCGACGATGATGAAGTGAACTCGTCCTTCGTAGTCGGGGTGCACACCTTTGAGGCTCCGCAACGCGGCCTGGCATTTGGGTCACCAGGTGGCGAAGTAGTACAGGACGACTGGACTCCCCCGCAATGCGGACAACGTGATCTCTTGACCGTTTATATCAGTCAATGAGAAGTCCGGCCCCTGTTGTCCCACCCTGGAACCTACCTCCACTGTCGGCGTAGGCTCCGGTGTGGGTTCGGGAGTGGGCTCCGGCGTAGGCTCTGGGGTCGGCTCAGGAGTCGGCATCGGGGTGGGTTCAGGGGTAGCCTCAGCCGTCGGTGGTGGCGCAGTTGTAGGGGTGGGCTGAGGCGCGGGGGGTGGTGTTGCGGCGGGCGGCGCAGGAGTTGCCGTCGCCGGTTCAGGCGTTGTCACAGCCGTCACCGCCGGTGTTGATGGCGCGGGCGTTGCTGCTGCCTTCTGAGTCGGCGCTGCCGTGGGAGCAGCCCTCGTCGCGGCGGCTGGCGTACGTGTCGATAACGCGGGCGTCGCTGCTACAGTCGTCGGGGCCACAGTCGGCGCAGACGGAGCTGCCGTAGCGGCGGCAGTGGGTGGCGGTGCAGGTGGTGGAGCGACAGGCGTAGATGGCGCAGCGGTTGGGGCAGGCGCTGCCGTGGGGACGGCTGTAGGCTGGGCGGTCTCTCCAGCATCATCCCCGCCGCAAGCAGCGGCCACAACAGCCGTCAACAAGACGGCCACCAGCATCAACATGCTCAAAATGCGGGGATTCACGTGCATTTCATCCTTGGATACGCCCCATAATATCAGTCGGATTCATGAAATCCAAGCCTGTGAAAGGCTTCGCTCAGGCCAGCCCGTGACCTATATCAGCGGTCAGTTTTCGATAAGCCCGTCAAAGAGGCTGCGCCACTTGTCCGCGCCGCTGAAGCCGCCTCTATCGACAATGGTGCCGAAGGAGTCAAGCACCACGGCCTGTGCCTGATAGGTAATGCCGTAATCGTCGTTGGCGGCTTTGTCGTAGGGCATCATCGGCCACGTGAACCCGTTTGAAGCGCTCCAATCCCGAATCTTGGACTCACTTTCTCCTCCGTCCACGTCGATGCCTATGAAGTGAATGGTGCCCTCATACTCGGGATAAACCTCTGTCAGACTCCGCAACGCGGAGCGACATTTGGGTCACCAGGTGGCGAAGTAGTACAACACCACCGGGCTTCCCCGCAGGCTGTACAGGTTGATCTCCTCGCCGTCCACCGAGGTCAGCGTGAAGTCCGCCCCCACTTCCCCTATCTCGTGTCCAATATCGACACTCGCTGCTGGAGCCTGCGTCGGATCGGGCGTGGGCATAGGAGTTGCCGCCGGAGCAGCGGGCGTCGCGGGCGCCATGGTGGGTACGGGTGTAGGCGCAGCAGTCGCGGGAGTGTCGCTCTCGCCATCGCCGCCGCAGGCCGCAACAACTACAGCCATCGCCAGGGCGACTGCCAGAATTGTCGTAGTCAATATGCGCGTATTCATGTGCATTACAATCCTATCTACGCTCTACAAATCCGGCCGGATCTACTCCAGCATCCCCTCCTCGTCCAGATAGGCTGCCAGGTTGGCAATTCCCTGCCGGATTGTCTCGTGGGTCAGGTGCCCGTAGCAGAGCCTCAGGTAGTTATAAGCGTCCTGTCCCGGCGAGAAATTGGTGCCGGGCCCGTAGCTGATCCCACGCTCTCTGGCCTTGGCCAATGCGGCGGCGGTGTTTGCGCCCCCCGGCAGCTTCAACCACAGATACAGCCCGCCGTCGGGGTCGCTGCCCTCCGCCCTGGAGCCAAAATACTCGCCCACGGCCGCAACGGCGGTGTCCTTCTTGGAGCGGAAGATCTCTCGCAGTTCCTGAACGTGTTCGTCCAGATGTTCCTGCAGGTAGTACATGGTGGCCAGTGCGGAAAACTGGCTCGGCGTCGCTCCCAGGTGTATCGCCTTCACCGCGTCTATGACCGAAGGCGGCGCGGCCATGTAGCCAAGCCTCATGCCCGGCGCGACTATCTTGGAGAAGGAGCCGCAATAGAGCACGGACCCTTCCTGGTCCAGCGACTGGATGGCGGGAGAGTTCTCCCCGGCAAATCGCAGGTCCGCGTAGCAGTCGTCCTCGAAGATGGGGAGACGATGACGCTGCGCCACGTCCAGCACGTCCTGCCGTCGACCGAGACTCATGTCTGTGCCGGTGGGGTTCTGGAAGGTGGGGATGGTGTAGAGGAATTTTGCCCTTTGACCCCGGTCCCGCAGGCTGGCGAGCACCTCGTCCAGCGCGCTGGGTATTATGCCCTCTTCGTCGATGTCCACGCCAATGAGGCGCGCTCCGTGTCGACGCATGATGCCCATGGTGCCGGAGTAGCTGAACTTCTCCGTGAGGATGATGTCTCCGGGGTCCGTCAGAAGCTCCACGTACCGCGCCACCGCCTGGCCGGAGCCGGTGGTGAGCAGAATCTGGTCGGGCGACACGTTCATCCCCCGCTCTCGCTCCAGCTTCTGGGC
>DAOUKX010000119.1:0-13520 GCA_034420855.1 Dehalococcoidia bacterium
TCCCCGCCATCGCCCAAATCCGCGGCCCCTCGCAAGCTGCGTCTCCTCTCGTTTGTTCCCGCCATCGCCCTTTTGGCGCTGGCCCTTGTGGCCTGTGCCCCGGGAAACGTCATCGGCACTGCCGAAGGTTGGACCCCTGTCACCGCAGCCGATGGCGTCGTCTACACCGGCACCCGCGACGGCAACGTCCTCGCCCTTAATGCCCAGGAGATGGACAAGGACGAACGCATAGGCCCCATTTGGGAGTACAGACCCCGCGAGGAAAATCGCCTCGGCTCCATCTTCGGCGCTCCCGCCATAAGCGATACCCACATCTACTTGGGCAGCGCCCACACCGACGAGGAAACCGGACGCCTGCTGGCCCTGAGCAGGAACAGGCAGGCGGACAACCGGAGCCAGCTTCAACAGGACGAATGGGAAAAGACCATCGAAGGCGCCCTCGTTGGCGGCCCAGTCCTTGCGGACGGCCGGCTGCTCGTCGGCTCCGAAGACGGCAGGCTCTACTGTTTCGACGCCGCCACCGGCGACCGCCTCTGGACCTTCCAGACCCAGGGACTCCTGATGGGGCTCGGCAAGGAACGCCGCATCTGGTCCACCCCCGCCATTGCCAGCGGAGTAGCCTACTTCGGCGCAATGGACGGCTACATGTACGCCGTTTCCGTCGAATCCGGCCAGGAAGTCTGGAAATTCAAGACCGGAGGCGCCATAGTCACCAGCCCGCTCGTTGTCGGCAATGCCGTAATCTTCGGCTCCTTCGACCGCACTCTTTACGCCCTTAACGCCTCCAACGCCGCCGTCTTGTGGACGTACTCATCCGATGGATGGTGGTGGGCCGGTCCCGTCTCCGACGGCGAGACCGCATACGCCGCCGACATGGGCGGTGAAGTCCTCGCCCTGCCCCTCGACCGGCTCGATGGCGACCCTCCCCTCTGGACCCACGAAATCGGCTACATAGTCAACGCCACCCCCGTCCTTGTTGACGACAAGCTGGTCGTCGCCGCAAAGAGCGGCCTGGTTTCCATCTTGGACATAGCCACCGGAACCGCCGAGGAGGTGCCTCTGGACCTGGAGAAGGACATCCGCGCCTCCCTCGCCGCCTCAGGCTCCGGTGAGCTCGCTCGCGTCTATTTCGGAGACGTTGACGGTGTGGTAAGGTCCTTGGACGTGGACAGATGGAGAGTATCCTGGACCCTGGAAACCCGGGAATAGCCAAGCAGCCATGGAATATATCCTAGCCAACCTCTTCACCGACATCTGGAATCAGGGCATCCTGCGGCCCATGATCAACAGCTTGGTGTTCCTCTACTCCGTGCTGTTCAGCAACATGGGCCTCTCCATCATCGCCTTCACCATCATCATACGCGTCCTCACCACCCCCCTGACCCTGCGCCAGATCCGGCAGATGCGCGCCATGACCGCCCTGCAGCCCAAGATGCAGAAGCTCCGGGACAAGTACAAGGGAGACTCCAAGAAGCTCTCCCAGGAAACCATGAAGATGTACCGGGAGGCCGGTGTTAACCCCATCGGCTGCCTCGGCCCCCTGCTCATCCAGTTCCCCATCTGGATAGGCCTCTTTCAGGCCCTGATCCAGACCCTGCCCACCAACCCGGACAGGCTCGTAGCCCTGTCCGAAAAGCTCTATTCCTGGGTGCCCAACGTCCACGAGGCAATCCCCCTGAGCAGCGATTTCCTCTGGCTCAACCTCGCCGAGCCGGACCCCACCAACATCGTTATGCCCCTGCTCGTAGGCGCTTCCACCTGGGTCCAGCAGAAGATGACGTCCATGCCCTCGGCGGACCCGCGCCAGCAGTCCACCCAGTCAATGATGCTCTGGATGATGCCCATCATGCTAGGCCTGCTCAGCATGACCTTCCCCAGCGGCCTCGCCCTCTACTGGGTGGTGTCGAACGTAGTGGGCGTATTTACCCAGTATCCAATAACCGGTTGGGAGCCCCTCTTCCGTAAATCATCGCAACCCGTAACCGACGACACCGACAAGGACGATGATGCGGAAGGGGAAGAAAATTCTCAGCCCGAGGAGGAAACAACTGATGACGGAGGATCCACAGACAAGAGTAGTAACGGCAAAAACCGTCGACGAAGCAATAGAAGTCGCAATGCACGAGCTCGACGCCGCGCGCGACGAGGTAGAAGTAGAAGTAATTAGCCCCGGCAAAGTCGGCTTTCTCGGCATAGGCTCCGAGGACGCCCAGATTCGCGTCCGCAAGCTCTCCGCCCTGGACGACGCCGGCCACAAGACCATGGAGGTAGTCTCAACGCTTCTCGATCTGGCAGGCGCTTCCGCCGTCTGCACCCTTCGAAGCGCCCACGACCCCCAGTCCGGCGGCCCGCAGGTGGACATCGAGGGCGAAGACGCCGGTCTTCTCATCGGCCGCCGCGGCGAAACTCTCCGTTCCCTTCAATTTATCGTAAACATCATCGTCAACCGAGACCGGGACGAGTCCGTCCGCGTGCTTCTGGACGTGGAAGAGTACCGGCTCCGTAGACAGCGCGCCCTTGAGGAACTGGCCCAGAGGGTCGCCAACAAGGTCGCCGCCACCGGACGCACCATCTCCCTGGAACCCATGCCGCCCGCCGAACGCCGCGTGGTCCACCTCGCCCTGTCAAACAACCCTTCGGTCACCACGGAAAGCTCCGGTTGGGGCAACAGTCGCCGCGTTTCCATTAATCCTTCGGGCAATTCCAACAGGCGCTGATTTGAATACCGAACCTTGCGTCAACGATTCCCGTTGACCCTGAAAACGTACAAGTCTATAATCTAGTCGTAGGGGGTGGTGATGGCTGAACGCCAGCGGCCTTGGTCCTTCCCGGACAAGCCCAGGGAAGAATGTGGGGTAGTCGGTGTATACTCTCCCAGAAACCGGGCCGCTCGCCTCGCTTTCTTCGGTATCTTTGCCCTGCAGCACCGTGGACAGGAGAGCGCCGGAATCGCCTCCTCCAACGGTAAGTTCCTCCGGGTCCATACCGACATGGGCCTGGTCGCCCAGGCCTTCCGGGAAGAGGAGCTGACCCACCTCACCGCCGACATGGCCATCGGCCATACCCGCTACTCCACCACTGGCTCAAGCACCCTCGCCAACGCCCAGCCCTTCGTCGTTACCGGCGTAAACGGCCAGCTCGCCCTGGGGCACAACGGCAACCTGGTTAACGCCCTCGCCCTCCGCAAGAAACTCCAGTCCGAATGGGGTGTGACCTTCGCGACCTCCAGCGACTCCGAGATTCTGGCCTACCTGCTCGCCAACGCCCCCGGTGAAACTTGGGAGGCACGGCTGGCCTACGTCATGCGTAACGCGCAGGGCGCTTATTCCGCCGTAGTCCAGACCAGAGAAGTAGTCATCGGCGTCAAGGACCCCCTCGGAGTTCGACCCCTATGTCTGGGAAGATTGAGCAGCGGCGGCTGGATAGTAGCCTCTGAAAGCTGCGCCCTAGATCACGTGGGCGCCGAATACATCCGCGAACTCGAACCCGCCGAAGCCGTCATTATCGATCGAAACGGCATGCGCTCCTTCATCTGGGATGGCAAGGACGACCGCCGCGCCCTCTGCGTCTTCGAACTCATCTACTTCTCCCGACCCGATACACAGATGGACGGCGCCCAGGTCTACTCCTACCGCCGCGCCATGGGCAGAAAGCTGGCCCGGGAGCAGCCTGCCGAGGGTGACGTGGTCATAGGCATCCCCGACTCCGCCACCGCCGCCGCCATGGGCTACGCAGCGGAAATCGGAATCCCCTACAGCGATGGCCTGATTAAGAACCGCTACGTGGGCAGGACCTTCATCCAGCCCGACCAGAGCCTGCGGGAGTTGGACGTTCAGCTCAAGTTCAACCCCATGCCCGACGTCATCCGGGGGAAACGCCTTATCGTCGTGGACGACAGCATCGTCCGTGGCACCACCACCCCCAGGGTCGTGCGTCTGCTGCGCCGCGCTGGGGCAAAAGAGATCCACATGCGCGTCTGCGCCCCGCCCATACGCTGGAGCTGCCACTTCGGCGTGGACATGGCCACTCGCCGCGAACTTATCGCCGCCAACATGACCGTGGAGGAAATCCGCGAGTTCATCGGCGTCGACACCCTGGGTTACCTCAGCGAAGACGGCCTGCTCGACGTCGTTAACGGAAATTCCAACCGCTTCTGCCACGCCTGCTTCAGCGGCAACTACCCCATTCCCATTCAATTGGAAATGGACAAGCTGGTGCTCGAGCGCTCCGGTGAATTCGTTGACTGACCACCCTCCGCCGGTAAATCGTGGAGGAACACCCTATGGAATCTAGCGCCTACCAGTCCGCAGGCGTCGACCTGCAGGGAATCGAGTCTCTCAAGGAACGAATCGGCGCCTTCGCCTCCCTTACCCACGGCCCGGAAGTCCTTAAAAGCGTGGGGGCCTTTGCGGGCCTCTACCGCCTCCGCAACTACAAGAACCCCGTCTTGGCCGCCAGCACCGACGGCGTAGGCACCAAGCTGAAAGTCGCCTCCCTGCTCGGACACTACGAGTCCCTAGGCATCGACCTGGTCAACCTGAACGTCAACGACATCGTAACCTGCGGCGCCCATCCCCTCATGTTCCTCGACTATATCTCCCTTGGCAGGCTCGACCCCCAGATTGTCGAGCCCATGCTGCGCGGCATGGTCTGGGCCTGCCGTGAGGTCGAATGTGCCCTCGTCGGCGGCGAGACCGCCCAGATGCCCGGCCTCTACGCTGACGGCGAGTTCGACCTCGCGGGCACCGTCGTAGGCGCCGTCGAAGAGTCCGCCATCATTGACGGCAGCGGCGTTGTCGAAGGCGATGTCCTCCTTGGCCTCCCCTCCAGCGGCCTCCACACCAACGGGTACTCCCTGGTTCGCAAGGTCTTTGACATCGACGACAACCCCTCGGTGCTGTATCAGCGGCACCAGGAACTTGGCCACACCCTCGGCGAAGAGCTGATTAAGCCTCACCGCTCCTACTACCACGTCCTCAAACCTCACTTCGGACGACTCAAGGCCGTCGTCCACGTGAGCGGCGGAGGTCTCCCCAACAACATCCCCCGCCTACTACCCGACCAACTGGCCGCCCGTGTCCGTCTCGACGCCTGGGAACCCCACCCAATCTTCAACCTCATCCAGACCGTCGGTGAAGTAGACCCGCAAGAGATGTACCAGGTCTTCAACATGGGCCTCGGCATGGTCCTCATCTGCGATCACGACGCCTGGGCCTCCCTCCAGCGTTCTCTCCCCGACGCCGTGGTCATGGGCGAAGTTATTGAGCGCACCGACTCCACCCAGGTCCACATGCAGAGGTAGCGGGCGCAACTGCCCTTTGATTATGCCCGGCCTTGCCCTAATCAGCGTCTACGACAAGACGGGTCTCGCCCCCTTCGCCCAAGCCCTCCATAACGCCGGATACTCCCTCGTAAGCACCGGCGGCACCTATAATGTTCTCGTCAACGAAGCCGATGTCCCGGTGACGAAAGTCTCCGACATCACCGGTTTCCCCGAAATCCTTGATGGCCGCGTCAAGACCCTGCACCCCCGAATCCACGGCGGACTCCTGGCCCGGCGCGACGATCCCGCCCACCTGGCAGAACTGTCCGGCCACAACATCGATCCCATAGACGTTGTGGTCTCCAACCTCTACCCATTCCGGCAGACCATAGCAAACCCAAAAACAACCCTTGCCGAAGCCCTCGAAAACATCGACATAGGCGGCCCTTCCATGCTCCGTGCGGCAGCGAAGAACTTCCCCGCCGTCACCGTGGTCTGCGACCCGTCGGACTATGACTGGATCACCGACAAGCTGGACGGCGCAGGCCTCAACGACGATGATCGACGCGCCCTGGCCCAAAAGGCATTCCGCCACGTTTCCGACTACGACAACGCCGTCGCATCCTACCTTGTAGGCGAAGCATCCACCCCCGACGACGCCGCTGCTTTGCCACCCGAACTCAACCTCGCCTATCGCAAGGTCCACCACCTCCGCTACGGCGAAAATCCTCACCAGCAGGGTGCCCTCTATCAAGCGTCGACCGTTCTAAGCAATGCGGGCGACACACTCCTTCACGGCAAAGCCCTCTCCTTCAACAACATCGTCGACGCTGACGCCGCCTGGCGGGTGGTAACCGACTTCGACGAAACCACCGTTGCCGTAATCAAGCACACTAACCCCTGCGGCCTCGCCAGCCATTCCGACCAGAAGGAAGCCTACACCCGCGCCTTCCAGGGAGACACCGTTTCTGCCTACGGCGGTATCGTCGGCTTCAACAGCATCGTCGAAGAGTCCACTGCGCAAGCCATGAGGGGCGTATTCTATGAAGTCATCATCGCGCCCGCCTATACTCCCGAAGCACTGGCCCTCCTGAAACGACGCAGAAACCTGCGCGTCATCCGGCGCGACGCAAATGGCGATGATGCTTTGGACTACGACCTGCGCCCGGTAATCGGTGGTCTGCTCGTTCAGTCTCCTGACGTTGGACGTGAGGACGCCTCAGCATGGGAGACAGTCACCGAAAGAGTCCCCACCGACAGGGAGATGCGCGACCTGGAATTCGCCTGGAAGGCCGCCAAACATGTCAAGTCAAACGCCATCGTCCTCGCAAAGGACCGCTCCCTGATTGGCATGGGGGCCGGACAGCCCAACCGTGTCACCAGCGTATTTCTGGCCCTCCGCGCCGCAGGCGATCAGACCAAAGGCGGCGTTTTGGCCTCCGACGCCTTCTTCCCCTTCTCCGACAACGTGATAACCGCTTCCGATGGCGGCGTGACCGCCATCATTCAGCCCGGAGGTTCCATCCGGGACCAGGATTCAATCGACGCCGCCAACGCCCATGGCATGGCCATGGTCTTCACCGGCACAAGACACTTCCGTCACTGACCTCCCTGGGCCTGCCGTCGGTCAAAAACATCCCGAACCATTGCCCTGAGTTGGTTTGAACTGCCCCCAGTGGGGCTATATAATCATCTCGATTTGGCAAAGGCACTGGACATAAAGCCGTGGTCGAACCACCCCGCCTCAGCCCATTCGGGCCTGGGCGAATTCGGCGTCAAGCCCGGCGTCGGCCCCTCCGCCCCCTTGATGCCCCGCCACGTTCGCGTAGGCTTCCGCCGCTACTCCGCCCTTCAGGGAATTGACCTGACTCCGTTGAGGGCTTGGCGTGGGCGTGTCATCTCCATGGAAGCCCTCGTCACTAAGCTGGTCAACGCTCTTCGTCAGAACGGCTTTCGCCCCTTCCGCCCCTTGGAGGAATCCGTCCGGCCCAACGATTCCTTGGTCGAAAGCCGGGTAACGGGGCTTCGGGATTTTGACGTCAGGTTCCGGCTGCCGTGGCAGCCCGGTCGCGTGACCTACGCCCTCTCCATTGAACTGAAGGGCAAGCGACTATTACATAAGAAACTGCACGGCTTCTCCTCCCAGGGCCATCAGGTTGTATTCGACGCGACCGTCGATGTGGCCGGTGGGGTCGCCATCTTTAGTGGAAGGCGATGGAAAACCCTCCGACGGGCAAACTATAACCGTATCATTCGGGATGCCGTCGACAGCATCCTCTGGGATTTGAAAATCACGGCGGCGCCCTTCGGCGCCGCCACTGGTTCTCTTTTTCAAAAGCCCGACGTAGATATCGACTAAGACGCCGCCGCTCCTACCCGCTGCTTCGCCCAGATGCCCAGCACCTCGTCGCAGGTGGGCATGTCGAATTTCTCCCTCAGAATCGCCACCCCTGCCTCGTGCCTCTCTGGAAAGCCGTCGGCAATGCAATCGGACACGACCACCGTGTAGTAGTCGTTCCACAGTGCGTCCAGGCACGTGGCCAGCACGCACCCGGCGGTGCTCGTTCCCGTAACCACCAGGGAATCTATCCGGTTGGACTTCAAAATCTGGTCCATGCGCGTGTTTACGAAAGCCGTGTTGCGGTGCTTCTTCACCACAATCTCGTTTGGCAGCGGTTCCAGCTCGGGAATAATCTCCGCCTCCCAGGTGCCGTCGATGAGCACCTCCTGGCTGGTGCGCCTGTCGTTCCCCATCGAATGTCCCCAGTAAGCGCCCAGGTCCCGCAGCCGCGAGCTCATGTACAGCCACGCCGGGGAGCTGGACCCGCCGTTCTTGTCGAATACCACCTGCACGTGGACGATGCAGATGTCCATCTCCCTAGCCGCCTTCAGCATCTTCTGCACCCTGGGCAGAATCTCCCGCTGGTGGGCGATGCTGAACTTGCTGTGGCGGGCCGTGTATCCCTCCAGCGAGGCGAGGCCGTTCTGCATGTCAATGATCATCAGCGCCGTGTGCTTGGGGTCGATGACCTCCTCCAGGGATTCGTAGACCATCTTTCCTTGAATCTCAATCATTTGGACCTCCTTCAGTCGCCTTTGTTGCTTTTACTGAAGGGGCGCCGGAGCCTCAGCCCCGACGCCCCTTTTCTTGTCTATCAGTGCCGCATGAGCAGCATTGCGTATGCCTCAGATGCTACTTGTATACGGGCATGGTGAACTCGTGGTACCGCACCGGAGCGTGGTGCAGCAGGTTCACGCTGTAACCTTCCAGTACGCCGGGATTGTACGCGCCTTCCTGGAATACCCACAGAATGGGGAAGTTCACAGTTCGCTCGTACCACCAGTCGCCGAAGTCCAGCGTCAACTGGCGCCGTTCCTCTGCGTTCTCCATCTGGTCGCACCGGTTCTTGTACTCCGAGACCTCGTCGTAGTCGAAAAAGCCGCGGCCGGACTCATACCGGTTGAACACCATGGCCACGCACGGGTGGGCCGACTTGGGCGACACGTTCATGTAAACGGCTTGGGACTTCTCTCTCGTCCAGGCCGTCGCGAACACCTGCTGGTTCGTCAGGGAGACAAACTCGGTGTCCACCCCAACCTCGCTCCAGTAAACGCCGATCTGCTCGGCGACTTCCGGCATCTCCGGTACCAGAGAGTGGTTGTTCGGCACGTGGATGGTCACGGTGAAGCCACCGCCGGGCCAGCCGGCCTCGGCCAGCAGAGCCTTCGCGCCTTCAATGTCGTGGGGGTGGTCCCAGCCGCCTGCTGCGCCGGTCGCGCCGTCAGGGCCGGGGAAAGGCGCCCACTCGTCCTTGAATATGTCGGACCATGGCGGGAAGTAGTCCATCGGGTCGGGAATCGCGCGTCCCTGGAAGAACACGTCGTTGATCTCGTCCCGGTCCATGGCCATCAGAAGCGCGCGCCGGACCCGTGTGTCCCTCAGCGGGTCGTTGGGGTCATACCCCTTCGTCGGACCCTCAGGCCCGGCGGAGTACGCCTTGGAGCCGTCAGGCTTCACGTAGTTCTGAGGCTTGTACCAGGGAAGCCTCATGTTGAAGTGTCCGCCGGGAATGCTCGCCCGGTATATGTCCATCCCTGCGGCGGTGGCCTGGTCGTGAATGTCCCTCGGCACCACCGCTAGGTGGGACTCTTCCGTAAGCAGGGAAGCGAGCCTGGTTGCGGATTCCGGGATCATCTTCATCTCCAGCTCGTGGAAGTACGGCGTATGCCGCCAGTGGTCTTCCACTCTTTCGTACAGGTAGTTGACTCCCTGGTTGAGCTCCTGCAGCGTAAAGGGGCCCGCTCCTATCGGATTCGCGTTGTACGCTTCCTCTTTGTTCACGTCATCGCCACCGGCTGAGTCCCAGTGACCTTTGCTCGAAATCCCGCTCTCAACCTCGTCCGACATGAACGTCAGCAGGTCCAACTGGACTACGTGCATGTCGAATATGACTTCGTAGTCTCCGTTTGCTATGTGAGCATCTTCCCTGCCTGCGTAACCTTCCCAGTTGGCTGGGTTGATGGCTTTTTCCGTTCCAATTCCTATCAGCAGGTTGAAGCTGAAGACGACGTCTTCTGCAGTTAGATGATACTCCGACGGGTTCCCGTCCTTTCCATAGAAGGGAACGTCGTCCCGGAGCTTGAATGTCCACGTCTTCCCATTGGGCGAAGTATCCCACTCCGTCGCAATCTGGGGCCCGTACGCCGCCGTCTGCGGGTCGGACGCTATGAGATGGTCGTAATGCACCAGGAACGAGTTGGTCAGGTTGTTGGCCAGATGAATAACGCCCACTTCCTGGGACGGGGGCGGGACCGCCAGAATTAGTCGCGGCGAAACCGGCTCCGGTTCGGCTGGCGGGGCCGCCGTTGTGGGCATCGCTGTCGGCGTGGGGGCCATGGTGGGCGCCGGGGCTGCCGTAGGGGCCGCCGTAGGCGCCGGGGCTGCTGTTGCCGCCGGCTCATCCTCATCGTCGCCGCAGGCGGCAATCACAAGGGTCATGGCCACCGCCAATGTGAGCAACAGGGCCGTTATTGGCAACCCTAGCTTGGATTTCTTAAGCATTCTTTCCACCTCCTGAACTTGGTGTGGTTTGAGCTCGTAGTATAAATTCCCTCAGAAAGCAAATGCTCCGTTCAGAGAATGCTTCACCGCCAAGGCAATTCTCTACGTGGGCAAGTAGACATGAAACGTTATCCATTGTCAAGGATAGGCACGGACTATGTGTCTGGGCGGATTTCGTAATCGGTATCCTGCCATCCTGAATCTTGCCGCCTTCACTGTGGAATTCCCACAAAGCCAATTGACAGGTCACGCCCCTGAACGGCAAAATACAGGTACCCGATTTTGCGGAGATTTGATGAGTAAACTTGTATCCAGAATCGAAAAAATCAGCCGCGGCTCGCCCGCGCCCATAGGCTTCGGCGCCTCCGGCCGCGCAGCCCGTACCCCTGCCATGGCCCTCATCGGCATCCTCTCCGGAAACTCCCAGAAAGATGCGAAATGCCTGGTGGGTCTGGATGCCGATGGCGCCCTGATTGCGGACGCGAATCCTGACGAAGAGTTCGCCGCCCTGGTCGAAGCCCTGGGCTCTACCCCCTGGGGTGTTAAGGCAGACGAATTGAACGACGAGACCGCGGACGGCCTCATTCGGCAGGGTTGCGACTTTTTCCTGGTCCATGCAGATAGCGTAACCGTAGAGGCGGCCAGGGACGACAGGGCCGCCTTTATCTTGTCCTTGCCTGAAGGCGCGAGTGACGGATTCCTCCGTGCCCTGGAAGACCTGCCAATCTCCGCAGCCTTCACCTCCCTCACCGCCGACGGTTCCCTGACCCTTCAGCGCCTCATCGACGTTGGCTCCCTTCGGACTATGTTCGACAAATACCTGCTCGTGCAGGTTAACCCCGGCCTGTCCGCCAGGGAACTTGAAGGTCTCCGCGATATGGGCGTAGACGCTGTGGTCGTGGATATGGCAACTGCCTCGGAAGATTCCCTCAAAGCCATGAAGGAAAGCCTCCTGAAGCTTCCCCGACAGAGAAAACCCCGCTCGGAAAAAGCAAGCGCCGTTCTCCCTTCCGGATTGAGCGGCGGCAACGCCAATTCCGACCACGAAGAGGAATAGAAGCGCCTCCCCGCGCCTCTGACGTGACATTCACCCATAGACCAATGGCCAACCAATTTATCCGCAGGGGAATTGCATGGACACTATAACAATCATCGGGACGGGCCTTATCGGGACCTCCCTGGGACTCGCCATCAAGAAGGTCGGCATCAAGAACGTCCAGATTGTCGGTACGGACCTTGAAAGGTACCGTGCCAACAAAGCCAAGAGCATGAAGGCCGTGGACCGGGTCGAAAACAACATGACCGCCGCCGTCAGAGACGCCAGCATGGTGTTCATCGCCACTCCCGTCATGGCAATCAAAGACGTCATGGAGCACATCGGCCCCCATTTGCGCCGCAAAGACGAAAGGATCATTGTCTCCGATACCGGGGGCACCAAGGCCTCCGTCCTCGAGTGGGCAAAAGAGCACCTCCCCGACCACGTGGACTTCGTCGGCGGCCATCCCCTCGCAGGCAGAGAGACCCCCGGCCCCGACAATGCCAACGGCGACATGTTCAACGACCGCCCATACTGCATCGTTCCCAGCCCCGGGGCAAGCCAGAAGGGCGTCACCACCATTGTCGACCTCACCTCCGCCATGGGCGCCAATCCCTTCTTCATCGACGCCCAGGAGCACGACAGCTTTGTCGCCGCCGTCAGCCACCTCCCCTTCGTTCTCTCTGCTGCCCTCATCGGCGCCACCTCCAAAAGCCCCCAGTGGGGAGACATCAGCCATCTGGCCTCCTCAGGCTTCAGGGACGTTTCGCGCCTCGCCTCCGGTGATTCCGCCATGCATCGCGACGTGTGCCTGACCAACCAGGAAGGCATCATCCACTGGATCAACGAGTTCATCATGGAGCTTGAGCGCATAAAGGGAATCATGCGACAGGAGGAAGCGTCGCAGCCCCTCTACGACCTGTTCGAGACCGCCTTTGAAGAGCGCGAAAAGTGGCTGGGCGGAGTCATCACTCCCTGGGCCAGGGCCGATTATGAACGCCCCAAACCTCTATCCTTCGGACGTACTGCGGCCACGTTGATGTTCGGCAGCAGGGCCACAACCGGCCTCATGGGCGAAGACGAAGACGACAAGAAGAAACGCCGCTGAGTGAGACTATTAGCCATTTGAGAGCTACCCTTGGACCGGATTAATACCGATTATCCCGACAGATTCGGAGACCCCCTCATGGTCGTAGTTTCGGGGCCTTCCGGTGTGGGTAAGGACGCTGTCTTCCAGTACATGCGGCAGTTGGACAGGCCCTGGCACTTCGTAGTGACGGCCACCACCAGGCCCCGAAGGCGCTCCGAGCGAAACGGCATTGACTACCTCTTTCTCGACACGGAAGAGTTCGACCACATGCGAGAGGGGGAGCAGTTCCTCGAATGCGCCGAGGTGTACGGCAACTGGTACGGCGTCCCCAAGCAGCAGGTCAAGGACGCCCTCTCCAAGGGCAAGGATGTTTTCGTGAAACTGGACATCCAGGGAGCCGAAACCGTCCGGGCCGCCGTAAAGGACGCCCTGATGATCTTCCTCGCCCCGCCGTCCATCGAAGAACTTGAGCGGAGACTGCGTTTTCGCAAGAGCGAGTCCCTTGAAAGCCTCCGCCTCCGTACCGAGGCAGCCCGCGACGAAATGAAAGCCATGGATGACTTCGAATACAGGGTAGTCAACCACAACCGGCGGCTGGATCTGGCCGCCTTCTGCATCGATGCCATCGTAACGGCGGAAAAGTGTCGCATACCCTCGAGGCAGGTGGAGATACCATGACTACCCGAGTAAGGCCGCGCCTGCCTGAATGGTTCAAGGTGCCCATGCCCGGCGGCTCAAACTACCGGCAGTTGAAGCACCTCATGCGCAGTTCGGACCTGCATACCGTCTGCGAAGAGGCCCGCTGCCCAAACATAGGCGATTGCTGGGAACGTCGCAGCGCCACCTTCATGATCCTCGGCGACATCTGCACCCGCGCCTGCCGCTACTGCGCCGTCACAACCGGTCGCCCCACCGGACTGGACCTCGGCGAACCCGTGCGTCTGGCTGCTGCCGTCAAACGCATGAATCTCAACTACTGCGTCATTACCTCCGTCAATCGGGACGACCTTGCCGATGGGGGCGCGCTCATCTTTGCCATGTGCATCCGGCAGATTCGAAAAGAGCTCCC
>DAOUKX010000120.1:0-4234 GCA_034420855.1 Dehalococcoidia bacterium
TACCGCACCCCCGCGGAGCTGTTCCACACAGACCGGACGGCACAGGAGAAGGAATGAATGGAGAAGAAGTGCTCTATACGACCTATGTTGGAATCATGTGCAGGAGTAACGGGGCCCTCGCTTAAACCCGCCCAATTGCTGTCCAACTGATGGGGTCCACCTCAGTTAGGGGAGAATCTGTTTCTGACACGGTAATCGTTAACGTTATCAACACGCCGACTGTGGCCAAGATAGTCAGTGCGTCGACAATGCGTAGTGGAGGCACTTTGACGCTGGACGGCAGCGAGTCCGAGGACCTTGATGGAGGCGAGCTGAAGTACAAGTGGGTAGTGGAACGGGGCAGCACTTTCTTGAAGCCAAGGCTCACCAACGCGGATACGCTCAAAGCGACGTTGTGGGCAGTTAGGGGTACGACCGTCAAGTTGACCGTGACGGATGAGATGGGAGCGTCCCGCTCGGTTACGAAATACATCATGATAGAAGTGATCAGGACAATCCCCGTGCCCAATCCAACACCCCCGCCCCCAAACCCTACTCCAACTCCCACGCCAACTCCTGAAGTAGCGCCGCCTGCCCCAACCAACAGCCAGTGGGACATCCGTCACTCCGACGGAAAGATCCAGGCAAAGGTGACGGAGATTCCCGGCGTCAATCCTGCCATAACCCAGGTAAGGGTGCACATGTCGACAGGACAGCCGACCAACCAGACCACGGTGACCAAGGCCATCGGGACAACGCTGAACACGTGGGTGGACGTGCTCGCAAGCGGCGACACGGGCTGGGCTGCGAACGGAACCTGGACCGCCCACATCCGGTTTGAGAACTTCGTGGGCAACTCAGCCTACTCCCTGCCCGGCAAGTCCGTTACCGTGACCCTGCCTTCACCTACACCCGACCCTGAGCCTACCCCCCACGCCGGCTAAGCCCACCGTTGCCCCCGCCAACGTGACGGCAACGGCCACCGCCAACAGCGTGACGGTAAGTTGGGACGCGGTAACCGGTACAGATGACTACAACCTGGAGATAGGCATACCCCCCGCCTCCGGAGGTCTTGAGCATACCAGCCACATCACAACGGGAACATCCGTTACAGTTGGAAGCCTGCTCCCTCAGACGACCTACGAGTACCGGGTGCAAGCGAGGAACGCTGGAGGCGCCGGCCCATGGACCGATTGGGCTACGGTGGTCACCTAGAGAGAAGTTCCACCCACTCCGACCGAAAGTCAGTGGGAGGCGCGATACTCGGCGGGCAAGATCCAGGTGAAAGTGACGGAGCTGCCCACGGTAACTCTCTCGATAACCCACGTCGGGGTGTCGAATGGAGACGGGCCAGCCGCCGAACCTGACAACGATTATAGAGAGGGTGTCGGCCTCGCTGAACCTGTGGATAACTGTGCTTACCAGCACCGATACCGGATGGCAGTTGGGCAGTGCACATCTGCTTTAAAAACTCGGTGGGGGAATCCGGCTACGTGCTGCCCGGTAAGCGAGTCATCGTGCCCACCCCAACCCCCTTGAGCGCGAGCAGGTCACCCACGTATGGACCTTCGATAGCTATACAGGTTGTGGCCCCGACAGAAAGAAGGTCGAGGAATGCTCCAATGCCCACGCCTGCTACACCCGGCAGACGAATGCCGCTGAACCCTTGATATGGGACGAGTGGAAAAACGTTGGGTCGTCGGAGATAGTCTATGGGTCCTCGAGCAACGTTGGCTCTCCCCGGCTGATCTCCGGCGTATGCAAGCATGGAAAGGAACGCAGTTGGACCCGGTCGCAGCGCCAGGAGAGCGAGAACCAGTGTGGGGGGTACCAAGTACCAGACAATCACCGCCGAGGGTACGGAGTTCAACAACGACACCGTCACCGAGACCTGGGGCAACTGGGCGGATACGGGCAACACCCGTGAGAACGAGCTCGATTACAGCATCGAAAAGGAGCAGGAGCGATTCTCCTCCCCCTGCAACTGCAGGGAAACCAACTGGGTCGCCGCCTGACCCTCCGCAGCATCCGTCGGTATCAACAATAGGGGGCGGCTCCAACACGGAGCCGCCCCCTTTGCTTATTGACTATGACATGGGCTGTTGGTACAGTAGTTAGTGAAATTTTTTACACACGAATTTCAGCCCAAATCCCCTTTGAAGATAGATAGCAGATAATGATGCCCAAGAGGCTATTATCCAGCCGCTGGCCCATCGTCCTCGGCTTGCTTTCTTTGGCTGTTCTGCTCATAGCCTGCACCCCCGACCATCCCCAGTCCACCTTCGAGGCCGCAGGCCCCGTAGCCAAGAACCAGCTCAACCTCTTCTGGATCCTCTTCTGGGCCTCCCTCGGCATCTTCATCGTCGTGGTGGGCGCCCTTCTCTTCACTATCTTCCGCTTCCGGGAAAGGCCTGGCACAAAACTGCCCGTCCAGACCCACGGCAACCGCAAGCTGGAAATCGCCTGGACCATCGCCCCCTCCCTCCTTCTCATAGCCCTTGCCGTCATGACCGTCCAGACCCTCTTCGAACTGGAATCGCCCAGTGAGGCCAATCCTGTGCAGGTGGAAGTCATTGCTCACCAGTGGTGGTTCGAGTTCGTTTACCCGGAGTATGGCGTCACCACCGCCAACGAAGTCCACGTGCCTGTCGGCCGGGACGTCGCCTTCAAGGTAGACTCCGTGGACGTTATCCACAGCTTCTGGGTGCCCAAGCTCTCGGGCAAGATGGACATCATCCCCAACGTCACCAACGACACCTGGTTTCACGCCTCCGAGCCCGGTCTCTACTACGGCCAATGCGCCGAGTTCTGCGGCATCGCCCACGCCTTCATGAAGTTCCGCGTGATAGCTCAGCCGGAGGAAGAATGGATGCAGTGGCTCGGCCGGCAGCAGGCCGCCGCCCGTTTCCCCACGGAAGGTCTGGCCGCCGAAGGCTCCCTAGTCTTCAACACCAAGGGCTGCATCACCTGCCACACCGTGGCCGGTTCCGACTCCTCCGCCATGCGGGATTCCAGGACGGCTTCCTTTCTGGATGGACAGAACCTGATTCACGCCCCCAATCTCGCCCACTTCGCCAGCCGCGGGTCCTTTGCCGGTTCCCTTCTTGAAAACACCGACGAAAATCTGGCGGCCTGGCTCAGAGACCCTGAGGGAGTGAAGCCCGGCAACCGCATGGCCCGCCTGGCCGACGCTTTCAACAACCCGGACATGGCCCTCTCCGAAAGCGACATCGAGGCCCTCGTGGCCTACTTGCAGAGCTTGGAGTGAAGGACTATCTTGGCGCAAGTGTATAATAGAAATTCGACGATTGGCCCATACGGCGCGGCCTCATCCAAGGAGGTCCCGATGAAAACGACAGGTGGCGTTCCATGGTAGCTGCAAACGAACTCATTGGTGGCGTCCTCGCCAAGCGGCCCGTGGCCCCCACGGGCGTGATGTCCTGGATTACCACCATCGACCACAAGCGCATCGGCATCCTGTACGGCGTCACGGCCTTTATCTTCTTCATTCTGGGCGGCATCGAAGCCTTCCTGATGCGCCTCCAGCTAGCCTCCGCCGACTCCACCCTGGTCTCGCCGGAAGTCTTCAACCAGATGTTCACCATGCATGGCACCACCATGATCTTTCTGGTAGTCATGCCCATGGGCGCCGCTTTCTTCAACTTCGTCATCCCCCTGATGATAGGCGCGCGGGACGTTGCCTTCCCCCGCCTCAATGCCTTCAGCTACTGGACGTTCCTGTTTGGGGCCATCCTGCTTAACGTGAGTTTCCTCACGGGCGGCGCACCCAACGTCGGCTGGTTCGCCTACTCGCCTCTCACGGACGAGACCTTCTCCGTAGGCTTCGGCGTCGACTACTGGGTCCTCGGCCTTCAGGTGCTGGGCGTCTCCTCCCTGGCCGCCGCCTTCAATTTCATTGTCACCATCATAAACATGAGGGCGCCGGGCATGAGCATGATGAAGCTCCCCGTCTTTGCCTGGATGACCCTGGTGGTTTCCTTCCTGCTCATTCTGGCCTTCCCGGTAATCACCGTGGCCATCACCCTGCTGCTCTTCGACAGGCTCTTCGGCACCGCCTTCTTTGACGTTTCCGCAGGCGCCAGCCCCCTCCTCTGGCAGCACCTCTTCTGGGCTTTCGGCCACCCGGAGGTGTACATTCTAATTCTCCCGGCCATGGGCATCGTGTCCGAAATCCTGCCTGTGTTCTCAAAGAAGCCCCTCTTCGGTTATACCGTTGTGGTCTTCTCCGGGGTGC
>DAOUKX010000121.1:0-10350 GCA_034420855.1 Dehalococcoidia bacterium
GGTTGACCCAGACCTGCTGATAGACGACGTCGGGTCCGCCATCGTGATCCACGAGAACCGCGATGACCACAACACCCAGCCCATCGGAGGAGCCGGAGGGCGCATCGCCTGCGGCGTGCTGAATTAGGCGCGGTGCTCTACTCCAGCGACAGCGTCCGCTCAATGGTCGACGCGTCGAGGCCGTAGACGATTGCTGACGGCTCCGGCGTAACGCAGCCGCTGCGCAGGTCCGATGGCGCGAGCGCAGGGGGCCATTGCTTCGGGTCGCCAGTGCCGCCGTATCACTCTGTCGAGCAGCGGACCGGTTGGACACATAAAGCTCGAACCGCCCCCTGAGAGCCAGTTCGAGCACTAGACTCTCATTGTCGGGGAAGTTCAGGCCGGAGACTATGACGTTGGTGTCAAGGACGACTCTCATCTACGGACAGAGCCAACCTCAGCCCGGTTCCCTTCTACCAGCCGGGACACGTCCTCGGGGTCGATACCCTTCTCCCTGGCCTTCTCCTCTCCGTACTGGAGCAGTTGTCTCCACTCGCACTCCTCGATGTAGCGGAGCACGGCAAACAGGAGGAATTCGCTCCGGGACCGTCCCTGCTGCTTCATCGCCTCGTCCACCCGGTCGGCCATCTCCGACGGCAGCGAGAAAGTGATGGTCTTGGTCTTTCGCGGCATGATCAAACCCCTGCTATCGAGCCTTACCCAGACAGTTCGGCATCGAGGGACCCTTTGTCCACCGAACTGGGCTCTAACTCATCATTTGATAGGCGATATGGGAAGTCAGCATTTGTATGATTAGGTTAGAATTGCAGCAGCAAATGTGGACTGCATTTTCCAATCTCACTGATTCATAGCCAAACATGATCTCCCCCAACTCGAGACCATCTGCACCAGAGACTCCATTTACCTGGCCCTCAAGTACAACCCATGTCGGTGAAACATCACTTGGCTTACAACGACAATGGCAGTCCATTTCTGGGAAGTTGTCCAATAGGTTTTTGGGAAATGTGGGAACTTTGACAAATAGGCTACATTTAGCTACAAATACGAATCCAAGCCAGTCAGACAACTCAACTCCTCTTGCGCACCCGCAAAGCCGCTTGTGCACCGCCTCTCCAACCATTACGAAAATCCACTGAGAAGGACCTATGAAAATCGCATTCATCGGAACCGGCAACATCGGCAACCCCATGGCCCGCCACGTCCTCGAGGCCGGACATCAAGTGACGGTTCACGACCTCAACCGTCAGTCCACCATCAACCTTGAGGAGATGGGCGCAACATTCGCGCCCACGCCCCAGGCTGCCGCGGAAGGAAGCGAAATCATCCTCACCTCCCTCCCCGGCCCTCGCCAAGTTGAGGCCGTCGCCCTGGGAGACCAGTCCGTTCTTCAGGGAACGTCTGAAGACTCCATCTACGTGGACCTCTCCACCAGCTCTCCGAGCCTCGCTCGACGCATCCACCAGGAATTCCAGGCCCGCGGCGTTGCCGCACTGGACGCTCCCGTAAGCGGCGGCGTCCCCGGCGCGGAGGCCGCCACCCTGTCCATCATGGTCGGTGGCGACCGCAACGCCTTCGAAAAAACCTCTCCCGTCCTGCGAGCCATGGGCGACAAGCTCATCTACTGCGGGCCACCTGGCAGCGGCATGGTGTGCAAGATATGCAACAACCTGGTCACCATGGGCCTCGCCGCCTTCCTCCCGGAAGTCCTCACCTTGGGCGTCGAGGCAGGCGTGGACCTCAAGACCGTCGCCAAGTCCATCACCAGCGGCTCCGGCAACAACTGGGTGCTGGAGGGCAAGTTCCCCACCACCCTGTTTCAGGGCACGTTTGAACCTGGATTCGCCCTGAATCTTGCCGCCAAGGACGTGCATCTCGCAACCGAGCTCGGCCGGGAGTTGGGACTGCCCATGGAAGCTTCAAACCTCTTCGCCCAGATATATCGCGCCGCCTTGCGCAATGGGTTGGGAGACCTGGACGCCGACGCGGTGGCCCTCCTATACGAAAGCCGCACCGGCACAAGGCTACGCTTCGCTGAAGACTAACTGTCGGCTCTTCTCAATTCGCCGTCGAACAGCCGCAAAATGGACGCTTTCGACAGATACTCGCTGCTGAAGGGGTCCAAGTCCGTCGACGTAATTACCGACTGCCCGTAGGCCAGCACTCGCTCCAATACCTGCTCCCGTCGTCCCTCATCCAACTCCGAGAGTATGTCGTCCAGCAGCACCAGAGGCTCTCCCTTGTATGCTGAAAGGTACTGGGCCTCGGAAAGTCTGAGAGTCAACGCCAGGGTGCGCGCCTGTCCTCGAGAAGAATAGACTCCCATATCAACTTCATCCACCAATAGTTGAAAATCGTCCCTGTGTGGCCCAAGGGCCGTCGAGCCTAAACGGACCTCGCGCTCCCTCAGGCCTTCCAGCCCCTTCAGGAATTCTGTTGCGCACTCTCCGGCATCTTCGCCCTGCGGAATGCTCGGCAAATACTCCAGCCACAGGTCCTCTGCGCCTCCCGTCAGTTCCCGCTGGGTGACCCTAGCGGATTGCGCCAGCACGGCCATCGTCTCCGTCCTTTGCTGGACAATCAGAGAACCGGCCTGAACAAGCTGCTCGTCCCAGAAAGTCATCTCGCTTCCCCGTGCCCGCCCATCGCGAATGAGCTTCAGAAGCTGATTGCGCTGGTGAAGCACCTTCTGATACCTCTGGAGAGCACGCAGGTACGCGGGACTCGACTGGGAAATAAGTATATCCAGGTAGCGCCGCCTGACCGAAGGAGAACCCTGTACCAGCCGTATGTCCTCCGCCGAAAACAGCACCACGTTCAGAAGTCCGACCAACTCTGCTGCCGTCCTGCGAACGCCGTCTACCCGCACCTCCTTCCGCACCGAGTGGATGGGCGCGCCCTGGGATGCCGCGCTCCGCGCCCTGAAATACGTCTGATACCCGACGATTATACGGGTGCGGCTCCCATCCAACTGCACCGTTCCATCCACCGCCGCCTGTTCCAGGGTAGAAGCCGCCTCCCAGTTCACCACCTCCCGCTCGTTCTCCGCTCGGAAGGACTTTGCGATGGCCAGCAGGTAGATTGCTTCAAGGATGGTTGTCTTGCCCTGGGCATTTGCCCCTACAATCAGGCTTGGGCCATCAGGAACGTCGACTTCCAGCCTGCGGAAAGACCGAAAGTTCACCAGATTAAGACGTGCCAGGTGCATGTAATGCCGCCTTCGCCCCAGAGGTCAGGTGATGACGTAGAGAAGGTCGGTAGCTAGTCGGAGTCTTCCATTGCCTGAATCTCTCGCTCTAGGCCCTCCACCTTCACCGCATCATCGTCAGAGAGACCGTAGCAGCGCTCCAGATATAGCTGAGCCAGGCGGGTGCCCCGGCTGGAACTGTCCTCGGCCGCGTCAATCAGCTTACCCACGCGGTATCGTTCGGGAAGAAAGCGGGCCAGCGTGCGAAGCTCGTTCCCCACCTCTTCCCGCATCTCCAAGTCTCGACCCTCCACGGCATAACGGAACTTTACCACAAGCTTAGAAAGCTCGTTCAAGCGGTCCTTCTCCCCCAAAAGGCTGTACATCACCTCGCTGACGCCCAATCCCTCTTCTGCAGACTCTTCCAAAACGGGGGCTTTCTGCGAATCATCAAACTTGGACCAGGCCTCGGAGTATTCGTGAGCAATCTCCCCCACAGTCTGCATCCCACCCGCCACGTCCTGGGGCGAATGAAGACCTCCATAGATAAGGTCGTCCCCCCGCGCTTCCGCCAGTTGAAGCAGCCGCTCGTAGCTTTCAACGTCTTCAGGCACGGGCGGCATGGGGAAGGACGAAATCTCCGCTGCCGAAGCGGCGCCCAGGGAAGTGGCCAGGAAGGGAGGCACATACTTGGCGATGTTCACCGGCAGCGGAAACACCACCACGTAGGTGGCGTACAACTTTCCCGAGTCCATCCTGTCTCGGAAATAGACCAGCGCGTGACCGCGTGGTTTCTGCGAATCGCCGATTTCGAAATCTAAGGCCATCAGACTTTCAGAAATGCTCGTGCTCTACGCCAACGGTCAAGATTGAGATGGATAAAGTATAACCCATCTTCCCCTGCTAAATGACCGCCGTGGCCTCCACTTCAACGCGAAACTCCGGCTCCGCCAGCCCGCTTATGAGCACCAGGGTGCTGGCCGGAGGATTGCCGCCCGTCAGATGTCTGTCCCTCGCGGTTCGAAAACCCGGAATGTCCTCCCTGTGGGTCAAATACACCGTTATCTTCGTCATATCCTCGAATCCCGCACCCATCGAAGCCAAAGCCGCCTTCAGGTTCTGGAAGACCTGGTCAGTCTGGGACTCAATGTCGTCGCCGGCCAGAGTCCCGTCCGGACGCCGGCCCACCTGTCCCGAGATATACGCAACGTCTCCTGCTTTCACCACGTGGGTGTATCCCCTCGGCGGGGCAACGTCTGCGGGGTTGATGTGTTCTAGCGCCATCATGCGCCTCCTAGATGAAATGGGCGGTCAACAGGCTTGAAGAAGAGTATGTCATCTATGCCGCCTGTACGTACTTCCCGCCATTGCGGTTCAACTCTCAGTCCTGTGCTGAGCTGCGAAGGGTCCACACCGCCTATCCGGTGGACGATGCCGCCCCGCACACCTTCCCAGCCGATAACCGCCGCCGCTACCGGCTCCGCAAGGACCTCTTCGTCCAGATTGCGATGCACGAGAGTAAAGGTTTTCACGTTTCCCGGGCCTTTGACGGGGCCCCAGTCGGGCGTTTCCACGAAACACCGCTCACAATAGATCTTGGGAAGCAGGAAGCTGGCCCCACATACCGGACACCTGGATGCCAGAATAACCTTTTCGTCTCTCAGAGCGGCGAAGAAACGCTGCCCCGCAACTCCCACGGTATAGCGATGGTGTATGGGGATGTTACCCCGCCACTGGGAAATGCGCTCCGGACTTAAGGTTTTTTCTTCAGTCATCTACTGACTCGTCTATAATCGCCTTCTGAATATCAGTCGATCAGCTTGAAATAACGGATGTCGGTGATGGAACCTTCCCGCTCCTCCGCTGGCTTCCATACCGCCTGCACCCTTTTGCCTATGGCCACCTTCGACACTACGGACTCCAGGTCCTCCCCCACTTCTCCAAGTACGTGAAGGATCCCCATGCCCTCACTGGCCCCATCAATCTCAATTACGGCGGGCACCTCCGGAGTATCCCTACGGGTGGCGTCCCAGTTAACGAAACTCACGGAAAAGGTGTTGATGACCCCCGTGTCTTCAAGTTTCATCCAACGGTCCATTGGCACGTAGCAAAGTTCGCAAAATGCCCTCGGCGGAATAACTGTGCGTTTGCACACTGAACACCGCACGCCGAGAATCTCCCCGTCCTTCAGTCCTGCCATAAACCGGCCAACGGCCGCGCCCGTGTCCCACTGGTATTCCATCTTGCCCCGCCAGCGTGTTGCGAATACCTCGCCCTGTGTCAAGGCCTGGTCTGTCAGCGACGTTCCTGCAAACGGCTCCACGTTCTCTAACTCTGCTTTCCTAGAATCACAACCGTGCCCACCTGCATCAGGTCACCCCACGCCTGAGCCAGTCCCCGCTGCACCGATCGCTTGACTTGCCGATCGCCCGCGCGACCCTCAAGCTGCCAGAATATCTCCGCCACCTTCATCACTCCCGCCGCCGAAATGGGGTTGCCGACGCCAATCAGACCGCCAGAGGGTGTGGCCGGAATTCCCGCCTCCGTATCTCTGTCCCAGAACCCCTCCTCAACCAGCCGCGGCGCCTCCCCCTTGTCCGCCAACTGAAGCCCCTCCAGATGGTGAAGCTCCTTGTAGGCGAAAGGATCATAGGGCTCCACCACGTGAATGTCTTTGCGTGGATCGGCAACTCCGGCCATCGCGTAGGCCATCCGGGCCGCTTTCTCTACGTACCGCGGATAGTACAGGTCGCGGTTGGTCCAATAGGAGGTGTCCAGATTCCAGCCGACCCCTTCAATCCAAACCGGGTCCAGCCCTCGCTTTTTTACGAACTCTTCGGAGGCAAGCACCATGGCACCCGCCCCGTCGCTCACTGGTGAGACCATCAAGCGCTGCACCGGCCAGGCCATTACCTCCGAGTCCATTATCTGCTCGAGGGTGTAGTCGCCTGAAATCCCCGACTGCGACGACGGGTGGTCCATCCCGTTGCGCTTATTCTTCTGCGCCACCCTGGCGAAGGTCTCCATGGGGACGTTGTGGGTGGTCATGTAACGGTTCATCTCAAGGGAGAAGATCCAGAGCAGGTTCACTCCCAGAGGCCGTTCCAGGAACTGGTCGTAGATGGAATTGAAGCACCCCTGAGCATGAGGCAACGCGGAGGACATCTTCTCTTCACCCACCACCAGGCAGGTGTCGAAGTGCCCGCTTGCAACGTGGTACCAGCCGTTGATGATGCCGAAAACGCCCGACCCGCCGCCCACGTAGCTGCGCATGAAAGGCTTGCCCCGTGCGCCGGAGCCGTCGGCCAGATACTCGCCGTTCATGTGGACGCCGTCAAAGGCGTCCGGCGCCGTCACCGAAACCACCGCGCCCATGTCGTCTATTTGCAGCGAAGCGTCGTCCAGTGCCGCCCGGCCCGCTTCGAAGGCCAATTCTTTGGGCGTCTCCAGAGCGCGGCGCATGAACTTCGTCAACCCCGCTCCCAGAACTGCTACCCGGTTTCTATAGGCCACTGTATCTCCTCATCGGGCAGCCTCCAGAATCGCCACGCCTCCGGTGGCGGTGGGTACGCCCCGCCAGGACTGCGCCAGCCCCAGCTTGACATCGTCCAACTGACGCCATCGCGCCTCGCCCCGAAGCTGTAGCACCAGTTCCAGCACACTGCGAAGCCCCGAAAGGTCGTGGGTGTAACCACAGCCCAGACTTCCCCCCGAGACGTTCACGGGCAGCCGCCCATCTAAACCGAACTCGCCTGCTTCAAGCATGGCGCCGGAGCGACCGGCCCCCGCCAACCCCAGCGCCTCCAGATGCTGCAATTCCTTGTAAGCGAAAGCATCGTCCACTTCGGCCAGGTCTATTACATCGGCAGGTTCGACAATCCCTGCCATCCTGTAGGCGCGGCGTGCCGCATCTTCGGCGTAACCTGCCCTTCCCCAGTCTCGCTCTTCCAGGTTCGGGGTTTCCTGCCCCCAACCGATGCCCTTTATGTAAACCGGTCTACCCTTCATCCTCGATGTCGCTTCCTCCGTAGCCAGTACCATGACGATAGACCCATCCGCAGTAGTGGCGCTCTGGTCCTCCCTCAACGGGTCTGCAACAACCTCCGACGACATCACATCGTCAACGGAAAGGCTGCCCCCGTAGGCCGCCATCGGATTCCGTTGAGCGTTGCCCCTGTTCTTTACCACCACCGCTGCCGTCTGCTCCGCCGTGTTCCCGGAAGTATCCAGAAACGCCCGCATCTCCATCCCCGCAACAAACCGTGGGTGAAAATCGAAAGGGCGCACGCTTACCGGGTCCAATGCCATCGCCTCAACGTAAGCGGGATAGAGAACGTTGGAGGCCTTGGATCGGCCTTCAATCACCGCAATGTCAAACTCCCCCGTCCGAAGCTGCATGAGTATCGCGCCCAGTGCCGTGATGCCGTCCGAAGTAATTGTATGCACGGGCTTCAGCACCGCGCCCAACTGGTCCGGAACATACTCGTCGGCAATCGCCGTGCCCTCAAGGTAGTCTTCGCTCACGGAAACGAAGGTGCCCACCTGCCCAGGCTCAATGCCAGCATCCTGATATGCGCTGACCGCCGCTTCAAATATCATCTCCCGAAATGAGACCTCCGGAGAGGAGGGACGGAAGGAGGTGTAGCCGACGCCGACTATGGCAACTCTCCGGGGCATCAGCAAACCACCAATAGGCAAGGACCAGTCATGGCTCAAGAATTGTAGCCGTCGACTCCCCGCCTTTCAACCTCGTGACTGCTCGCTCCCTGCCCACTCAGAGGGAATTGCGCCACGACAACCCGGGAAACCGCCCAAAGTTGGCATCGTTGGAATGCACCACCGCCCCATATTCCATATCCATTGCCGCAATATGACAGTCCGTCACGAGGTTTCCACCCACCCCAACGGCATTCAGACATCGCTGCAGATAGACCAGATGCTCGCCGCCGGGATTCATTGGAATAACGTGCGGCAGTTCAAACCACCCTTCCACGATGTCCATCGCTGCTTCTGGGGTCAGTGGTCTCTTCACGATGCTGGGGTTTGTAACCTGTCGCAAAAAAGCCTGCTACCACAATCCATGTCAAGCCGACTTCCTCTTCGCCATTCAGTAATCCCTCCCACCAACGTAGTGCCGCCTGGTGTTCTTTCGCCGCACCATTGTGAGCATAGACAAGCAGGTTCAAGTCAGGAACAATCACCTATTCCTATCCCGGATCTTTCTTTCTTTTTCCAGGAACTCCTCATTCATAAGCACGTCATTTAGATGATTGGGCATCATTTCGCCCATCCCCGTCACAACCCCTCCGTCGGCGGGCTTGACCTCGTAGGCAGGACCTGGAGCCTCCCCCACCTTTGAACTCAGTCCTCGCCTGAGCGCCTCGTTCACCACCTGCTCTAACGACTTGTATTGGACGTTTGCCAGTATCCTTAACGCCTCCGCCAGGTCCTCGTCCAGGCTCAATGTAATTCTTGTCGTCTTCATAGCACAAATATCATAGCAACAATGTTTTGCTGATGTCTATTCCCCCTCACCGTCCATCGTCTCCAGGACAACATGGATGTCCTTGTCCCCACGCCCGCTCAGGCACACCAGGATAATCTCATCAGTCGAAAGCTTGGGCGCGACCTTCGATGCATAATAGATGGCGTGGGATGGCTCCAGCGCGGGGATGATCCCTTCAGTCTTGCACAGCAGATGAAATCCCTCCAAAGCCTGTTCGTCGTTGACCGACGTATACTCCGCCCGTCCGATGTCCTTCAGATAGCTGTGCTCCGGCCCTACGCTGGGATAATCTAATCCCGCGGAAATGCTATGAGTCTCCACCACCTGACCGTTCTCGTCCTGCAGCAGGTACGACATCGAACCGTGCAGCACCCCCGGCCGTCCCGCTACCAGCGTTGCGGCGTGCCTGTTGGATCCGTCGCCGCCGGCCTCAACACCCACCAGACGAGTCGTTTCGTCTCCAACGAAAGGATGAAACGCTCCGATGGAGTTGCTGCCCCCGCCAACGCACGCAATCACATAGTCCGGTAGCCGCCCATCCAAGTCCAGAAGCTGACGTCTGGCCTCCCGGCCTATCACCGACTGGTAGTCCCGCACCATTAGCGGGTATGGATGCGGCCCCACGGCACTGCCCAGCAGATAGTGAGTGGTCTCCACGTTGGTCACCCAATCGCGAATTGCCTCGTTGATGGCGTCCTTTAGGGTCTGGCTCCCCGTCTCCACCGGCCTCACCTCCGCCCCCAACAGTCGCATTCGAAAGACGTTTAGCGCTTGCCGTCTCATATCCTCAACGCCCATGTAAACAATGCAGTCCAGGCCCAGCATGGCGCAGGCCGTCGCCGACGCCACTCCGTGCTGACCCGCGCCCGTTTCTGAGATTATCCTCTGCTTGCCCAACCGCTTGGCCAGCAGGCTCTGACCCAGCGCGTTGTTTATCTTGTGCGCCCCGGTGTGGGCCAGGTCCTCCCGCTTCAGAAAAATCTTCGCGCCGCCCAATTCCCGCGTCAGATTTGCCGCAAAATAGAGAGGTGTGGGCCTTCCGACGTAAGTCGAAAGCAGAAAGGCGAACTCCCGCTGAAACCCCTCGTCCTCGCGATACTCTCGGTAGGCAGACTCCAACTCTTCCAGCGCAACCATCAACGTCTCCGGCACGAACTTCCCGCCGAAACGTCCGTAACGGCCACGCTCATCGGGTCCTTGCGTGAGAATCTCTGCATTCATGGCTATCTCCTAATCGACTACTTGGGCGCTCGCCCTTTTGCCTCGGCAACGAATTTGCGTATCTTGTCCGGGTCCTTGACTCCATCCGATTCCACGCCGCTGGAAACGTCCACCCCCCACGGCTGCACCTCCCTCACCGCTCGTCCCACATTCTCCGGCGTAAGGCCGCCAGCCAGCAGAAACTCATGACCGGCCTCGGATAGTCGAGCCGCCACCGCCCAATCGAAACTCTGGCCGGTTCCACCTTGCAGCCCCTCAACCAACCGGTCCAGCACCGCCAGGTGTCCCCGCTCCCGCAGCACCACCAGACGCTGTTCCAACTCTTTAAACTCCTTGGATTCGACGTGTCCTCCCGGAACGTGAATCGCCTTGAAAACGGGCACTGGGATCTTATCGCAATATGCAATCGATTCCGTCCCACTTAGCTGTACCATCTCCA
>DAOUKX010000122.1:0-27796 GCA_034420855.1 Dehalococcoidia bacterium
CTGCCGAAATCGTCTCTCGAACTGTCTCCGGAACCCCCTCAGACTCCCCTGACCATCAGATCAAGGCTCTTGCCACCAACTGATTCCCCCACCAACACATTTTCAACGCCACCGCAGCCCATCTCTCCAGTTAGACGGTGGATCTGGGTAGAATACTGCGTCCCTAGAAATTCCGGCGTTTGAGTTATAAAATAGCCCGCGAATAGGTTGCTAATCACCACATTATCTGATAGATTCTCGAGGTCAACTATCTCTTTCTGCATCCGCCATAACTGAGCTACCTTGGCCAAGTGGGCCTGGTTGAAGTTCTATAATCACCAGTTCCTGGCCGGGGAGCGTCGCCTTCCAGTTCGGCGGTGGTATCTCCAGTCACCCAGCGGGTCAGCAGATAGTCTCCGTATGAACTGATGGGACTGGACTATTAGGATTCAGGAAGGCGTCAAATAAGTACTTAAACCTCAGAGAAAAATGCCTTGACCGGTGCTACATGCTGATGTATAGTATGCAACGTCAAAAAAGGTGTTGACAACTTAATCCCTATAATAAAGGAGTGACGACAAGATGCTAGCTAGATACGGAACTTCAGCATCCAAGCGGGTCATCATAGCCCTTATGCTGGCCGCCTTGGGTGCAGCACTGATTGTCACCCTGCTGCCGCGGGTCTGGGCGCAGGTTGCGGATGAACCCATCGAGTTCCCCGAGATTCCCGAAGGTATGGAGAAAGGCGCCAACCTGGTGGTCGCCAACTTCACGGCGGTGGATCCCGAGGGGAGTTCAGCCAACTGGCAGACGCTGGGCGGTGACGACGCTGGGGATTTCAGCTTCAAGAATGGCGTGCTCTCCTTCGCGGTGGCGCCCAACTTCGAGGCCCCTGCCGACGCTGACACCGACAACGAGTACGAGATCACGTTGATGGCGACCGATGGCACCCAGGACGTGGATGAGGAAGTCACTATTAAGGTCACCAACGTGGACGAGGATGCGACGGTAGGGATAGCCCTGTCGGTCGTCCAGCCACGGGAAAAGGTGGTGGTAACGGTCGACTACATGGACAATGTGGGGAACCCCTTTGTGGACTCTGCTGGCGCGGACCACACGGGCATCGTGGACCCGGACGGTGATAAGGCCACAACAGGCCCCGCAGTTACCGATACGGAAAGGGCCATCCCCGCCGGTGATGTGACCTGGCAGTGGTCCAGGGGGTCCAGCCGGACCGGGACATTTACGGACATTGCAGAATCGGAAAACCCGACCCGCAATGACATCAGGTACGATCCTATCGACACTGACAGGGGCAATTACCTGCGGGTGACAGCCACCTATGAAGATAATGAAGGGGAGGGGAAGACCCTGGTAGCGACGGCCCTGTACCCAACCCTGCCGTCCAGGGCCGACGTAAAATCACCCAACTTCCCCACTGACTTCGACAGCAGTGATCAGGATGCGGAGACGCCTCCCAAGGCAGATGTTGCCGACGGCGCCACAGAGAATACCCGGGTGGGGTCACCCGTCCGCGCCACAGGTGAGGGCGGCGAGCGTCTGACCTACTCCCTGACGTCAGCTGCCACAGGGACCGCCGCTGATGCCGACCTGTTCCAGGTCGACAGGGCCACGGGCCAGGTGTCGGTGGGAATCGGCAAGACGATAAACCCGTTCAGCGACTCCAATGACGCAGTCTCCGGCAAGCCGTCGGCCGCTGACACCCCCTTCAGGGTTACAATCACGGCCATAGATGGTGTGCCTGCGGACACCGTATCCACCCCGAACGTGCCTCATTCGGACACTGTGGTCATGGAGATCACAGTGAAGCCGGAGGTTGATGAGCCCCCGGTGTTCACCGCTGGCAAGGAGTCCTATTCATACGACGAGAACCAGGTGGTGGATGATACTGCTGATCCTCTGGTTCCGTCCCCCGTGGACACCTTCACAGCCTACGACCCCGAAACCGCAACTGCCCTTACTGCCGCGGCCTACAAACTGACAGGTACGGATGCGAGCAAGTTCGAGCTCGACACCACCACCACGGCCGGGTCAGCGATCCTGAATTTCAAAGCTATCCCGAACTTCGAGAGTCCCACGGACGCCAACAAGGACAACACCTACGAGATCACGGTGACGGCAACCGCGACCACTGACGGTGAATCACCTAAGAGCACTGCCATGAATGTCACAGTCGAGGTCAAGAACGTCAACGAAGATGGGACCTTGTCCATGAGCGCGAGGCAGCCCAGGATCGGCGTTCCGATAACCGCCCGGGTTGTCTCCGACCCAGACGGCGCGGTGCGGGACCTGACCTGGCAGTGGGAGCGATCCCAAGGAGGAACGGCAGGCGCGCCCCTCGCTGATACTGCTTGCGCTGATGCATCTACCGCATGGGAAGCTGCAAAGGGCGATGGCGTCACCTCGGCGACCTACACACCCAACAGCGATGACGACGGCAAGTGCCTGAGAGCGACAGCGTCATACACCGACGGCCAGGGAGCTACAAACGGCAATGTCCCGTCAGATGAAGTGGTCGAGAGGGCGCGGAACCTGGCACCGAAGTTTACCGACGAAGATACCGACGCCTCGGGCATCCAGATAAATCCAAGGGAAGTGCCGGAGAACGCCGGCGCTACCGTTGATAATACCCCGGTCCCGCTGACCGTGGGAGCCCGGGTTGCCGCCACCGATACCGTGGATGCCGAGGGCGGGGATAACGCGAATATTGACTACTCCCTTAGCGGTCCTGACGCGTCCCTATTCGAGGTTAACGATGATGGCGGTACCGAAGATACAGGTGGCCAGATAAGCGTGAAGGCCAGCACCAAACTGGACTACGAGACCAAGCGGACCTACATGGTGACAGTCACCGCCACAGACCTGGAGGGCCTCAGTTCCTCCGTAAACGTCACCATCAAAATCACCGGCGTTAACGAAGGCCCAGCGATCAAGCGCAGCGACCTGGAAGTCTCAGGCGCGCCCCTGATCGCCTACACCAGCATGAGCACCGACGACGTGGCCACCTACACCGCTGTGGGCGTGGACAGTTCCGGCGCGACATGGAGCTTGTCGGGCGATGATGTCGGGGACTTCAGCATCAGCACGACGGGCGTCCTGACCTTCAGCACCCCACCCGACTCCGCCAATCCGGCCGACGCCAATATGGACAATGTTTACATGGTCACGGTCGAGGCCACGAGCGGCGACAGTTCGGCCAGCAAAGACGTAACCGTCACAGTCGGAATGGCTGCTGCTGAGACACCCAGGACTTCGCTGGATCAGTACACCAACCACGAGCGGTTTGACCTTAACGGCGACGGGACAGTGGATGATAGTGAGGTCCGACAGGTTCTCAGCATTTGGGCCCAGGACAATCCAGGCAACTAGCCCCAAGCGGATGTGTAATGGATACACAGATTAGGAGGAAATAGATTGGTCAGAAGCATAACAATATTGCAGCCGCTCCTGCTGGCAGCCGTCGCGACGGGCTTGGCTCTGGCTATCGGACTCTGGTGGTCCACAGGCCAGGCCGGAGCGAGCAGCCACATGGCCGAACGGGCCTTCTCCGCAGCCGAGGTTATGCCTGGGGGAGAGATAACCGTTACGATTACCCACAATGTGGGCGGCGGGGGGGAGATTAAAGAAACCCTGCCCGAAGGTTTCACCTACGTGGAAGATTCATCCACCACTGCAGAAAACTCACTCAGAATCGACGGACAGGTGCTCACATTCATCCTGTTCAATGAGCCGACGAGTTTCAGCTACAAGGTGACCGCCTCCGACACGGAGAATACCTATTCCTTTGAGGGTACGGTAAGGCGTATCCCTAGCCAGGAAAGCCTTGAAGATGTGGGTGGCGCCACCGACGTGACTGTCGCTGCAGATGCGCCCCCACCCGTCGTCACACCCACCCCTACTCCCCCGCCTGCGGCTGGTGGAGGCGCGCGTGGCCCCCGCGGCCCTGAAGGCGACAGAGGTCCCAGAGGTGAACAGGGCGACCCCGGCCCGAAGGGCGACCAGGGCGACCCCGGCCCCAAGGGTGACGCGGGCGACCCCGGCCCGAAGGGTGACGCGGGCGACCCCGGCCCGAAGGGCGATCCCGGCTCCGCCGGCCAACGTGGAGCAGCCGGCCCTCAGGGAGACCAAGGCGATCCCGGCCCCAAGGGTGACCAGGGAGCCGCAGGCGCGAAAGGTGACACAGGAGCCGCAGGTGCCAAGGGTGACACAGGAGCCGCAGGTGTTCAGGGTGCTCAGGGCCCCCAGGGTGACAGAGGCCCATCTGGCGGCGGCGGCTTGGCTATCATCGCGCTGATCCTGGCCATCCTTGCTCTGGTAGGAGTGGCAGGCTTCATCGTCATCAATAGGATGCAGTAGTCGCTAGTGAGGCTGGTGGTGACGCGTCACCACCAGCCTGTTGCACTTCTCTTAAGGGACTCGGTGAAGGTGAGGAAAGTCTTGCCACCTTCACCGAGTCCCTTAACGATTTGAAGAAGAATGTGAGGTAGTGGAGAAGGAAGCTATCAGTTGCGCAGGCTATTGAAGTGAACGTCGCGTTGGCGCTTCCGGTTTATCGAAAGCCATTCTTTGGTTCAATGTGAGGTGTGCACCGCCTACATCTGGAGCATCGGGCCATACCACCGAGGAGTGGCCACCCGACTGGGTGTCAAGATGATGGTAGCCTGTTGGCAAACGGCAAAAGTGGGCTCTTTGGGGAGTCTTGAGGCAAAAATGATTTAGAGGTCTGTGAAATTCCCACGGAGTTGCGTCAAACAGCCTTCTACGTGGGACAGTTCCTCCCTGGATCTCCTTGTACTTTGGTCTTGGCGCGTCGGAATCACTTCCCCATTGGTGTATAGGAGTTCGGCAGTGGAACGTGTCCTTGGACTGGGAAGGGCGCCCCAAGGCTAGGGTCGCCATGCCGCCCCCGGGCTTAGAGTTCGGTCAGTTAGATTGGGCGGAGTACCGTAAGGGCATCCGTCGCCATATTACCAAACCCTGAACGATTCTATGGTTGTTAGTAATGAGGAAGGATGTGTTCGAGAACGTCATTGTGGATTTCAGCATCCTTTTGGGCGTAATGGGGATATAGGCGAGGCCGGCAAGTCGGCGGACACGGGCCGACTCACACATGGGACATTCCCGCTTGGATTTGAACTCTGGAGCGATTGGCACCCGCAGAGTGGATGCCTTGGAGCGTGCTTTTCCTAATAAAACAGAGTGTCTTGGAGAAGATGTTGCCTGTGGGCAAATCCACAAATGAGTGTGAAATGGCCATTTGTTGAAGGATAATGGGCGATCTGAAAGACGCCTTCACCATCGACAACTATACTAAGCGATGTTTGAACGCAACCCGCGGCGAGAGCGGGAACTTCTAAGGCGACCTCATGACCATTGATGCAGATAACCGGAATTGGGTTGCTTCCAAATTTGCCGTGAACTTGGAAGTCATGCTCATAAGGGGGGCGAGCAAACCATGTCCCCCCGGACATCGACATGCACAGGGGCTGGAACCTTGCCCCGTAGAGGAAAACCGTCAGCGGGCCGTTGGCACCACCATAGGCGCCGCCGAATACTTCGCAAACTTTGAATCCACCGCTGTTTTCGGCTGCGATTCTACAGAGCAAACGATGATTTTGCTGTCCCCGCCATCGAACTCAAAAGACCAAGTTGCGGTAGGTCCTGTCCTCTGGTCTACGCCAACAAGGACTGCGTAGTAGTCCCCTTGGCCTCGATCCAACCTTGACTGCTTCCCCTTGCCCTGTCTACAATGCCCTTACCATCTACATCTGGATTTGCCATGTATCAGAAAGAACTCCTGAAAGGCAACACGGAAACCCTCCTCCTCTCTCTCCTAGCCAAAGAACCCATGCACGGCTACCGCATCGTCAGGGAAATCGAACAGCGCAGCCTAGGCTACTTCCATTTCAAGGAGGGCACCCTCTATCCAGCACTCCACCGCATGGCCGCCGCAGGCCTCATCGAAGGACAGTGGGGCATCGGTACCACCGGAACTCCTCGACGTTACTATTCCATCACCGCTAAGGGCCAAAGGGTCCTCGAAGAGCGTATGGAAGAATGGCGTCGCTTCTCCCGCGCCATCAACCGGTTTATACCCGCCTGGGGGGCGTGAACCTCCATGCAGCCCAGGAGAAATACACGCACGGGCGACTCATACCTTGCAAATCTGGCCAAGCAGCTTCAGCTCGTTCCTGGCGATAAGGACGACATCCTAAAGGAGATGAAAGACCACCTGGAGGAGCGCACCGCCGAAATGGAGAAGGCGGGCCTCTCTTCCCTCGAGGCTCGAAGAAGGGCCTCTCAGCAAATGGGACGCCCGGGAGCTGTGGCCGGCGATCTCTACGCGATCCATAGCCGTGGGTCCTGGCGGGATATCCTCCTTGCCACCCTTCCCCATCTGCTCTTGGCCGCCTTGTTTGCCCTTCATCTCTGGACGGAGATCCTCGTCCTCATGGTAGCCATGGCCCTATTCACCTTCATCGCCTACCGGGGATGGAAGAACAGCGGCGCCAAGTGGACCTACTCTTGGCTCGGCTACTCCCTCGCCGCCCCCACCATCTCCTGGATTATGGCCTTCATGGCCCTCGGCTACGCCGGTTATACTCTTCTCACTACTGGAAGCCTTCCCTTCGGCATTCCCCTCCTCCTTGCCCTCATCGTCTACGTACCCATCAGCCTGTGGATACTTGCCGGTGTTATCATGCGCCTGGTCAAACGCGACTGGCTCCTGGCGTCCTTCACCGCCCTCCCGTTCCCCTTCCTCACCTCTTGGATCCTATTCCTGAACTGGCAGGGCTTCCTCTGGTCTGGCTCCTCCAAGATTCAGGAAACGGACACCGATCGTGTTGTCGTGTTCCTCGCCCTCGCCGTTACCACGGCCATCTTCTTCAAAGTGGGCCGTAGGTTCGTCCAGATAGCCCTCCTCACCCTCTCCACAGCCTTGATGGTCGTCTATACCGTTGTGGCCATTCCCCTGACCTTCGGCATCCTTGCCGTCATACTGGTCATCCTGTCCTCCGTCGCCTTCCTATTCAGCCCCGCCATCCTGGATGCCTTCTTGGCCTTGCGCAAATCCTCGCGTAGTCCCGCCCGCCGCGAGCGACAGGTGGTAACGCATTGGTTCACCCTTCCAAGCTAGCCATAGTGGTAGACAGCAGTTGCTGTCTACCACCACATCTGCTTGAGGAAACCGGCGTCATCGTCGTTCCCCACCAGCTTATCGCCGACGGACAAGTGTACCGGGACGGCATTGACCTTAACACTTCCGACTTCTACCTTATGCAGTCCCGCAACGGCTCTGTCATCTCAACCTCGGGCCCCAACCCCCAGGCCTTTCTCGAAGCCTTCCGGAGCGCGGCGCAAGTGTCCCGGAGCATCCTCTGCATCACCCTGTCCCCCCGATTCAGTCCCGTCACCTACGACTCCGCCAGGATCGCCGTCCGCCAAGCCTCAGAAGAGAGGCCTGATCTAGACATTCACATATTGGACAGCCGGGCCGTTGCCGGTTCCCAGGGCTTCGTTGCCCTGGAGGCCCACCGTGCATCCCTCGAGGGACTGGGCCTCCCCGAAATCGTTGCGCGCATCGAAGAGCTTGTTCCCAGGCTTCACCTCCTGGCCTACCTTGAAACACTCAAGTACCTTGGACGAAGCGGCAAGATCACCAAGGCCAAAGCTTGGGCCGGCACCCTGCTGGGCTTCAAACCCCTCGTGGAACTGAGCCAGGGGGAAGCCACCCTCATCGCCCGGCCCCGCAGCAGTCAAAAGGCCATGGAACGGCTACTTTCAATCGTGTCCGAGCGCGCCGGTGGTAGTCCCTCCCACGTGAACATCATGCACGCGAACGCCATCGAGCGGGCCCACCACCTCCGAGAACAGGCCCTCCGGTCCATGAACTGCCGCGAGATCTTCATCAGCGAGTTTACCCCCGTCATGGGTGCCCACACGGGACCGGGCCTTATCGGGATTGCCTACTACACGGACAACTGACCCCTCTTTGCCCTCCATATAGGCGGGACTTATACACTGAAGTCCACACCATACCCTTGCTTTTCCCGCAAGACTGTTGCGTCTCCCCATAGGAGCGGCCCTGATGGTCGCCCGCCCCTCCCCTACTTCTGGATAATCCCCGCTAAATCCACTATCATTGCCCCACAAACCTGTAGGAGCAGAACATGAACATCAAGGTCTTGCGAGAAGACGTTACCAAGGTCAGCACCCCCGCACTCATAGTCAACATTTTCGAAGGCGTCAAGAAACCCAGTGGAGCCACCGGCGCCGTAGACCAGGCCCTCGGAGGCGCCATTAGCCAGCTCATTGACGAAGGCGAGATCCGGGGCAAGACCTCCGAAATGACCCTTATCCACACCTTTGGCAGAATCGGCGCCGGACGCGTCCTTGTGGCCGGCCTAGGCAAGCAGGAAAATTTCTCCTCCAACACCGTCCGAAACGTGATGGGCGATGCATGTCGATTCCTGCGCAGTCGCAACATCTCCAGCGCCTGCACCATCGCCCACGGCACCGGCATCGGCGGCCTCGAGCCCCAGTCCGTTGCCCAGGCAATGGCAGAGGGCGCCGTCTTGGGTCTCTACCGCTTCAAGCACTACTTCTCCTCCAACGGCGACGATACAGAGCTGGACGACCTGACCGTGGTTGAGCAGGAAGAGGCGAAGGTCGCGGAGCTAGAGAAGGGTCTCAGGCTCGGGACCATCACCGCAGAGGCCTCATGCCTCGCCCGCGACATGGCCAACGAGCCTGCCAATGTTATGACCCCTACCCAGATGGCGGAAGTCGCCCGACGCGTCGCTGACGCCGAGGGCTTGGAAATAGAGATCCTTGACCGCGAGGACATGGAAGAGAAAGGCATGGGCTCCCTCGTAGGCGTCGCCCGCGGCAGCCGCCAGCCCCCCAAGCTCATCGTGCTCAAGTACCGTGGCAACCCGGACAACCCCGACGACAACCTCGGCATTATCGGCAAGGGCGTAACCTTCGATACCGGCGGCATATCCATAAAGCCCGCTTCCGGCATGGAGCGCATGAAGGGAGACATGTCCGGCGGCGCTTCCGTAATCGGAGCCATGCAGGCCATCGGACGCATCCGACCCAGGGTCAACGTCACCGGCGTCGTACCCGCCGTCGAGAACATGCCCGACGGCGAAGCCCAGCGCCCCGGCGACATCGTCCAGACCATGAACGGCAAGACCGTCGAGGTCATCAACACCGACGCCGAAGGCCGTCTCATCCTCTGCGACGCCATGACCTACGCCAGGGAACTGGGCGTCAACCGCATGGTGGACATCGCCACTCTCACCGGAGCCATCATCGTGTCCCTCGGCAGTATCTGCACCGGCGTCATGGGCAACGACCAGGAATTCATGAACCAGCTTATGAACGCCAGTGAGGACACCGGCGAACGCTTCTGGCAGCTACCCATGTTCGACGAATACCGAGACACCCTGGAGAGCAACTTTGCCGACATGATGAACGTGGGCGCCGACCGGGGAGCGGGATCCATAATAGCCGCCAAGTTCCTCTCGGAGTTCGCCGAAGGCATCCCCTGGGCCCACCTGGATATCGCCGGCACCGCAGGAAGTACGGCGGAAAAGGGGTTCCTCGTAAAAGGGGCAACGGGCGTACCCGTCCGGACCCTAGTCAACCTCGCCCTCGCCGGTGAGTCCTAACCCCCTCCAGGGATCCCTTCCCCAGCCGTCCTCACATCCCGGAAGACTATGGGGTCCCAACGGATGACGAGGGGCTTCTCCCCTGGTCCTACGCCGCCGGAAGGCTAGATGAGTCCAAGCACTACTGGCTGGCCACCGTCGCCCCTGACGGCCTGCCCCACACCCGGCCGGAAGGCAGCTTCTGGCTCGATGACAAGCTCTACTTCGGCGGGAGCCCGGAAGTGCGTTGGCGTCGCAACCTGGAGCGGAACGCTGCGGCCTGCGTGACCCGTGAGGATGCTGATCAGGCCGTCATTCTCCACGGGACCGTGGATCTGGGCCGTACCGACCGGAAGTTGGCCGAACGCCTCGCTCAGATGGATAGCGAAAAGTACGAGCTTGGCCAAGGACAGACTGCCGATGACTATGAAAATCAAGAGATCCTCGTATTCCAGCCCTCCACCCTCTTCGCCTGGAGGGTGTTCTATCGGGACGCCACCCGCTGGCGCTTCTCTCCCGAACTCTTGCCCCCACAGGCCCAAGACTGCCTTGAAACCCTCCCATGCCCTCGCAAACGCGAGGGTCCTACTCTTCACACCCCTCGGGAACGTACCTCGTTGACACCAACTCCCCAGACCAAGCCCCAACCCGCAAGACTTGCCGTCACACAGTGGCCCCAAGCTTGGCGAATACACCCCCAACCCCTTATAATTCCCTATTGCCATATAGGTAACCCAACGAGGTGAGCGTAGCCAAGTGGTCTAAGGCGCCTGGCTGTGGCCCAGGAGATCGTGGGTTCGAATCCCATCGCTCACCCCATCCAACATAGCCGTCAAACCGCCGCGCGCCTGTAGCTCAACGGATAGAGCACTGGGCTTCGGACCCAGGGGTTGCAGGTTCGAATCCTGTCAGGCGTGCCACTCTCCCAGACCCGAGAAACCCCGACCCCAGTTTCTCCATTACGTCGTAGAGGCTGACACTATGCCCGCCTATAGTGATTGAATTGATTGTGTAGCCTCGCGGGAAATGCTTGAACCGTAATGACAACCATGTTCAGTGAAGGGCCTTATCGTTTCTTCTTCTATTCTGGCGACCTTGTCGAACCACCGAACGACCATGTAGTTCGCGACAACCGAGTGGCAAAATTCCGGTTGAAACCTGCTAGAGTTCAACGCAGCGGCAGGTTTAGGAGGCACGAAATCAATCGGATCAAGCAGACCAATCCAGTCTAACCGTCGAATGCCAGTGGAGGCAAGGAATGGTTACTTCAAGGATGGACGAGGAGATACCGTAGGCGGACGAAGTGTCCGTCACCTGGGATACGCGGGAGGTTGAACTCTCAGCCGGACGAGCCATCTCCTTTCTCCTTGCCTGGTATCCCGGACTGGACCACGCCGTTCCGCAGTAGCGAAACAGCTGGAAACTGATTGGTAGCGGTCAGGGAATCCGCCGTCTGGACCTGGACCAAGACATCAGCATCGAAGGGCTAATTGCGGGCCGACCGTCGGAAGAGAGCCAACAGTCCTTCAATCGTTGACTTGAAAGAGAAACAGGCCGGATGCGGCGTCACTCTTTACGATCTCTCGGAGGCAGGATAGCTATCAAGCTTCCACTGTTGTCCCGAAACCGACAGTCTCTACCTCGAGTTCAAAACAGGCCCCGGCGCAGAGGCAGCTGGGGTTGCAGGTGGACTAAACGTCGATCTGGATAGGGGCGTTCAGACGGTCGGATTCGACATAGACTACGCTTCCTGGGGCCTGGATCTGTCCACCCTGGAAACCTGGGCTCTGCCTATCCACAGCATCAAGGCACTCTGACGTCTCGCTGCATCTCCTCTCAATTATCCCCCCATGATGCCACTTCAACCCGAAGTGCCACAGGATACGGGAGGGCATCCACAGGAAGCCGCTTATGCCGCCAAAGACCCAAATGAGAGAAGCTAAACCATGAAATCATTCGACAGCATTACCATCGATCCCGCCGTTATGGGCGGCAAAGCATACACTCGAGGCATGCGCGTAACCGCTGGGACTGTGGTAGACATGCCGGCTGCCGGTCTGTTCCCCTTCGGAGATACTTCGAGCCTATCCCTATCTTGAGTAGGGAATACATCAACCAATCCCTGGCATACGCCGCTTGTAGACTGGAGGAGCTAGAAGCCCCCCTCTCCACGTCATGAATCCGAAACTCCTCGTCGGCATGAATCTGACACCCCAACGGGTTCCGGCCCTGCGAAAGCATGGATGGGAGGCCGCCCATTGGCCTGATGTCGGCGATCCGAGGGCCAGCGACAAAGAAACCATGGATTGGGCGGTTACTCATCAATTCGTCGTGTTCACCCACGATATGGAAAGTGGATCTACGCTGGCCCACTCACATGAAGCGGGTCCGAGCGTAATTCAGATACGGACGGACGACCCTATGCCAGAGCATCTGGAGGGAGCGGTTTTAGCTGCCCTCAATCAGCACTAGTCCGACTTGTCCGCGTGTGCGTTGGTACTGGCAGACGAAATCCGAAGCCGGGTTCGAGTGTTGCCGATATAATGCTCCTCCGCCACCTGGCATCAATGCCAGCTAGCTCCTAAGTCCTAGCCTTTCTTGGGCAAGAACGGTACCAGCCTCTCTGCGAGGCCCAGCATGTTTCGGGTCTGCACCCACACCTGACCGCGGCCCCGGAACTTCATCACAAGTCCTTCGCCGCCTGCTATCAGCGACCGGATTCCCCCCACCTTACCGATGCTGTACTCCACCCCCTCCGTAAACGCCACCACGTGCCCCGTATCTACCACCAGCTCCTCCGTCCCGTCCATTTCCAGCTTCTTGATGGCACCGTAGGAATCGAAGAAGACCGTGCCCCCAGCTCCGTGGGAAAAGGCCCGCAGGAAAAACAGGCTCTCCCCGCTGAACACCCCCTTGAGCCCCTGAAACTTCGTGTCCGTCTCCACGTTCTCGGTACACGCGAGAAACGAGCTTCCCTGGAGAAACAGGTTCTGCCCTGGGTCCAACGGCATCGAGTGGATATCCCCTGGAATCGGCGGCGAAATGCTCACCCATCCCCCTGCGGGTCCGGCAGTAAAGGTGTTGACGAAGAAAGATTCCCCACCCATCATCCTCTTTATGCCGCCAAACAGTCCACCGCCGCCCATCCCCGTCTCCATCTCAACACCCTGCTGGGCCACCATCGCCCCAGGCTCTGCCTTTACCCTCTCGCCAGGGTCCAGATGTAGCGTGAGCATAGTATACGCAGGACTGAACTCTATCGTGCTTTTCATTCGCGAATTCCTCTTTCTATCGGCTGTTAATTCAGGCAATTGCCTCATTTAAGTCTAGCATAGAATACCCCTTAAGCCATCTTGCTCCCGGACCATAACCCGACCCGGCAGTTCCCTTACCAAACGCCCTTTGACCCGAAATTCCTCCCTGAAATGCCATTTATGTTAAGAGCACCTGTTTTCTTTAGCGCGTTTCGGGTTGACTGCTACCATGAACGCTGTTATAAATGGGACTCAATGCAGGTATCGCACAACGTCACGCACAAAGACCTATTCCATTAGGTCTTCTCCGCCAACTTCCGTCCATCGTCAGCCCAACGGGGTTGCCCACCGGTTCTCCCTACATTGCTGGCATACTCAGACCCCTGCGTAAAATCGCCCGCAAAATTCTTAAACGGCCATGCAAAACAACAACGCAAAGATAAAAGTCAAAGACCTCTGGCACGTTTTCGGCAATAACCCCCGCCGTATTCTCCAGCCCGAGTGGCAGACCAAGAGCCGAAGCGAAATTCAGGAAGCCACAGGCTGCGTCGTCGGACTCAGAGACGTAAACTTCAGTGTCCCGGAAGGCCAGGTCTTCGTTGTCATGGGCCTCTCCGGCAGTGGCAAGTCCACCCTCGTTCGCTGTCTTACCCGCCTTATCCGGCCCACCAGCGGCCAGGTCTATTTCGACGGCGAAAACGTCCTCGACTACTCCCAGGAAGAGCTAATCGGCTTCCGCCGCGAGAAGATCGCCATGGTGTTCCAGCACTACGGCCTTCTGCCTCATCGCAACGTAATGGACAACGTGTCCTACGGACTCGAGATCCGGGGCCTTGAAAAGGAGGAGCGCTACGAACTCGCCGCCAAGTCCATCGAAACTGTGGGCCTCAAGGGTTGGGAGACCTACTTCCCACGGGAAATGAGCGGCGGAATGCAGCAGCGGATCGGCTTGGCTAGGGCCCTCGCCGTCGACCCGGAGGTCTTGCTGATGGACGAACCCTTCAGCGGCCTCGACCCCCTCATCCGTCGCGAAATGCAGGACGAACTGATTGTCCTCGAGTCCCAGCTCAACAAGACCATTGTCTTCATCACCCACGACCTCAACGAGGCCCTCAAGGTCGGTGACCGCATCGCAATCATGCGCGACGGCGAGATAGTCCAGAACGGCACTCCCGAGGAAATCGTCACTCTACCCGCCGATGACTACGTCGCGGAATTCGTCCAGGACGTTTCAAGGGCCAAGGTCATCCAGGTCAACGCCGTCATGCAGCAACCCGACGCCGTCGCTTACCAGTGGCAGGGTCCCCGCGCCGCCCTCCATCTCATGCGTACCAACGACATGGACCACGTCTTCCTCCTCAACAGGGAGCGCGGCGTGAAAGGCATCCTCACCGAGGACCGCGCCGCAGCCCTGGCCCGCAGGAAGGTAGAACGGCTGGAAGAGGTAGAGCTTGACGAGGTAATGACAACGGGCCCCGACGACTATATCGAAGACGTCATCCCCCTTGCAGCCCAGACCCACTTCCCCATAGCCGTCATCGGCCCCAATGGACGCCTCGTGGGCGAGGTCCACCGCGGCGCCCTGCTGGCCGGCATGGCCGATGCGGAGGAAGAGGGGTAGCGTGGCTGGGCCAGACTCTTTGGGTTCCGCAACGCCTTCCGGTTCACTCGGAGCCGCTACGACCTTCGTAGCCCGCTTCAGAAATTGGTTCATTGGTGCAACGGCCGTCCTGGCCCTGTTGATTGTGAGCCTCATTGTCTGGGGACCGGAGATGGAGTTTCCCACCACCGTTTCCACTGTGCAAAGCACCGGCGATTCTCCGGTAGAGTTGAAGAGAACGGTGAGGCAGGTTACCGGCGAAACAATTGACGACGGGGTGGACTGGCTGACTAAAGAGGGTGGTTGGCTCTTTGATAGCCTCAGTACCGCCATCATCTACTCTCTGGACGGCATAGAGACGGTCATAAAATGGGTACCTTGGCCGGCTATGGTAGTGGCCCTGGGTCTTTTTGCCTTTGCCGTGGGCCGGTGGAGTCTACTGGCCTTTACCGTTGGGGCGCTGCTGTTCATGGGGTTCATGGGCCTCTGGTCAAACACGATTGACACCATTGCCCTGATGGTAGTAGCTGTCGCTATCTCGGTTTCCATCGGTCTCCCTTTGGGGGTCTTGATGGCCCGAAGTCAGACCGCTGATAACCTGATGCGACCCATTCTGGATGCAATGCAGACCATGCCCAGCTTCGTTTACCTTCTACCCGGTATCCTGTTCTTCGGATTGGGCAAGCCTGCTGGCATATTCGCCACCCTCATCTACGCATCCCCACCTGTGATTCGCCTGACTAATCTGGGCATCAGGCAGGTTTCCAGCGAAACTGTTGAGGCGGCGCGCTCCTTTGGCTCAACGCCGCTGCAGCTACTGATCAAGGTGCAAATTCCCATGGCCCTGCCCACAATAATGGCAGGCATAAACCAGACAACCATGATGGCCTTGGCAATGGTCACCATTGCCAGCATGGTCGCTGCGGGTGGACTGGGAGTTGACGTGCTTCGCGCCCTGCAGAAAAACGAGCCCGGCAACGGCTTCATCGCGGGCTTCGCCATCGTATTTTTGGCAATAATTATAGACCGGCTGACCCAATCCTTTGCCCAAAGACAACAGAGAACCATGGGCGTTGGCTGACCGTCCGAAGTCCATGGCTTCTTCAGATTTAATCTAACTGAATAGACAACCCATAACACAAAAAAGGAGGATCTATGTTAGGTACAAGGTTTACACGGTATCTCATTATAATCGGCGTAATGACGGCTATGTTCGCCATCGTCGTTGGTGCCTGTGGCGGCGGAGACGAAACGCCGCAAACCACGGGCGTTAGCGCCGAAGAGCTGAGGCAGATTGTTTCCGAAGAGGTTGCAAAGGCCCAGCCTGCCCCGCAGCCCCAGGTTTCAATGGAGGAGATCGGCACCATGGTGGAAACCGCCATGGCAGGCCTTGCAGCCTCCGTCGAGGGCGTAGACCCCAGTGAGATCCAGGCAATGGTCGAAGGCGCCGTCTCCGCAGCCGCGGCACAGGGCGCATCTCCCGAGGAAATCCAGGCCATGGTGGAGGGCGCCGTAACCGCCGCCACCGCCGACGCCGTCACCAGCGCGGACGTCCAGTCTGCCATTTCAAAGGCAGTCTCGGATGCCCAGGCTGGCATGCTTACCAGCGAAGACGTGGACAAGGCCGTGGCCTCTGCCGTCATGCAGGCCGCTGAAGGCACCCTTTCGGCTGATGACGTGAGGTCAATCCTTTCCGAGGGTGCTCAGGACGCCCTCACTGAAGAGCAGGTCGCTGCCATTGTGGCTCAGGCTCTGGAGGAGCGAGACGCAATGATGGCGGTGAGGGGAACCATCATCTTCTCTGACCTGGACTGGACCAGCGCCCAGGTCCAGAACCGCATCGCTCAGTACATAACTGAATTTGGTTACGGGTACCCAACCACCACCAAGTTCGGCTCGACACTGCCGCTCTTTAACGGCCTTCGCGCTGGTGACACCCATGTGACCATGGAAATCTGGCTTCCCAACCAGGACGAAGCCTGGGCGGAAGCCCAGTCCATGGGCCAGGTCGTCGCCATTGGTGAAAGCCTTGGCAAGGACTGGCAGTCCGCCTTTGTAATCCCGGCCTACCTGCAGGAGCAGTATCCAGACTTGGATAGCATCGAAGACCTGAAGGAAGACCAGTACAAGATGCTATTTGAGAGGACCGGGTCCGGAGGAAAGGCCGTTTTGGTGTCTTGCGTTCTTGGTTGGGCCTGCGATGGGGTCAACACTGCTCAGGTCACCGGTTACGGGCTGGACGACCACATTGACATCCTGAGACCCGGCGATGGCTCGGCTCTCAACGCAGACCTATACGGCGCCTACGAACGCGAGGAGCCTTGGCTCGGCTACCAGTGGGGCACTAACGCCCCCGCTCTGGTTCTGGACCTGGTTAGGCTGGAAGAGCCTGCTTACAGTGACGAATGCTGGTTTACCACCAAGGCTTGCGCCTATGAGGATGCAACCATCCTTATCGCCGTGGTGCCGGACATGCTCCAAAGAGCTCCGGACGTCGTGTCCATGCTCCGCAATTGGACTTTCGACATCGATCGGTACAAGACTGTAGCTTCCTGGGCAAACGACAATCCGGACGCTACTACCAACGACTCTGCACTCTGGTGGCTCAAGGGCAACGAGGACATCTGGAGCACCTGGGTTACAAGCGAGGCCCGCGCTTCTATCCAGGCAGCCCTGGCCTCGGACAATATCCCAGAAGGCTGGCCTGAACAGTAGGCCAAGTCCAACCGACAACTGAATACGGAACCCCAGAGGGGCGCTCCCAACAATGGGGGCGCCCTTCCTCATTCCCTCAGTTCCAGCTTCCCACATCCTCCCCTTCCCCCGGACTGTACGCCACATTAAGGGGAAAGAGTGAAGAGGGGCGGCCGGTTCGCGAACCAGACCTACCAGATAGGACGAAGATGGGTGAGGATGTCGCTATGGGGAGTAAATTGAGTTAAGATTTCCTCAAAGCTAGATCATGGAGGAATGTTAAGTTGCCGGTTATTGTGCTGCATGGGGACTCTTTTCTGGTGGCGGAGGCGCTCGCCGACATTCGACGGGGATTGGGGCCGGAGGACTTTCTGGAGAGCAATACGCACAAGCTGAACGGCAATTCGGTGACGCTTGAGGAAGTGCGGGCGGTGAGCAGCGCGATGCCGTTTCTGTCGGATCATCGGCTGGTGGTGGTGGAGGGTCTATTGGGGTCCTTTGAAGCGAGGGGGCCACGTCAAAGGGGCGGTGGAACGTCGAGGAACCGTTTGGCTCGATGGGAGGGACTGGGAGAGTACGCGGGGGAGGTGCCTCCGACAACCCACCTAATATTCGCGGATGAGGCGCTTCGGGCCAATAATCCCTTGCTGCGTAGGCTAACAGGGAACGCCGAGGTGAGGAGTCTGCAGGTGCCGCGTGGGGAGGAATTTGCCCGGTGGATTCGGAACAGGGCGAAATCCAAGGATGCCAGCATTTCACCGGGAGCGCTGCGGCTGCTGACCCAGTTCGTGGGGCCGAATCTTCGTCTGTTGGACTCCGAGTTGGAGAAGCTGTCGTTGTACGCGGGGGAGAAGCAGATAGGCGAGGAGCATGTGCGTAGTATGGTTGCGCAGGTGCGGGAGGCGAGCATTTTTGCAGCAGTGGACGCGATTGTGCAGGGCAACCCATCGGTGGCGCTGCGTCTGCTGCAGAAGCTGCGGAACGACGGGGCGGCGCTGCCGTACATCCAGGCGATGATAGCGCGGCAACTCCGCTTGGTGACGGTGGCGAAGGAGTTGGTGGAGAGGAGGGTGCCTCGAGGGGAGATGGGGGCGCGGCTGGAGCTGCGGGCGGACTTCGCGGTGAGGAAGACACTGGATCAGGCGAGGAGGTTTTCGTGGCCGCGCTTGAAGGGGCTCTATTCCTGCCTGCTGGAGATGGACCTTGCCATCAAGCAGGGCCGGCAGGATGAGGACCTGGCGTTGGAGCTGCTTGTGGCGCGGGCGGCGGTTTTGCGATAGGTCACTGCGTGACGGCAAGTTTTGCGGTGTTGGGGCGTGGGTTGGGCGGTTGGTGTCTACGGCGTACGTTGCCACAAGAGTGAGAGAAGAGTGGACCCCACGCGTTCGTGAGAGCACGGGAAGTGGGAGGAGCGCCAACGTGAGAGGTGGGCGTGGGTTGAGTTTGCGGGCGGATCGTGAGCCGCCCCTACGGGAGGATGTTATTGGATGTACAAATCACCCTCGTCCCTTCGACAGGCTCAGGACAGCCTTCATTCTCTGCTTCAAGGGATGGGGAGGTAATGCGAGGGTCTGGCTTTGCGAGAGTAGGTTCTTCGCGGGAAAACGGGAGATGGGCTATCGGTGGAGCAGTTGGGGGACTTTCGGTAGAGGGGGGAATTCCCAGTAGTGTTTCAGAGGGCGGTTTGCCGGCGGGCTGGGACGGGATGCGACACCGGGGACGAAGGGGGAGCATTGGCCGAAACGGATGGCGGAGATGAGGTCGTCCAAGTCGTTGATTCTGGTCTTGAATTGGGTGGCGCATATGCCGAGGTCGCCGGGGGCGTGGCTGTCACTACCGCCTACGCCGGGGAGCGATACCGCATGGGCGAGCTTGATGGAGAAGGCGTTTTCGGCCCTTGAGCCGTGGCCGTTAATGGTCTCCATGGCGTGGCAGTAGCGGAAGGTCTTTTCCTTGGCCGTTTGGCGCAAGATTGACGTCTGGCTGGCGGCGGAGAGTTTGCCGACGTTTCTCCTTCGGTAGGGATGGGCGGCCACGATGGCGCCGCCTACGGATTCCACCTGTTCCCAGAGGAAGGGGAGCTTGTGCATACCGAAGACGTATTCCTTCAGTCCGAAGACGAGGAAGTGGCCCTCTTCCGTGTTTATCTCGCAGCCCGGGAGGATGAGAATTCCGTAGCGATGTCCAAGGAGGGCCAGTTCATCGGGGTCCCAGAAGGCGTCGTGCTCCGTGATGCAGATGCCGTCTAGGCCCAGGCCCCTGGCTTCTTGGACAAGTTCCTCCGGCGACTGAATTGAATCGAAGGAGTGGACGGCAGTGTGGGTGTGTATGTCTATGAGCATGGGGTAATTATAGCCAAATGAATAGGGTGGATGCATCGAATTAGGAGTCGAAATAGAGGGAATATTTGAAGCTTTTTGAGGATGGCTAGATGCTATTGTAGTTCATTGAGACAATCGGATTTGCAAATCACAAAAAGACTTTGCTCAGGTACTAAAGAAGGAGATTGCAATTGCCGCACTTACCGAATCGGCCCATGCGATTTAAGTTTCAGAGATACGCACAGAATATTCAACAAATCAGCCGGAGGCTAAGACAGGCTCAAGCGTCGTTGGGTCAACAGTTGACGCGTTGGGTTATGCTTCAAACTGGGGTGCCCAACAACGCGCCGCAATTGGCCCTTCAGCAAGCACAACGGAGACTGAACAGCTTGTAAAGTGTGAAAAGGAAGAGCGATGAAAATGGAAGAGTTGGAAAATTTAGTGCTCCGTCCTGTGCAAGAATGGTATGGAGAAATAGTCGATCTCCCGTACGAACTCATAAGGCCGGACCCTGAGAACCTGCGACAAGATTTTGATGAGGCCGACCTACTTGACTTGGGGAGGAACATGGCGGAAGTTGGGCAACTGGACGAGATAACCGTGTTTCCAATCCTGATGGACGATTCCAGTTGGACAGGGTTTTTTGACCTTCATGACGGAGAACGCAGATGGCGGGCCTCTCAACTGACGAATCAACCAACTCTTAGCGCCAAGATTATTCCTAGACCAACCCTCGAAGAGTTGACATACAAAAAGGTCAGCCGAATCCTGCAAACTAGGTCACTCAACCCTGAGACCAAAATGGCTGCGTTGAAGAAGACTTTTCCCGACTTGGACATTCTAGATAAGCCAGAGCAATGGGACTCATTTAGGGATAGACTCGGTGGCGGTCCGGAATGGACACAGCTAGTGAGGGTACTGCGTTTACATCCAAGAGTCCGGAATATGTTCGAGGAAGGCATAATCAATTACACGATTGCCCATTCTGTGGGTCGCCTTGATGTTGAGCGACAAGCTCGCTTAGCCGAGTATGCCGTAGTAAACAAGATTAGCGGCAGATTTCTGTCCACCCAAATGGTACCGTACTTGATAAGTCATCCTGAGGCTAACCCTGCACAGGCGTTTGAGCATACTAGGGTAGGTGGTTGGCGGCAATATACCAGCAGCCCATATGTAAAGGGGGCTACACCTCCAACTCAGGAACAAGTTGAAAAATTCCTTGATGCTTGCGTAGCATGGGAAAGAGCGTGGGAAACTGTCGTTGTGCATGGATTGGTCCACCAGATCGACGATAACCCCCGTTACATGCAACGACTAAAGGACGCCAGCCTGAGGATTCAGGAGAGGGCCTTGGCGTTGGCACAAAGGATGAACTCTTCCCAACAGAAGCAGGACGTTGTTATCAAGGGGCCACTTCCAGTTCGTGAAGCCATAGCTGGCAATTAGAGTGCATGGTGTCAACATTCTTGTTTCTTGTCGCGCGTGGGAGAGCAGATTCGAGTTAGCGTAGTCTCCCTTTAGCTTCTGTTTTGTTGCTATGGGGGGTTGCGTATGCTATATTGCCTTATCCCCTTTCAGGTGGGCAACCTGTGCTTGAAGATTATTTCCGCCAGTACGGCCTGATAGCCATCTTTGTCGTGGTGGCATTCATTGTTCCAACCAGCATGCTGGTGCTTTCATTCTTGCTTTACCGGCTGGGGGTCCGACCGCAGAAGCCGACGGCGGTGAAGCAAGACATCTATGAGTGCGGGATGCGGACGATTGGGGGGCGCTGGGCGCAGTTCAACTTTCGCTACTACATGTACGCGCTGCTGTTTGTCATCTTTGACGTGGCGGTGATTTTCATCTACCCGTGGGCCGTGCGGATGGGGAAGCTGGGATTGTTTGCTCTCATAGAGATGGCGGCGTTCATTGCCATACTGGGATTCGGGTGGGTGTACGCATGGCGAAAGCGGGACCTGGAGTGGAGTTAGGGTGATGGAATCGGAAAACGGTCTTTCCCTGGAGGCGCTTACAAGGAAGCTGGACTTCGAGGAGGGGGCCGTCATCGAAGAGATGCGGCACACCCACCAGAAGCCGTTTCCGGAGCCGCTGATACAGGGTCCCGACGACTTGCAACGCAACCTGATGGTAACGTCGGTGGACGCGCTGCTCAACTGGGGTAGGAAGTCGGCGTTGTGGCCGGTGGCTTTTGGGCTTGCATGCTGCGCCTTCGAGATGATGGCGACAGCGATGTCCAGGTTCGACATTGCGCGCTTCGGCATGGAGGCGTTTAGGGCGACACCACGGCAGGCGGACCTGATGATTGTGGCGGGGACGGTGACGTGGAAGATGGCGCCGGCGATTCGCCGCATCTATGACCAGATGGGGGAACCAAAGTGGGTCATCTCCATGGGGGTCTGCGCAACGAGTGGCGGGCCGTATTATTCCTGCTACAGCGTTGTGCCCGGGGTGAACCACATAGTGCCGGTGGACGTGTACGTGCCCGGATGCCCGCCCCGTCCGGACGCCCTTTTGTACGGGATTATGCAGCTACACGAGAAGATCAAGCGGTACAGCCTGAAGGGGAGGCCCGCAGGGCAGTAATGACGAGGGCGGTTCAGGGCGAGGAGCTGGCCGGATACGTGCGGCAGAAGTTTCCTGACGCCGTGTGCCGGTGGAAGGACGAATCGCTGTGGCTTGAACCGTCGGACTTGCGGGAAGTGGCGGAATTTCTGAGGGATGATCCGAAGCTGGACTTCAAGTTCCTTAACGCCGTGTCCGCCGTGGACTACGTGTCCTACTTCGAGGTTGTATACCATCTGACTTCCCTGGGGCATAACCAGAGCGCGGTGGTGAAGACCCGGCTCTACTCCAGGGAGACTCCGACGGCGCCTTCGGTGGTTGATGTGTGGCCGGGGGCGGACTTCCAGGAGCGGGAGATCTACGACCTGATGGGTGTGTCCTTCGAGGGGCACCCGAACCTGAAGCGGATTATGCTGTGGGAGGGTTTTCCGGGGCATCCCCAAAGGAAGGACTTTGAGGACGTGGTGACCTACTGAGGCTGTTATGGCTATTCGCACCGAGCCGGTAACGATAAACATTGGCCCGCAGCATCCGAGCACCCACGGGGTGTTGCGGCTTCGCGTGACCTTCGACGGGGAGGTGATAGTGGACGTGGAGCCGGTCTTCGGCTACCTGCACAGAGGATCGGAGAAGCTGGCGGAGGAGCGGAACTACGTGCAGGTGCTGACCCTGACGGACCGGCTGGACTACGTGGCGTCCATGACGAACAACCAGGCCTACTGCTTAGCCGTGGAGAAGATGCTGGGGGTGGAGCCGCCGCTGCGGGGGCAGTACCTGAGGGTGCTTGCGGCGGAGCTTCAAAGGGTGGCCAGCCACCTGGTGGCTACGGGGTTCCTGCTTCAGGACTTGGGAGCTCTGGCGACTCCGCTCATGTACTGCTTCCGGTTTCGGGAGAAGATCCTGGACCTGTTCGAGATGCTGTGCGGGGCGCGGATTACCGTCAGCTACATGAGGCCGGGCGGGGTGTTCAGCGACGCGCCGCCGGACTTCTGGCACGCATTGGACGACGTGATGCAGGAGGCGCCGTACCTGGTTCAGGAGTTGGAGCAGCTTCTGATGAAGAACGAGATTGTGCTGGTGCGGACGAAGAACGTGGGGGTGCTTTCGGCGGAGTCGGCGATTGCGAGTTCCGTCAGCGGGCCTGTGCTGCGAGGGAGCGGGGTGGCGTGGGACTGGCGGAAGATGGACCCCTATGACATTTACGACCGGCTTGAGTTTGACGTGCCGGTGGGTGAACGGGGGGACAACTATGACCGGTTCAGGGTGCGAATCGAAGAAGTGAAGCAGAGTCTTCGCATTGTAGAGCAGTGCGTGGAGGAGATACGTCCCGGGCCGGTGAGGGCCGAAATCGGTTCGGATACGGTGGGCCTGGTACTGGAGCGAGCACATATCGAGAAGCCGCTGGCGGAAGGTCCGGTTCGGGCCCAACTGCCCTTTGTGCTGCGTCCACCGACTGGGGCGGAGGCCTACGGACGGGTGGAGGCGCCGAAGGGGGAGTTGGCCTTCTACCTGGTGAGCGACGGAAGCATAGCGCCTTACCGGTGCAAGATACGCTCGCCTTCTTTGATAAATCTGACGGTGCTGAGGGAGCTGCTGGTGGGATGGAAACTGGCGGACATGATTGTGACGCTGGGAAGCATTGACATAAACATGGGAGAGGTTGACCGCTAATGACGCCTTTCCTGCAGGAAAACGTGGTGTTCCGGGAGGTGTACTGCTTCCTGGGCGGCAACGAGGGGAACGCAAGCTGGTGCGGCGGCGACGGGCTATTGCCCGGGGGCTTCGAGTGGGCGGCCTACTTCGTGGCGGGGTTCGCCATCATGTTCATACTGGTCAACGCGGCGCTTCTGGGAGCCGCCGTGTTCGTCTGGTCGGAGCGTCGTTTGCTGGCCAGGTTCCAGGCGCGGCGAGGGCCTAACCGGTGGGGGCCGTGGGGGATTCTTCAGCCGATCGCTGACCTGTTGAAGCTGATTATCAAGGAGGACATCGTTCCTCATGCCGCCGACAGACTGGCCTTCACGCTGGTGCCCATCATCATGCTGATGGCGCTGCTGTTGAGCCTGGCGGTGATGCCCTTCGCCCGGAACACATACCTGGTAAACCTGAACGTGGGGATACTGTACATTGTGGCGGTAAGCTCCATGAGCACCATTGCTATCTTCATGGCGGGGTGGTCGTCGGCGAACAAGTACGCGATGTTCGGGGCGATGCGGGGGGTGGCGATGCTGATTAGCTACGAGATCCCGCTGGTGCTGTCGCTGGTGGGGGTGGTGTTGATAGTGGGGTCGATGTCCCTGGTGTCCGTGGTGGAGGCGCAGACTGTCCCCTTCCTGCTGGTGCAGCCCCTTGGGGCGCTGGTGTTCATGCTTGGGATATCGGCGGAGCTTAACCGGACTCCCTTCGACATACTGGAGGCGGAGTCGGAGATAATCGCGGGGTACCACACGGAGTACAGCGGGATAAAGTTTTCGTTGATACAGGCGGCGGAGATGGCGGGAGTGCTGGCGGCGTCCGGGTTCCTTGCGACCATATTCCTTGGGGGATGGTCGGGGCCCTTCTGGTCGGGGCAGCTTGGGGCTTTCTGGTTCTTGGTGAAGCTGGCGGGATTCGTGCTGCTGTTCATCTGGATCCGGGCCACGTTCCCTAGGCTTCGAATCGACCAGATAATGGCGTTTGCGTGGAAGTTCCTGCTGCCGCTGGCGTTTATAAACTTCTTGGTGACGGCTGTGCAGGTGTATTTCTTCGGGTTCTTCCAGGCGGATGTGCCGGGCGAGTTGACCCGTAACGAATTATGGATAATGGCGGCTATAAACATACCGGTGGCGCTGGTCTCGATAGGATTATTCGGGCGCTTCAGCCGGGAGAAGGTGCGGGTGCCGGAGCCGGTTTTCCAGAACGTCGCCTCATCTACACGGACCATGGAGGTGGACTAGATGTATGGTTTCGGACTAGCAAAGGGTCTCCTGGTGACCCTTAAGAATTTCATACGTCCTCCCTTTACGATTCAGTATCCGGAGGAGCGAATTCCGCAGCATCCCCGGTTTCGGGGGGAGGAGTTCGCCTGGTACGAGGAGAGGTGCACCGGGTGCGCTTCCTGCGCCAAGTATTGTCCGCTGGGGATTATCGAGATTGTGACCAGCGAGAGCGGCAGGTCCCCCCAGGAGGGTGGACACTACGATATCGACGTTTTTGATATCGACATCGGCCGTTGCATGTTCTGCGGGCTGTGCGTGGAGGCGTGCCCCTACGACGCGCTGTTTATGGGGAGCGGCTTCGAGCGGGGAAGGTATGAGCGGCAGAGCCTGGTGATTACGGTGGACGAGCTTCGAGAGGCGGTGAAGAAGCCGAGCACATGGTTCCGTCCGCAGCTTGAGGATTCCGGGTACGATCCTCACAAGGACAGTGCGTTGGACTGGCGTGCCGTGGGACGCGAGAAGTGGGAATGGCACCAGCGAGAGAAGGCGGGGGCACGGATAGAGTTCCGCCCTGCTAGGGTGGGGGCCAGGGCCAAAGATGAAGACGTGGGGGCACAGAGCTAGTCGATGCTGTTCCAAGACCTGATATTCTGGGCGCTGGCGGCGGTCGCAGTTGTGGGTGCGCTGGGGGTGGTGTTGCTGCGGGACGTTTTCCGGTCGGCTCTTCTGCTCGTGCTGGTGTTCCTCACGGTGGCGGGGTTGTTTTTCCTGCTGGCGGCGGAGTTCCTCGGCGTGGTACAGGTGCTAATCTACGCCGGGGCCATCAGCATCCTGATTATTTTTGCGATTATGCTGACGCAGAACGTGCAGGAGGGAAATCTACCCAACCGTCTTCAGTTCGCGGCGGTACTGTTGCCGGCGCTGCTGCTGGTGGCGCTGGCGTTCGTGGCCTTCGATACGGACTGGAGGCTGATTGCGGACCTGCCGGCCGTGGACGGGACGGCGGTGGAGGACCTTGCGTTTCGGGACAACACCTTTGCGTTATCGAAACTGTTGCTGGAAAACTATGCCCTCGCGTTTGCCGCCGCAGGAACGCTGTTACTGGCTTCGATTATCGGGGCCCTATCGCTGGTGAGGGACAAATAGCGTGGACTTAGAGAAATTTCTGATTCTCTCAGCGATTATCTTTGCCATTGGGCTGTATGGGGCGCTTGCGCGTCGCAACGTGATTACGGTGCTGATGTCGCTGGAGTTGATGTTCACAGCCGTGATACTGGCAGCTGTGACGATGTCGCGGTACGTGGCCAGCCGAGAGGCGCTGGCCCAAACGGGAGTGGCGACAGAGTCGGTGCTTCAGACGCTGTTGACGGGGCAGGTTTTCGCTTTGTTCATCGTTGTGGTGGCGGCGGCGGAGATAGCGTTGGGGCTGGGCATTGTCATAGCCTTCTACCGGAGCCGAGAGACGGTGGACATAAGCCAAGCTAATCTGATGAACCGGTAGGCGACTATGTGGGTGGACTTTATGAAGGCGCCAAACCTTACGGTAGCGGAGATGTGGAAAGAGGTTATCGAGGCGGAGGGGCTGCCGGTAAGGTTGCTGCCAGAAGGGGATATCCTGGACTGGCAGGAGAGAATTGCTTTTCGGGTGATGGTGCCTCGGGGTCGGGAGCACGTGGCCGAAGAGATTCTGAGGAAGCTGTAGGATGGAAGGCGCTATAGTGTTATCACCCTCACCCCACTCCTCTCCTCAAGGGAGAGGGGGATTGTGGGGAGTGTCTCTGAGGGGTGGAGGGTGGTGAGGTGATTTCCGAGGCTGCCGTTTGGGCAATTTTCTTCCTGCCGGTGGGAGCATTAGCTGTTAATGCTCTGTTGGTCAGGCCTTTCCTGAACCGCTGGCCACCCATTGCTGCGGTGGTCATTGTTGCGGCACTGGGCGCTGCACTTGCACTTTCGGTGTTGACGCTGGTTTCCGTAATCGAGAACGGGACGCATGTCTTCGACGAGTACACCTGGTTGGCGGTGGGGGGGATGGAGCTCCGGTTCGGGTTGATGGTGGACTCGCTGACGGCGATTATGCTGGTGGTGGTGACGTCCGTGAGCCTGATGGTGCAGGTGTACTCCCACGGGTACATGAAGGGTGACCCTGGGTACGTGCGCTATTTCAGCTACATGGCGCTGTTCTCAGCGGCGATGGTCGGGCTGGTGATGGCGGGGAACATCATCCAGCTATTCGTGATGTGGGAGCTGGTGGGACTGGGTTCGTACCTGCTCATCGGGTTCTGGACCCACAGGCCGACAGCGGCTGCGGCGGCAAAGAAGGCGTTTCTGGTCACGCGCATCGGGGACTTCGGGTTCCTGCTTGCGATAATGTATTTGTTCTTCAATCGGGCGGCGTTCATGGAGCAAGGGCTGGATCCGTTGAGCATTGCCGACATTCAGGCGGCGGCGCCGTTGATAACGTCGGGGGCCATGGCGGCCCTCGGAGGGCTGGGGCTGACCTGGGTTGCGGTGGGCATCTTCGCGGGAGCGGCGGGGAAGTCGGCGCAGTTCCCGCTGCACATCTGGTTGCCGGACGCGATGGAGGGCCCGACGCCGGTTAGCGCACTCATTCACGCCGCGACGATGGTTGCGGCGGGGGTGTTCCTGGTTGCGCGATTCTTCCCGGTTTTTGAGGCGTCGACGGAGGCGATGGCGGCGGTGGCGCTGGTGGGGGCGTTTACGGCGCTGTTTGCGGCGAGCATGGGACTGGTGATGGAGGACATCAAGCGGGTGCTGGCGTATTCGACCATTA
>DAOUKX010000123.1:0-4859 GCA_034420855.1 Dehalococcoidia bacterium
TGGCTCAATCCCCGAACCGACCCCTCCTCCGACGCCCGAACCCACCCCGGAACCCCACTTCGTCCCCAACCAGCCACCAGTGGCCCCGCCCCCTCTCACCGCCCTCCACGACATCGCCTCCATGGTGGAAGACGTAAGGGGAGCCGTCGTCTCCGTCGTTGCACTGGCCGAGGTCCAGCAGGACTTCATAGATACCCGTCCCCAGAGCGGCTCCGGCGTCATCATCGACTTCGACGGTCACATTCTCACCAACCATCACGTCATAGAAGGCACGGACAGCATCACCGTCACCCTCGACGACGGGCGCAAGCTCGACGCCGAACTCGTCGGCTCAGACCCCCTCACGGACCTCGCCCTCCTCAGAGTTGACGAGCCCTCCCTCCCCTCCATCCCCTTCGCCGACCCCGCATCCGTCCGCGTGGGCGAGTGGGTCATAGCCATCGGCAACGCCCTCGCCCTCCCCGGAGGCCCCTCCGTGACCCTCGGCATCGTCAGCGCCCTCGATAGAAGCTGGAGCCCCGACCAGAGCAACGTCCTCTACGGCCTCGTCCAGACCGATGCGACCATCAACCCCGGCAACAGCGGCGGCCCCCTTATGAACCTCTCCGGCGAAATCGTCGGCATCAACACCGCCGTCCTCCGTGGCAGCAGCGTCGAGGGTATCGGCTTCGCCGTCGGCGGTGAGACCGCCATCTACGTCTCCAACCAGCTGATCCAATGGGGCAAGGTGCGCTGGCCCTGGCTCGGCGTCATCATAGCCGAATTGGACGCGGAGATAGCCGCCGAAATGAACGTCCCCTTCAGCGACGGTATTCTGGTCCGCAGCCTCGTTGCCGGAGGCCCCGCCGAGACCGGCGGCCTCATGCCAGACGACATCATCCTCTCCATCGAAGGCGAGCCGACTTCCGACGTTCGTGACTTCGTACAGCTTCTCCGCCTCAAGTTCGCCGTCAACCAGGACGTTACCGTCGAGGTTTGGCGAGATGCTCAGGAATTCAGCTTCCTGGTCCGCCTCGGAGAACGCCCCACCACCCCCCTCTAACCCACCCCCTCTTCCCTCCTCTCCCGTCCTGGCAGAGGACTGAGGTGAAGGTACTCCCCCCTCCCAAATGTCATTCTGAACGTAGCGCAGCGAAGTGAAGAATCTCGTTGCCAGAAACCGCCAAACCCACCCAACTCTCTCACCCCATTCCCGCGCAGGCGGGAATCCATGACAGGACGTGGTAGCGTTCATTGATTCGTCACCCCTGCGAAAGCAGGGGGCCACGGCGGGGCGGTGCCGGTGCCTTCTCTTGTTCCTGCGAAGGCAGGAACCCATTCTCTACCCACACTTACTCCCTCCCCATTCCCGCGTAGGCGCGAATCCACATCCGCTCACCCCGAGCCTGCCGAAGGCTGAGACACGACAAACGGTGCAATCACCATCCCGTAGGGGCGACCGGCCGGTCGCCCTCCCCCTCCCCTCTTCACCCTTCCCCCTCGACGGGGGAAGGTTTGGATGGGTGTGATCCCCGGTTCCAACCACATCCCCCAATAGGGGCATCCCTTGTGGTCCCACCCCCCGCTCACCCTGAGCACAGCGCCCCACATGTCATTCCGAGCGGAGCGCAGCGGAGTCGAGGAATCTCGCTGACGTAGCCGCCCTCCTCTCCTGTCCTGGGAGAGGACTGAGGTGAGGGTACTTACCCCCCACACCCCCCGTCGGAGCGCCCCACGCGCAACCCCACCTAACTCACCCGCTGCACTCCCAGCGTCAACAGAATCCCCTCCAGCTTGTGCGACTCCACGTGCGCCCCTTCCTCCGCCTCCCCCTGCCGTATATCCTCCGCCAGCGTCTCCGTCCGAACATAGTCGCCGAACCCCTCCATAACCTCCCCAATCGCCGACGACCCCTCATAGGACAAAAAGATCCTGTCCGTAACCTCGAAACCCGCGGCTCGGCGCATGTTCTGAATCCGGTGCACCAGCTCCCGCGCCATTCCTTCCTGGGCCAGTTCGGGTGTCACCGCCGTATCGATGGCCACCATGTAGCCCCCGTCGAGCGCCGCCATAAAGTCTCCCAGCTTGGCGGCCCGCTTCTTCCGGCCCGACGCCTCCACAGCGTCCGTGTAGAAAGAGTCCTGCATATCCAGCAGTTCAATCTCCTTGATGTTCAACTCCTCCCGAAGCTGCGCCACAATCCGACTTACGTGGCTTCCTTCCGATGACTCCCTGGTCCTCACAAGAGCCTTCCGAAGGGGCAGACGTACCTTCTTGCCCGCCCGGGAGCGTGCGTCCCGACCCAGGCTGGAAAGCTTCATCGCCAGCCTCGTCGCCTCCATCAGCGGCTCGTCGATGCGGCTCACCTCCGCCTTCGGAAACTCGTCCAGGTGAACGCTCTCGGCCCCTTCGCCGTCCAGCGAACGCACCAGGTTCTGGTACATCGACTCCGCCACGAAGGGCGTGTAAGGCGCCATCAGCCTGCACAACGTGACTAGGCAGGCGTACAGCGTCGAATAGGCGGAAAGCTTGTCCTCGTCGTTCTCGCTCTTCCAGAATCGCCGCCGGCTCCGGCGCACGTACCAGTTGGAAAGCAGGTCCACGAATTCCTGAATCCGCCTTCCCCCGTTCGTCGGCTCGTATCCGTCCAGCGCCTCGTCTACCTGCAGCACAAGCTGGTTCATCTCCGATAGTATCCACCGGTCAAGCTCGGACGTCGGCTCCGACGGTCCCTGCTGCTCCTTCGGGTTGTACCCGTCGATCTCCGCGTAGGTGGTGAAGAAGGAGTACACGTTCCACAACGTCAACATGAAACGACGCACCACCTCGTTCACCAGCCGCTGCGAGAAGCGACGCGAGTCCCCCGGCTGGGCGGCAGTGAACAGGTACCAGCGGATGGCGTCCGCCCCCTGGGCGTCCAGCACATCCCACGGGTTCACGATGTTCCCCAGGGACTTGCTCATCTTCCGGCCTTTTTCATCCAGAATGAGCCCCAGGCAGATTACGTTTTCATAGCTGGTCTGCCCCATCACCAGCGTCGATACCGCCAGCAGGCTATAGAACCATCCCCGCGTCTGGTCCACCGCCTCCGAAATATACTCCGCCGGAAACAGCCCGTTCCGCCGGATTTGCTCCAGGTCTTCCTTGGATGTCACATTCCACTGCGCCACGGGCATGGCCCCCGAGTCGAACCAGGCGTCCATCACCTCCGGTGTTCGCCTCATCAATCCGTCGCAGCACGGACAATCAAGCGTTATCTCGTCCACGTATGGACGATGCAGGTCCAGGTCATCAATCGACTCGCGATACTCCGCTGAGGCCATCTTCTTCAGCTCCGCCAGGTTGCCGATGCAGTGGTACTTGCCGCAGACCTCGCACTGCCAGAATGGTATGGGCGTGCCCCAGTACCGCTCCCGTGAGATTGCCCAGTCCACCCCGTTCCGCAGCCACTCCCCGAACCGGCCTTCCTTGATGTACTCCGGGTGCCAGTTGATCTTTCGGTTGTTCGCAATCAACTGCTCCTTCATCGCCGTCGTGCGGATGTACCAGGACTCCTTCGCGTAGTACAGCAGCGGCGTCCTGCACCGCCAGCAGAAGGGATACGTGTGACGATAGATGCCCCTCTTGTACAGCAGTCCCCGCTCCTTCAGGTCCGCCATGATGTCCTTGTCCGCGTCCTTCACGAACTTTCCCGCGAAGGGAAAGTTCCCGGTGATGTTCCCCTGCAGGTCAACCTGCTGCACGAAGGCCAACGCGTCGCCACGCCCCGCCGAAAGGTCCTCGTCCCCGAAGGCCGGCGCGATGTGCACAATCCCCGTCCCCTCGTCCAGCGACACGAAGTCACCCTTGATGACCGCAGGTGTGAAGTCGTCCACCGGCTCCAGCGTCGTCGCCTCGCCCGTCGAACCCTCCGGTCGCACGAACCGGAAGATCTCAACCCCATTCGCCGCAGCGTCGAACAGCTTCCCGTAGATGACCCCGACAAGCTCAGACCCCTTGAACGTCCTCACCCTCCGGCAGGATTCCCCCACCACCGAGTCCACCAGTGCGTCGGCCAGAATCAGCCCCTCCATCCCGCCCTCGGTATCCACCTCCACCAGGCTGTAGTCCGCCTGCGGGTCCACCGCCAGCGCCGTGTTTCCCGGCAGCGTCCACGGCGTTGTCGTCCACGCCAGCAGGTATACGGACGCGGGCGACTTTTCGCCCTCTTCCACCAAGCCCGAGGGGTCTTCCACGGGAAACTTCACATAAACCGAAGGGTCCGGCGTGTTCTCCTGGTAACCCAAAGCCACCTCGTGGGAGCTCAGCGAACTCACGCAGCGCGGGCAGTGAGGCGTCCCCTTCATCCCCTTGTAGATAAGCCCCTTCTCCCACATCTCCTTCAGGATCCACCACGCCGTCTCGATGTATGAGTTGTGAAGGGTCACGTACGGGTCCTTCATATCCACCCAATAGCCGATCCGGTCCGTCAGGTCCTCCCACTCCCTCACGTACTTGAACACGCTCTCGCGGCACTTTTCGTTGAACTTCTCAATGCCGTATTCTTCAATCTGACGCTTCGACGTAAGACCCAGCTCCCGTTCCACCTCAAGCTCCACCGGCAGCCCGTGAGTGTCCCAACCACCCTTGCGCAGAGGCCGGTATCCCTTCATCGTCTTGTAGCGACAGATGACGTCTTTGAATGCGCGGGCCAGCACGTGATGAATCCCCGGGCTCCCGTTGGCCGTGGGCGGCCCCTCGTAAAACATAAACAGGGCCTTGTCTTCGCCCTGTTCGCTCTTCTCAAAAATATCATGCTCCTTCCAATACTGGAGCACCTCTCGCTCCATTTCGGGGAAGCTGACCCTGCTGCTCACCTTGCTAAACATCGTTCTTCAAGA
>DAOUKX010000124.1:0-9679 GCA_034420855.1 Dehalococcoidia bacterium
TCGAAGAACACCGACTGGCGTCCCTCGCAATACTTCTCCAGCCGGTTGAGCCAGAAGGGCACCCAGCCGGAATTGGCCTCTAGGATCAGCAGCTTCAGGTTGGGGAACCTGTCCAGAATTCCGCTGTACATGAAGTGGCCCAGGTTGATCATGTTCTCGAAGGGAAAGCCGATGGCCTGACCCAACGCAATAAATGGCCCGGCGTACGGATTGTAGCGAGCGTTCGCCCAGGGATCCCCACTGGCGCTGCTGCTACCGTGCACTGAAATCGGCACGTCCAACTCCGTGACCGTTTCCCATACCTTGGTGTAGTCAGGATGGTGCCACATCTTCTCAGGTATGGCCTTGGGCAGAAATACGGAAACGGCGCCCAACTCGGATACGGACCGGCGAATCTCCGCCACCATGTCGTCGATGTCGTGACCCGGCACCGTGGCAGTGAACTTGATCCGCTCCGGCGCGCCGCTGCAGAAGTCGTGAGCCCAGCTGTTGTAGGCCACGCACATGGCCCCCTGCACGTCGTCGGGAATGAAGCCGGGCAGGGAAACGGCCTTGGTGGGCAGGCACACCTGAATGTCCCAACCCTCCGTGTCCATGTCCTTGATACGGCTCTCCAGGGTCCAGCCGTCCCGGAAGGCGTGGCCGAACTTGGCGTCCATCTGGGAGAAGAGCTTGTCGGAGCGGGAAACGCCGCCCTCCTCGCCCTCGAACTGCACCATGGAGTTGCCCAACATCCGGGCAACCCTGGGCCTCCTGTCCTGGAACTCCGGGCTCAGGTACTTGTCCCAAAGGTCTTCCGGCTCGTAGAAATGTCCGTCGGCGTCGATTACCCTGAATCCGTTTCTCATGGCTGGCTTCTCCTACCGAAATTGGCTCTACGCCCCGATTCGCGTCCGATTCCTATTGAATCACTGGCTTTCGACGCTGTCAATAATTAGCCGCTTTCGCGCTGGACGCAGCGGCGGCACCGGATTTGCCCGCTAGGGAACGGCCGGACGCCGAGTGTGCCACTCCGTCGCCTGCTCGTAGGCATAGGCGGCGCGAAGGGCCACGTGGTCCTGGTAGGGCTTGGCGGCAATCTGCAAGCCGATGGGCAACCCCGACTCCGAAAACCCGCACGGCACCGAAACGGCGGGGAAGCCGTTCAGGTCATAGGGGCGGGTGAAGGTGGGAATCGCCTTTTCCGCGCCAAATGTCGTGCCTTCCAGATTCACTTCCGCGGAGGCCAGCGGGAAAGGCGTCATCGGCATCGTGGGCCCGACCAGCAGGTCTACATCCTCCATTACCTGGTGGCTCTCCTGCGTGTAATTCCTTCGCAGCTTCAGCACCTCCAGATAGTCGGCGGCGGAAATCATCATTCCCGCCTCGATGCGCGGGAACTTGTGCAGAATCCTGGTCACTTCCTCCGACCCCCTCGTATCCACGAGATGCGTGTGGATGGAGGAAGCCTCCGATATGGAAATCAGGTGTCCCATGGTGACGGCCCGGTAGAAGTTGGGCCAGGATACGTCGACAAGCTCCACCCCCAACTCTTCCAGTACGGCCATCGCCTTCTCAATGGTGCTCCTGACCTCCGATTCCATCGGAAACTCAAAGAACTCCCTCGGCACTCCGAGTCGCAGGCCGCGAATGCTCTCTCTCGACGACGCTGCATAGTCAGGAACGTCAACCCGAGCCGAGGTAGGATCCTTGGGGTCGTGTCCGGCAATGGCGTTCATGGCGTGGGCCGTGTCCATCACCGTCCGAGTCATCGGTCCGCAGTGGTCCAACCCCCAGGAGAGGGGGCTCACACCGTAGCGACTCACCAGCCCGTAGGTGGGTTTATGGCCGACCAGGTTGCAGAAGGACGCCGGTATCCGAATCGACCCGCCCGTGTCAGAACCCATCGTAATCGTGCACTGCCCAGCGGCCGCAGCCACACCTGAGCCGCTGCTGGAGCCTCCGGGCACCATTCTCTTGTCCCACGGATTCAGCGCGTCGCCGAAAAAGGGGTTCTCCCCGCGTCCGCTCATTGCCAGCGGCGCTAGGTTCAGCTTGCCCAGCAGAATCGTCCCCGCATCTCTCAGCCGACGAGTAACGGTGCTGTCGTAATCAGGAACGAAGTCCTCGTAGATGCGAACCCCGGAGGTCGTCACCACGCCCTCGGTGTAGTAGAGGTCCTTCAATCCCAGGGAGATGCCGTGCAGCGGCCCGCGATACCGTCCATCCCGAATCTCCGCCTCCGCCTCGCGAGCGTCGGCTAGCGCCTGCTCTTCAGTCAGCGTGATGAAGGCGTTGAGTCCGGGTTCCGTGGCGGCGATTCTATCCAGATGCGCCCTCGTGACTTCAACGGGCGATACCTGTCCGTCCCGAATAAGGGGCGCAAGCTCCTCCACACTCATATAGCAGAGTTCAAGAGAGTCCATATCTCACCTACTCCGCAGGCTTGAAGAAGGGCACCGTCACCTCTGGGGTGGCCTTGACGAAAGTCACCTCAACCGGCATCCCAATCCGCACGTCGAAGGGATCGCAGCCGATGATGTTGGTAAACATCTTTACCCCCTCTTCCAGCTCCACCAGCGCTAGGGCGTAGGGGCCTTCGTCGAAGCCGGCGGTGCGGTTCTGACGGGTCACGGTAAACGTCCAGACGGTGCCTTTGCCGCTGGCCTTGACCCACTTCCACTTGCTGGTGAAGCAAGTCGCGCAAATGCCCCTGGGGTAAAACTGATATATGTCGCAACGGTCGCAACGCTGAATCAGCAGTTCCCCCCGCTGGCACGCCTCCCAGTAGGGCAGCGTCTCGCCGGTTATCGTTGGCAGAGGTCTCTTCCACTCGCTCATCTCTAGTCCCTCCCCAGTACTACGGTGCCGCCGCTGTGTCGAGAAGCCAGCGTCCCTCCGGTGCCGTGCACCAGCGCCAGACGGCAGTTCGGCACCTGCCTCTCCGTACCCTCAAACTCATGACGAAGCTGACGGGTGGACTCCAGAAGCAGGAACAGCCCCCTCATGCCCGGATGGTTGGAGGATAGCCCGCCCCCGTCTGTGTTGATGGGCAGCTCACCCCCAAGTCCAATGCGCCCGTTGGACACAAAATCTCCGCCCTCGCCCTTCTTGCAGAACCCCAGGTCCTCCAGCGTCATCAGCACGGTGATGGTAAACGAATCGTAGATCATCGCCATGTCGAAGTCGTCGTGGGTCACACCCGCGGCCTCCATGGCCGGCCCGCCCGTCTGCGCCGCCGCCAGGTACATCAGGTCCCGACGTCCCGCACCCTGGTGCGCTACGCCCTCCGCCTGGCTCAGAATCCAGACGGGTGTGTGACGGCAGTTTCGCGCCACCTCCGGCGACGCCACAACCACCGCTCCGCCTCCGTCGCTGATAACGCAGCAGTCCAGCAGGTGAAGCGGGTCGGAAATCATCCGCGAGTTCACCACGTCTTCCACGCCGATGATGTCTCGATACAACGCCTGCGGGTTCAACGATGCGTGTCGCCGAGTGTTCACCGCAATCTCCGCAAGCTGCTCCGAGGTGGTGCCGTACAGGTGCATGTGCCGCTGAGCCAGCATTGCGTACAGGCCAACTGTGGTGAACCCGTAAAGCTCCTCGAAGCTGTCCGGCGCGGGATGCAACCGGGGCGCCCCCAGCCGCGCAGCGCCGCCAGTGCCTATGGAAATCCCCCCCGAACGCGGCAACGTCGAATAGGTGATGACGGCAACGTCTATCCTGCCCGCCACGATCGCGTTCACGGCGTGGCCCAGGTGGAATTCAAAGGAAGCGCCGCCGACGCTCGTGTCGTCCAGGTGCTTCGGATACAGGTCCAGATAGTCGGCCAGAGACAGATTCGCCATCCGTACCGACATCGACGACGAAAACAGGCCGTCCACATCCTTCTTCTTGAGTCCGGCGTCGTTAAGAGCTTCGATAACGCTCTCCGCCTGCACCAGAAGCTCACTCTTGTCGGGGGCGAACCGTGTGGGATGCTCGTAGATGCCGACGATGGCGGCAGCCTTGCGAAGGTCAACCATAGGCGCTCCTTGCGGTCAGTTTTCGGCGATTCTCTCGAATACGCCAGCTTGCGCCATACTATGTCCACCCGCAAAAAGTGTCAAGGCGAACCGGCTATAGCTAATCATATTCAATAACAACCAAGCAATAAACAAGGACCTTGGAGAACTCGACTGAGAACGAGTGAAGCTGCAAGGGTTGACTGCGGACAGAGAGTCTCTGCAATCAGAATGGCCACACTCTATGAAGCCTACGATAGAGACGCCTCTACCCCAAAAGCCTCAACACAGCTACCGCCACGCCAACCGTTGCAATCACCGAGCCACCGAACTTAAGCAACAGCCGGTTTTCCATCTGCGCAAACCGAGCATCCATGCGCGTCTCCATTTGCTCAAAGCGCACATCGACCTGAGCAAAGCGAGATTCCAGGCACGCCTCAAGTTCAGTCACACGCGTCTCCAGCCTCGCCAAGTCTGCCTTGGTGGCAAGGTGCTCGTAGCAGCCTTACAGCCTGCTGACTCTTTCTCGTATGTCGTCGGTGGTCATCATGGATGCCTCTTGCGTCTCGCTCTACAACCCTTACTGTACACTATGCAGAACGCTTTTGCTAATGTTTTATTCGTGTGTCTTTCTATGCACTCTCCATTAGAAAAACGGACGCTGTCAATGGCAAAAGAAAGCGGCGACCAAGATGGTCGCCGCCAATTTTCTTCTCCGTTGAAGGATTAGCTCTAGTTCAAGTCCATGTTGTACAGCTTGATGACGTTGTCCCGCGTAATCTTCCGCTTGTACGCCTCCGGCAGACCCGCAAAGTCCTCGTCCACAATCTCCCGCGAGTTCGGGAACGTCGACGCCCCGTGGGGGTAGTCGCTGGCCCACGCGTAGTTGTCCTCGCCGAAGTAGTCCGCAAGCTGCAGCCCGACGGGGTCCGTCTGGTAGCTCACGTAGAACTGCCTCAGCGCGTATTCCCTCGGCGTCATCTTCAACTCCGTGGGATTCGTGTACCGCTGCTTCTCAAACCACCGCTCGGCCCGGAACAGGAAGTGCGGCACCCAACCGATATCGTTCTCCGCCGAAACTATCCTCAGATTCGGGTGGCGCTCCAGCACGCCGGAGAACAATATCTGGGAGAAGGAACGCTGGATCTCGTGGATGATGCCAATCACCCGCACGTAGTTCTCCTTGAACATTCCCTCCGCCTTGCTCTCATCGGCGTGGCCCGTGAGAATGTGCAGGCTGATGGGCATGTCCAGCTCTGCCGCGGTGGCCCAGAAGGGCTCGTACATCTCGTTGGAGTAGCTCAGCCCGTCGGGCGGCGACGCCATGATGACGCCTCCCCGCAGGCCCAGTTCGGCGCACCTGTGCAGCTCCTTGATGCCATCGTCCACGTTCAGCAGCGGAATCAGGCCCAGCCCCACCAGGTGCTTCGGGTCCGTCTTGCAGAACTCTGCCAGCCAGGTGTTGTAGGCGGCGAACACCGCCTCCTGGAAGGGAGCGTCCGTCAACCGGAACAGGTCGAAGGCCAGGGAGGTGTAAACGACCTCTGCTTCGATGCCGTCCTTCTCCAAGTCGGCAATACGTGCAATAGGGTCGTAGGCCCCGGGCGGGCACTCCTGAAAGTCGGGGTCCCTGTCCTGCTGCTCCTTCACCTCCTTGGGTGAAAGGCCCGCGTTGAACAGCCCAATTATCTTCTTAGGCTCCATACCCTCGATTATGAAATAGTGACCCCTCATCCCCGGCGGGTCCTTGACGATACGCGGCGCCCTGTCCTTGAAGGCAGGGTCAATGTAGTCCACCCACATCTCCGGCGGCTCCACCACGTGGGAATCTGCGGAAATCATCTTGAAGTCAGGCATACGAACCCCCTTGAATTTCGTAACTTGTGCTCATGGTATTGGCGCACGTTGGGGTTGTCAATTCATGGGGAGGGAGAAAACCCATGTACGCTCCCAATCCGCTACAATTGCCTCCGACAATTTCTTTCGAAAGCGAAGGCCCTTCCGACTCCATGACCGCAGCGCAAATCTTTGCCGGTAACCCCCTCGACCGCGGCGAGCGGGAGCGTCGCGACGAGGACTGGATCAGGCTCGCCTCCCTGGACGACGATTCCCGATTCCTGCTTCTCTGGAAATTCGAAGCCCCTCTTTCATCGGAGCGAGACCCCTGCCTCATCTGGGCAACCCGCTCAACCCTGGACAGTCTGGACGTAGATACGGAACCCGTCCTCCTTGGTCTCCTCGAAGGCGTACCCCACTTCGCCGCCGATATCTCCTCCCTTGAGGACCCAACCCCCGCACTTCCGACAAACGGCGCTGCATACGTAGACCGGCGCAGTGCAGCGGTGACCCTACCCGCCTCCGATGCCGGCATATTATGTCAATCCGCCGCTCAGCTAAGCTGGCACTCCAGCCACCGCTTCTGCTCCGCCTGCGGCCACGAGTCCGAAATTCGGCGCGGCGGCCAGATGCGCCAGTGCGTCAAGTGCGGCGCCCTCCACTTCCCCCGCACCGACCCCGTCGTCATCACCGTAGTATCCAGCGGCGACCAGTGCCTTCTGGGCAAGTCCCGCGGACGCATGACCCGCCTCAAGACCTACTCCTGCCTCGCGGGTTTCATGGACCAGGGAGAGTCCATAGAGGAAGCCGTCGCCCGGGAGATAATGGAGGAATCAGGCATCCGCGTCAAAGATATCCGCTACTGCTTCTCGCAGCCGTGGCCCTTCCCTCACACGCTGATGATTGGCTGCGAGGCCACCGCCGCCACCACGGAAATCCTCCGCGACGAGGAGGAGATGGAGGACGTTCGCTGGTTCCACAAAGACGAGGTCCGGCTCGCCCTGGAGGAACGCAACCCGCGCCTGCTGCTACCCGGCCCCATCGCCATCGCCCACCACCTCATCAAGCGATGGGCTGCGTCGTGACCTGCCTTTCAGCCTCGGCAACACCGCCTCAAACACTAAGGAGTCCCTGAACATGGACGAATCCACTTCAACCACCGGCCCGCTGCCCAACAGCTACTGGGTAATCCGCGGCCGTTTCGCCGCGGGCGGATACCCTGGCGCGGGCATGCCCATCTCCACCACAATCAGGCTGAAGTCCCTCGCCGAAGCCGGTATCGACTGCTACATCAACCTCACTCAGGTCGGCGAACTCCCCTCTTATGTTGACGGTGCCAAGAAGGAATGCCGCGCCCAGGGGCTGACTCCCGAATTCCATCACTTCCCCATCTACGACCGGAACATCCCCGAAAACCGTACTCAGATGACTGAAATCCTCGACGTCATCGACGCAGCTCTGGAAAAGGACAAGAAAATCTACGTCCACTGCCTCGCCGGTATCGGACGCACGGGCACCGTGGTTGGCTGCTGGATGGTCCGCCACGGGCGCACCGGCAAAGAGGCCCTAGAGCAGATAGCCCGCTGGCGTCTGAACGCCTACCTGCACCACAGCTCCCCCGAAACCCCTTGGCAGCGAGAGTACGTCCTCAACTGGCGCGAAGACTAGCACATCCCTTCCCCCTCGATGGGAGAAGGCTGGATGGGGGTGACTTCATCCTCTTCATTCCGTTCGGACGAAAATCCAGAAAACCCCACATGGAACGATTCGGCCCCAAATCCCATACTATCTAACACAACCCTTTGCGGACACTGCTGGAAAACCGCTCAGATTGACAACAACCGGCCAATACCCCAAAATCTCAGCCAGCACGTCAAGAAGGAGGCGCGACGTTATGAGAAACGGATTTAAGGTCATAGACGCCGACGCTCACATGCAGGACGAATTGGCCCACTGGCTGGACTTCGTGGAACCCGCATACAAGGAAAGAAGCATCAAGGTCCGGATAGTGGAAGACAGCTTCGGCGGCCTTGGCGGCAGCCGACAGGTGGAGATACTCCCCTGCGAGCTCTTCCCCGGCGGCAGGCCTCGCAAGGCCAACCTCCAGGGCTCCGGCCCCAAGAGCCGCGAAGGCCGCATCGAACTCAGCGAATACATGCCGAAGAAGTACAACCAGTCCTTCTACGATGAATGGAGCGCCGAAAGCCGTCTCCGCGATATGGACCGCTTCGGCTGGGACAAGCAGATCGGGATCAGCGGCAGCACCCTCGGCTGGGACCGGCTCCGCGGCAAGGACCAGGACCTTCTCTGGGCCATGGCCCGCGCCTACAACAACTGGTGCCGCAGCTTCTGTGACGCCGACCCCAAGCGCCTCTACCCCGTCGCCACCGTCCCCGACCAACACGACATCGAAGGGCTCGTCAACGAGACCCGCCGCTGTGTCGAGGACCTGGGCGCCGTCACCGTCATGATGCCCAAAGGCACCAAGGAGCGCCCGTGGGAGCACCCCGACTACGACCCCTTCTGGTGGCTTTGCGAAGAACTGGAAGTCCCCGTAGCTTGGCACACCACGGAAAGCGGCGATCCCATGGCCGCCGCCCGCTACCTCCCCAGGGACCAGGTGCCCGGGCAGCAGGTAGCCCTCGCCCACGCCATCTCCCACCCCTTCGAGAGCATGATCTCCCTGGGCCACCTCATCTACATGGGCATCCTTGAGCGCTTCCCCAGGCTCAAGGTCGTCTTCCTAGAAAACAACGCCGGCTGGCTGCCCTGGTGGCTCGCTCGCCTCGACGACCACGCCCTCCCTGAAAGGCGTCAGGGCATGTGGTTCGACGCTGACCTTCTGCCCCTCTCCCCCTCCGAGTACTTCCGCCGTCAGGGCTACGTAGCCTGCGACGGCGACGAAGGCGCACTGAAAGGCACCATCGACGCCGGATGGGAAGACCACGTAATCTGGAACACCGACTATCCCCACCCCGACGCTCCGGACCCGGACAAGGCGGTGGACGCCCTTCTTTCCCAGCCCATCTCCGATGAGGCCAAGCGAAAGATCCTCTGGGACAACCCCGTCCGTCTCCACGGCCCCAGAATCCTCTAAAGGACATTCTGGAATGCTCTTCATTTCGTCAACACCACATAAACTTTAGGAGGACTTCACACCATGAGACACTGGACAAACTTTAGGAGGATGGGCCGGCTATCCCTTGTACCCCTTGCCTTGGCCCTGATTCTTGCCCTCACTGTCGTGGCCTGCGGCGGTGATGACGAAACACCCGAGCCCACTGCAGCGCCCACGGCTGCTCCGGCTCCGGCGCCCACTGCCGCACCCGCGCCAACTGCAGCGCCCACTATGGCACCCACCCAGCCCCCGGCTCCGGCGGCAACGGCTACCCGGGCGGCACCCGCAGCCACCCCGGCTGCACCCGCACCGACGGCCACTGCTGCTCCGGCCACGCGGCGGCCAATTCCGCGGGCCACGGCGGAGCCAACCGCTGCGCCTGCTACACCGTCACCTTCCCTGGTTCCCGTAGATCCGCAACTCAAGATTGCCTTTGTTCCCCCGGGCAACCAGGTAACCATGATGTGGCAGACTCTCCAGAGCGGCACCGGTCCCCTCAAGCCCATGTATGAGATGCTCCTCGGCCAGGACACCTTCACCGGCGATTGGACCGACCAGGGCCTGGCCCCGGAATGGAGCGTCGCACCCGGCGCCAAGGACTGGACCTTCAGGCTCAGGGAGGGCATCCCCTTCCACAGCACCGCCACTTGGGAAGGCGGCGAGTTGACAACCAAGGACATCGAGGGAAGTATCGCCACCCTGGTCCGCGAGGACGCCATCGCCACCGCATCCATCTGGACCA
>DAOUKX010000125.1:0-8165 GCA_034420855.1 Dehalococcoidia bacterium
CTCCAGTGTGTGACTGATGATGGTCGAGCCGCTGCTCGCGAAAATCACCCGCTTCACCTCCGCCTGTCGCGCCGCCTCCAACACCGTATACGTGCCCCACACGTTCCGCTCGATGTAGTCCCGCGTGTCGTCCTCAGCGTCGGAACCCAGCGCCGCCGCCAGGTGCACCACCGTGTCCTGCCCCTCAAAGTGGGGCCGAATCGCGTCCAAGTCCGTGATGTCCGCCGTCACGCACCTCACCCCCTCCATCGGGTTCCGGTTCATCGCCGTGAAATCATATTTGTCACCCAACCGCTTCAACGTCGCCCGCCCAATTCGACCGCTCATGCCGGTCACCAGCACCTTCCTCTTTGCCATCGTCTCTCCAATCAATCTTTCTTCTTGAAATGCCTATCCTGCAGGGGCGTCCCTTGTGGACACCCTACCCAAAACCTCTTCCCTATTAGGCGGGAATCCACCTTCCTTTTCCAAACCTCTTCCCCATTAGGCGGGAAGATTGAGATGGGGGTGAATTCCCTGCCTCACGTCCCCACTCAAGGATACAGAATTGGATAACCCCCCGTACCCTCCAGGTCCGGCCACGTCCTCGACGCGTACACCGGGTACGTCTGACGATATATATGCACAATCGCCCGCAATTCGGGAATCGGGTTCGGATGGTCGTCCACCCGCAAGTCCAGGTACGGATTCGCGTCCACCCGTTTCCAGTGAACCTGAATCGCCGCCGACTGCCGCCCCCGGTTGTCGCCGCCCGTCGCCTGCGCCGCCTCCAGGCATTGCAACAGCCGCTCCTCCAAAGGCAGACCGCTCTCTTCAGTCGCCTCGAAGGTATCCCCCAACGCCTGCACCACCTCCGGCCCCACCATCGTGTTCGCCCCGCAGGCGTAGTTGACCCCCGTCCGGCTCCCCCTCCACGGAAACTGTGCCGGAGCCGTATACGCAGCGGGCGTCCCAGTCCGGTCTATCAGGCTATACTGCCCCCGACCTCCGCTGACTTTCACCAGCGCATCCAGCGCCACCGGCGCCGGAAACCCGAGCTCCAGCAGCGCGATGCCTCTCAGACGCTGAATCTCGTGGCCGCTGAATCCAATCATCCCCACCTCGCCCCTTCCCCGCAGCACCCGCGACCCCACGCCGATGTTCTTCGTCGCCACCGCGCCCCCAAACTGCCCCGTCTCCGGATCGTAACCCACAATCGTCATAGTCATTCTGAAGTCTCCCAAACTCTCATCTTCATCCTGGCAACTGCCCTTGGCAACCCGTCACTCCCGCGAAGGCGGAAGTCCATCCGTCATCTCCGCCCCCCTCTTCCCTCCTCTCCCGTCCTGGGAGAGGATTGAGGTGAGGGTAATCGAGGTGGCGGATGGAGCTGAAAGTTATACCAAGGTCTTGGCAAGCGAGATTCCGTCCACCACCCTCGCACTTGCTCATTAGGGGAATGACAGCCCAAGGTTAGAGCGTTCTTTCTCGCCCTCCGTCAGCCCCCGAACCACTCGAATCTCCACGTTCTGCTCCGACACCAGGTCGTCGTAGACCTTCATCGCCTGCTCCTCGTGACGACCCTCGAAGGCAATGATCATCTGATTATCACCCTCCGTCCAATACGTACTCAAAATCCGCCCCCCGTGCACCTCCACCAACTGACGAGCGGCCCTGCCAACCCGTAACTCAGCCTCCCCGTCCCTCTCACCATACTTCACAAGTCCAATAAATGTCGGCATCTACAATCTCCTCTCTGCTACAGCTACCCATTCCCGCGTGGGCGGGAATCCATCTTACTCTTACCTCTTCCCCCTTGACGGGAGAAGATTGAGATGGGGGTGCCTCCCTAATGCGCAATATACCCCCCGTCAATCACCAGCGCCGCCCCCGTCACGTAGGAAGCCTCGTCCGACGCCAGGTACAGGACCCCCCACGCCACCTCCTCCGGCTCCCCCCGACGTCCCATCGGCGTCATCTGCAACACCTTCTGCTCCCGGCTCGGGTCCTCAAACCCGTCGTTCAGCATCGGTGTGTTGATAGGTCCCGGATGCACGGAGTTAACCCGGATGTTGTCCCCCACGTGCCGCAGAGCCGCCGACTTGGTGAAGATGTGCACGGCGCCCTTGGACGCATTGTACGCCGGACTACCCATTTCGCTGCCCACCAGCCCCATCTGCGACGAGATGTTGACGATGGAACCTCCCCCCACTTTCTGCATCTCCGGGATCGCCGCCTTGGTGCCGAAGAACACCCCCTTGGCATTCACGTCCATCACCCTGTCCCACGTCTCCTCCGTGGTATCAACCACCCCTCCCGAAACGGAAATTCCGGCGTTGTTGACCAGAATATCGAGCTTCCCGAACCGTTCGACGGTAGCGGCGATGGCCTCCCGCCACGACTCCTCGCTGGCCACGTCCAAATGCACGAAAATCGCCTCCCCGCCGGCGTCACAGATATCCTTCGCCACCTCGCGACCCATCTCATCCCGGATGTCGCCCAGGACAACCTTCGCACCCTCCTGCGCAAAAATCCGCCCCTCCGAGGCGCCCATCCCCCGCGCCCCACCACTAATAAACGCAACCTTATCCTTTAGCCTCATAACTCCACTCCCTGCTCGCTATTGTTTTGTAATTCTGATGCACACTCATGCTACCTGAGTTGCAGCAAATGACTGACCAAGCTGATCAATCTCCTGCTTGTTCATCCAGTAGAAGAGATCCTCCGAATCCCCGCCAACAAGTTCAATTGCCAACTCCTCAATTTTGGGTTCTAGCGCTTTGTGGACTTGTCTACCAACAAACAATCCTCCAATACTCCCTACTATCCCTCCCAAAATGTTTCCTATGCCAGGGATAATTGAGCCTGCCGCCCCACCTCCGGCTCCACCTACAAATGCGCTTACAGAGTTGATTCCAAACCTCGCTATCAATGCCAAAGTTCTTATGCCATGAACCCTTGACCTATCCGTCAATTCCACGTCTGAAAGTTCACGTTCTGTCCCAACCATGCCTCGAATTAACCTCAAGCCAACTACAACTTCCCCTACGTAAGGCAGCATCTCCCCGATAGAGTCTGCCATGTCGATCCCATAGTTGGCAGCTAGCTTTTCCAGGCCATTTTCTACATTTTCAGTCAACTCTTCATTTGAGCCTATGTTAAGCAAACGTCCCATGAGTTCAGGATGGGACTCTTCAATCGCCCCATGGATCTCGCTGCTAACTGCAAAGGCAATGTTTGGGCTTTCTTCCATAGCGTCGACTACGTCGCCCGCGTAGTCCTCAGTTCCTGTCTTTACCTGAACAAGAACTTCCTCACCGTTAGGCGAGGTTCCCTTGATGTCCCATCCCGGTTGATTGGGCGAAGCCGCAATTTCCCAGTCAAGCTCAGGGATCTGGTTTTCAAGCATTTCCTCTGTCTTGATCTCGGCAACCTTACCTTTGAGGTTACTGACAAATCGCTCTACAGATTGCGGGCCGCGCGCCACCATTTCAAGATATCGCTCACTCAACGAAGAGTCTTCTTCCGCAATCCGACTGAATGCCTTGTTGAAGCCCTCGGTTAAATCGTCATCTACATTGCGCCAATTAAACAACCCCTCTAACATTTCCTCAGTGGCGATAGACACCTCGACCGCAAATTGGCCTCGGTTCATGGCACGCACTTCCAGCAGAAATTCGCCAACCCCCACAGCACCTTCTGCTTTAGGGAGCTTCTGCAACTCGGGCAAAAGCAACAAAGATTTCATGCCCACTGTCTAATTCGCCAACGCCAAAATCAGCGCTATAACGGCTGTAGCTAAACCGATATATGGCACGATGCGACCAACAAAACCTGCGGAGCGCTCTTCAAGTTCAAGAATATGCGACTGCAATGCCTGAATCTCGGACATCGCCGACATATTACCTTCGTCGTGCGTCTCTACATGCCTGGTCAAAAGCTCGTGACTCTTGATTAACCTGGGTATGAGTTCACGATTAATCCGGTCCTGCTCCTGCCAAAACTTTACCCGTTCCCCTATCTTGGGGGTTTCCATTGCACATCCTCCTTCACCCGTTGACTTCCAGGGATGGATACCGCTCATGCCACCCCGTCGCCTGCTGGTACGCGTTCGCCGCCCGAAACAGCAGCCCCTCGCTGAACTTCGGCCCCATCAGCTGCAGACCCACCGGCATCCGGTCCCCCAACGCAAACCCGCACGGCACCGAAATCGCCGGCATCCCCATCAGGCTCGCGATTCCGTTTATGTAAACTGCCCTCGACCGCGCCGGCACCTCCCGACCCCTAATCACCGCCGTTGACGCGTCGCACTCGTCCCCCAGCGTGCTCCCCGTCGGCGTCGCAATCACGTCCACCTCCGACAGCGCCGCTTCTACCTCCTGACTTATCCGCGCCGCCTCCCGCTGCCCCTCCATGTACACTGCAAAGGGCTGATTCTTCCCCGACTCGATGCCGGGACGTATCTCTTCCCAGCCCTCCAGAATTACCTCGCTGAAATTGCTGGTCCAGTACACGTAGGACTCCGGCTGGCTCAGCTTGAAATGCACCGCCCGGTTCTCCGACGCCAGAGGCAGCGACACCTCCCGCACGGTCGCTCCCAGTCTCTCCAGCACCCCGATGGCCGACCGCACCAGCTCCTCCACCTCCTCAATCTCCCGCTCCCACAGCCACCGGTCCGCCGGCACCCCAACCCGCAGCCCCTTTACGTCCCCCTTCATCAACTCCGAGAATTTCTCAGACGGCCTCTCCACGCTCACCGGGTCCAGCGGGTCGAACCGGTCCAGCGTCTCCATCGCCAGCGCATTGTCCGCAACCGCCCTGGTCAGCGGCCCTGCCTGGTCGTGCGACCACGACGGAGCCAGCACTCCGTGACGGCTGATACGACCGAAAGTGGCGCGAATGCCCACCAGGTTGCAACTGCTAGCTGGATGTCGAACCGACCCTCCAGTGTCCGTCCCTATCGAAAGCAGCCCCAGACCCGCAGCCACCGCCGATCCCGACCCGCTGCTCGACGTCCCCGGACTCCTCGTCACGTCCCACGGATTACAGCAATCGACCAACGAATCGCCCCGCCCAATCTGCGAGTACACCTTACCCACCAGAATCCCCCCCGCCTCGTCCAGCAGCAGACGCACCGTCGCGTCCTCGTCGGGCTCGAAGTCGTGCAGCCGCGGGTGACCGAACGTCGTCCGCACGTCCTTGGTGGCAATCACGTCCTTCAGACTGTACGGAATCCCGTGCAGCGGCCCCCGATATCCGCCCGACGCTATCTCCGCTTCCGCCTCTCTGGCCCGCTCCATCGCATGGTCGCCACTCACCGTCAGGTACGCCTTCAGCGTCGGATTCAGCCTCTCAATCCGACGTATCGTCGCCTCGACAAGCTCCACCGGCGAAAGCCGACCCGCCGCAATCTCCCGTCCAGCCTCGACAATCGTTGCACTGCTCAAGTCCAAAGACATACCCGCTCCTTCCAAGTGCTGACAGACACCCCAAACTTATTGCCCACCGCAAACCCTGTCAACACTACCCCATCTTGCCCTCTCGCGTCCTGGGAGAGGGTTGGGTGAGGTTGTCCCCCATCTTCAGTAAAGGCGGTTCGCAAACCGCTCCGTATGTCTTACAATTCATCTGCGAAATGGACTCCTCTCTCGATTTGGTAATCTTCGACTGCGACGGCGTGCTTGCCGACACGGAAACTCTGGACATACAGGTAGTCTCTCATCTTCTGAAAGAGGCTGGCCTTCACATATCCTTGGAAGGCCTTGCAAGGCGAGGCAGCGGACTCACTGACTACGCAATGTGGACGATGCTAGAGATCGAGGTAGGCCATCCCTTACCTGCAGGCATTAGAGAACGTCGAGAATCAATGCTCCTTGAGACCTTCAGGCAGTCCCTTACGCCCACACCGAGCCTGTCGGAGACCGTGCGCAGGTTAAAGTCAGAGGGGATCAACATATGCGTCGCATCCAACGGGAGCGCAGAAAAAGTCTCTGCCATTCTGGACATCATTGGCCTGTCAGTACCCTTCGGGGGAAGAATCTTCAGCGCTGATAAAGTCCCACGTCCCAAACCGCATGCTGACCTCTACCGGTACGTGGCACAGCAAATGAGCACAAACCCTTCTCAATGCGTAGTTGTTGAAGATAGCCACGCTGGCGTCCAGGCAGCCCTAGCCGCCGGAATGCGTGTCCTTGGCTTCTGTCCCAACGGAGACGCACAAGACCTGAAAGCCCTTGGAGTAAAAACCTTCGGACGCATGAAAACTCTACCCAGACTCTTGGGGCTGGATGTCCCGCCTTGCTAGAATCCACAGGAACCCTCATCCCCGTCCCCGGCGGCCGCGTCTACTGCCGCCGAATTCACGGCCCCAACGCGCCACCCCTCATCGTCGTTCACGGCGGCCCCGGCATCCCCCACCAACAGCTCCAACCCCTGGAGGCTCTCCACACAGACAGGCCAATCATCTTCTACGACCAGCTCGGCTGCGGCAAATCCGACCGGCCGGATGACACCCGTCTTTGGCACATAGACCGATTTGTTGACGAGCTGGCCCACGTAAGAAATTCACTGGCCTCTGGCCCCGTCCATATCCTGGGTTACTCCTGGGGCAGCATGGTCGTGGTTGATTACGCCCTGCGCAAACCCGTCGATATAAGAAGCTTCATACTGCAAAGTCCCTACCTCAGCGCCCAAAGATGTAAGGAGGACCAGTACAGACTCAGAAAGTCCCTCCCCAATAAAGTGCAGGCTGTCCTGAATCGTCACGAGAAAGGCGAGCCCGGACTCGCCATGGATTACAAGACCGCGGTGCTGGAATTCAGAATGCGGCACATGTTCCGCTACCTCGATCCCTGGCCCGCAGTGATAAGCAGAGTCATACGTGAGAGAAACGTGGAGATCAACAAAATCATGTGGGGAGACATTCCCTTCAGGATTTCGGGAAATCTCGAAAACTATGAAAGGACCTCCCGGCTGGGCGAAATAAAGAAGCCAACCCTCCTCACCTGTGGCCGCTACGACACCAGCACGCCGGAGACCCTCAACTGGTACGCCAGCCTGTTCCCCCACGCAGAGACTGCCATTTTCGAAGAAAGTTCCCACTGGGCCCACTTCGAGGAAAAGCAGTCCTTCCTTGAAACAGTCCGTCGATTCCTTCGTAATGTGGACGAAAATTCATCATGACAAGACTCGACGCCATCATCTTCGATCTGGACGGCACCCTCCTCGACAGGAACGCTGTCTTCATCAAAGTCGCCCAGGACTTCTACGACCAGCACCTCACCAACCGGGCCACCCAAACCCGCGACGAGGCCGTAGCAATGATGGTCCAGTGGGACGGCGACGGCTATACCGACCGCGAATGGATGCGCTACCAATGGCTCACGAACTGGCCGGACACCGCCTTGGACATACAGTCTCTGGAGACGTGGTACCGCGCCGCAATGGTGAGAAACATTCAGCCGGACCCGGAAATCATCAACTTCCTCACGGGCCTGAACGACAGACAAATTCCCTGGGGCATCGTCACCAACGGCCCTCTCACCCAGCGCGACAAGTGCCGGGCAGCCGGGCTGGAGCAGATAGCCCCCTTCATCATCGTCTCCGCCGAAGTAGGCTATTGGAAGCCCGACGCGAGAATCTTCCGCGACGCCCTACAGGCCACCGGCCTTACCAACCCCGAACGCGCCATCTTCGTTGGCGACAACCCCGTCGCCGACATAGACGGCGCAAAACGCTTCGGCATGATGGCCGCCTGGCTGCACATGGATAGAAATTACCCACCGGAACTGCTCCCGCCCGATTACGCCATCAACCACGTCCTAGCCGTACAAAACATAGTCTAGACCACACGCAAAACCTCTCCCCCTAACCCCTTCCCCATTCCCGCGAAAGCGGGAATCCATCTTCCCTCTTCCCACTCCAAATGTCATTCCGAGCGGAGCGAAGCGGCGTAGAGGAATCTTGATGCCACACCACGTCAACCCTTCCTGCGTTCCTCTTGTTCCCGCGAAGATAGACCTTTGAACAACTTGGGGGGTTAGCCCTTGGATTGGTGGATAGGGTGCGGAGAATGCTAGTCTGGCACGGAATTGAGGTTCAGGATAGGCCATGAAGGATAGTGCAGCCACGTGCTTTTGGGCATACCTGCCGTCCTGGCAGCCCAGGTTCCTACCTCACCGAGCTTG
>DAOUKX010000126.1:0-5187 GCA_034420855.1 Dehalococcoidia bacterium
CAACCAGGTGGATCTCCCTTTTGGCCGGGCAGAGTGGGTCATTGATCCCTGCTACTTCGGCTTCACCACCCTGAATCCCTCCTCCCATATGGGGTTTTCGTCCGCACTTCTAGACCTGTCCTGAGTCTATCGAAGGGATGGGGGTGAACTCCTCACCCACCTGAACCCGTGGTAAAATCGACCCATGCCCTGGCGCGAATTCAGCGAAGGCAGCATCTCCCATGAGGGCGTCGTAATCCCCTACAAGCTGCGACGTAGCAAACGCCGTCGCAAGACCCTTCAAATCTCTGTGGGCCTCAACGGCGTCAGAGTAGCAGTCCCCTACCGCATACCAAACCGTGAAGTCCGGGCCTTCCTGACCAACCGGGCGGCCTGGATTTTGAAACAGCTCACAAAGCTGGAAGACCGGCCCGAACCCAAGAAATTCGTAACCGGCGAGACCATGCCCTACTTGGGACGTGACCTGCATCTGACGGTACGGATGAAGCCGGTGACTGAAGCGCGGGTCCGCTTCCGACAATGGCGATTCTACGTCGACGCTCCCCAATCCCTGGAAGGCGCCAACCTGCGGGAAGAAATCAAGCGCGCCTTCCTCCACTGGTATCTACGGCGCGCCAAACGGCGCATCGCCGACGCCGTCAAACAACGATGGCCGTCCATGAAGAAGGGAAAGAAGCCTCAGGTCATCATCGGCAACCAGCGCAGTCTCTGGGGAAGCTGCGCCGCCGACGGCACCCTGCGCTTCACCTGGCGCCTCGTCATGATGGCCCCTCGGCTAATGGACTACGTGGTCGTCCACGAACTGGCCCACCTCAAGGTGCGCAACCACTCCGCCGACTTCTGGAAGGTGGTCAACCAGGCCTTGCCGGAAGCCCAACTGCTCCGACGGGAACTGCAGGAGACAGGCCGCAGCCTGCCCCTCTAGGGATTAACCGGTCGCCACTTCTAGTCCTTGCCCGCGCCGCACCACATCCGGCAGCCCGTGGTCCCGACAACCAGCGGCAGCATCGTATCCACCACGGCCCAGATATTCCACGCGGGATGGTTCCCGTCCAGGCTGTCCGTACCCTGTGCCAGCAATGTGAACCAGTTGTGCAGAAACAGGATGACCAACGCCGCCGTCAGGAAAAAGGCCACATTGGCCGTCAGGTACCGAACGGTCACCGCACCGCCGGAATCCTCCCCGTCCGCCTCGCGCTTTCGCACATAGTTGAAAATCAGTGCCGGGATAAGGGCAGTGAGCATCAGAACGTCCAGCACCAGCCAGACCTGCATCACGTCAATCGAATCTTCCAGGAACGTGTTGATGATGAAAAAGACCGCAACAACTACCGCCACCGCCACCAGGTACATCCCAACGGGTTTCCTAAGACCTTCCATTTAGAACCTCCTCAGCGTTTTGAAATCTGCTCGTCCCGCGTCGGAACGGAAAGAATCGGTATCGTTAACCCATCCAAAAAAGAAGCCGAAGCAGTGGATGGGCGTTTATGTTCACCGACGCATTGTATCAATAGTCGCAAATCAATGAAACAAGGAGTCAAAGAGCGCAGTTTCCTTCCCGAATTACCCGTCTGAAGATTCAGACTTCGGTGCTTCAGGCTCTACCACGGACGGAGTCTTTCCCTTTGGGCGGTACTTCCTGTCAATTCTCTGGATGAGATAGACGATCCCTGCCCCAATGGCAATCACCGGGCTGAATATAGCCAGCCAGATGAGCACAATCACGGCCCCGCGGGCCACAGCCGAAAGGGCCCGAACCGCCGAACTGGCTGTGTCGCCTATGTTCCACCCGCCGACTATGAGGCCCCTGGACTCCGTGACTTCCACCCAGAAGGAGCCCGAACCCATCACCTCTCCACCGTCGCTCATGGCGGTGACCGTCAGCACAACTTCGTATCCCTGGGGCCGGTGGTCCGTAAAGGTATGGCGTACCTGTATGCGGGTGCTTCCCTCATCAGGCGTTCCCGTCACCGTTGGCGAGCCATCCCCAAAGTCCCACTTGTACGTGTAGTCCCACAGCTCCGCAGGCCGCAGGAAGGACGCCGCAAACTCTGCCTCCTGTCCCTCCCTCACCGTCTGGCCTTCGCCCGCAAACACCTCTATGGATGGGACCTCGCTGACGGCCACCTCCAGCGCGTCCTCTCCCTCCGCTACGCCGCTGTCACCAAAACCCGAAAGCTCGATGCGGGCAATATACGGTGAGTCCAGATCGTCCCCGTACACGTGATTGACCGTCGCCGTCACCCGCCGTCCATCCGGACGCAAAATCGTCCCGATGCCACTGGTCGAAGTCCCGTCCCCGAAGTCCCACGTAAACTGGTACTCGTCAATCCCCTCAGGCGGCACGAAGGATGCTCGGAAGCGGGCCGTCTTGCCCACCCTCACCGCCAGGTCCTCCCCTGCGTCAACCTGTATGGCCTGAGGCATCAGCTTCAGCGTCACGTCGATGAGCGAAAAGGCGGAGGTCTGTTGCAGATAGTTTATGCGTCCCTGAACCCCCTCTATCTGCACCTGAAGCTCCGCCAGCTCCTTGTGCACCTCCAGGGCGTCCTCCACGTCTCCGGCCCTGTCAAGAAAGGCCAACAGCCTCTGCTCCGTGGCCTTCATGCTGACCAGTCGCGACTGGTAGTCCACGTACTGGTCCGTCACGTCCTGGCTGGTCACCGTCCGGCTCTCCACCTCCACCGCCATCCCCTCCAGCTGCGAGAGAGCGTCTTCCAGCGAAGCAGCGGGCACCCGGATGGATACTGCCCCTCCATGAAGGGACTTCCGGTCCGAGCTCACCACCCAGCCACCCAGCGCTCCCGCTAAGCCCGCTATCCAGTCCACCGAGGACGCGATGTCACCCACCACCAGCGACATATACGCCGTATGCACAATCACCCGCGTCTGCACCTGGGGCGAAGCTTGGACTTTCAGTCCATCCCCAGCCTCGTCCTCCGTCGCTGCTTTGGCGGCAGGGGGCGTGGGCGCAGCCGCCGGAGCCGCTGTGGACGCCGCCGGGGGCGCATCTGATAGACCGGCGCCTGCCACTTTAGGCGTGATGGAATCGTCTGCATCCCCTAGCGAGATAAATTGGACCTCGGACGGAGCCGCCTCTTCCTCCGACTCGTCCGCGCCCCCACAGCCCGCAACCATAACGACGCTCAAGATCATTAACAGGACGACACACGCCAGGAACAAACGGCTCATTCTTCCACCAAGCCCTCAGCAGATGGGAAATCTGGCCGATTATACCACGCAGGTCTCAACCCACTTCTTCCTGCTGCCGTCGTCCTTTATGTCAATTATCTATCGACTGTTGAATCCTCTCCTCCTTACAGATATGATTATCCCTGATTCCTGACATACCCATCGACAAGAAGCAAAAAGGAGTAAAGAATGCCGCAGACGCAGATAGCTATGGGCCGCGCCTTCACCTACCTCGACAACCTCGGAAGGATCGGCGTGTCCGCCACCACCTTCTGGCACCCCGTGGGCATAGGACGGGGCGCCGACGATGTCATGTACGTAGCCAACTGGGGCCACGAGTTCGGCCCCGGCACCCGCATCACCAAGTGCACCATCTCCACCCAGGAGTTCCTGCTGGACATCGGCAGCGCGGGCTCTGGCGACGGCGAATTCCTCTGGCCCGGTGGCCTCGCCGTTGACGAACAGGAAAACCTCTACGTTACCGACCAGGCCATCAGCAAGGTCGTCGTCTTCACCAAGGACGGCGAATTCGTCGGCAAGTGGGGCTCCCTCGGCTCCGGCGACGGCCAGTTCAAGAGGCCCGCTGGCATTGCCCTCGGCCCCGACGGTAACCTCGTCGTCGTGGACAGTGGCAACAACCGCATCCAGCGCTACACCACGGACGGACGGTTCCTCGGCCAGTTCTCCGAAGGCGGCAGCGACGATGGACAGCTCGACCGCCCCTGGGGTACCCACGTGGACGCTGACGGAAATGTCTACGTCGCAGACTGGGGAAATGACCGCGTCCAGAAGTTCTCTCCTGACGGCGACTACCTGATGACCTTTGGCCGGACCTACCACGAGGAGGCCAACGTCAGCAAGCCCAGCGCCGTCTTTGTCGACCGGGACGGCGACGTCTATATCGCCGACTGGGGCAACGAGAACGTCAAGATCTACGAACCCGACGGCACCTTCCTCGCCACCATCATCGGCGACGCTACCAACCTCTCACGCTGGGCCCAGGACGCCGTCGACGCCAACCCCGACCTGAAGAAGGCCCGTGACCGCGTCGACCTGGAGCCCGAATGGCGTCTGCGCCGCCCTGCCGCCCTCCACGTGGGCGACGACTACAAGATCCTGATCGGCGAGTCCCAGCACATGCGCGTGCAGGTCTACGAAAAGGAGCCCAACTTCGTGGAGGCCCAGTTCAACCTCTAACCCCCATCGATACACCAAACCCGAAGGGGCCGGTTTGAAGCCGGCCCCTTCTTCTTTCCCCACTCTTCCTCTTCTCACCCATCCCCATTCCCGCGAAGGCGGGAATCCATCTTCATCCTTCCCTTCTCCCAAATGTCATTCCGAGCGCAGCGAAGCAGAGTCGAGGAATCTCGCTGACGGGAATCGCCAAACTTCCACCATACCTCCTGTTCGTGCACTGCCGGAAACCCACGGCGGGTCGTGGCAGCGTTGATTAATTCGTCACCCCCGCGAAAGCAGGTGACCACGGCGAGGCGGTGCCGGGCTGGGTGTCCCCTCCCCCTCTTCCCTCCTCTCCCGTCGCGGGAGAGGAGGGAGCCTGTCCTGAGCTTGTCGAAGGGGTGAGGGTGATCTCCCTTACCTGTAATCCTCCGCCCGGCTCGTCGGCACGAACCCGATCACATCCCGCGCGTGGCTGATGTCCCGGTAGTTGTACTTGTTGTCCGACACCGCATAGAAAATGTCGAACCGGAGACTGTCGTCCGCCTCGATGCACTTGTCAATCATCTGCGAAGCGTCGTCGTGGCTACACCACACGGAATAGGTCCGCGTCGCCTCCGGGCGGTCCGACTCCGGTATATACCCGAACCGGATGCAGATCGCCGAAAGCCCGTAAGCGTCCACGTAGTACCGCGCCAGCGCCTCCCCCCACACCTTGCTCACCCCGTAGATGGAGTTGGGCCGCACCGGCGATTCATGAGTTAGCATGGGCCACGTGGGAGGCAGCTTGTCGTATTCCCCGCTCTCCAGCTCCCGCAG
>DAOUKX010000127.1:0-4997 GCA_034420855.1 Dehalococcoidia bacterium
TTGGAGGCGGACCATCGTCGCCACGCAGAGGTGGAGAACGCCATCCGGGACCTGAAGTACGGTGTGGGACTCAACCATCTACCCTAGGGACAATTCTCCGCCAACGCCGCCTGGATGGCCGTGCAGGTGATAGCCCAAAACCTGGCGCGCTGGATCGTACGCATTGGGCTGTGTGTGCGGGTGATGACCACCGGAACCCTCAGGCGTCGCCTGTCCTCCCTGGTCGGACGACTCACACGCTCGGCGCGTCGGTTCACCCTGCATCTCCCGCAGCGCTGGCCATGGGCGGACTGGTTCAGTCGGGCCCTGGCACGGCTGCGTGCCCTGCCGCATCCTGTCTGACGCTGACGCCCGCATCCCTACGCCATCCTCATCCACCCGTCAAGGGTCTGTTCAACTCGCGCCGGTGGCACCGCGGGGAATGTTCTCTGCCGCCTCAGGACCCTCAATGAGTACCTTTACACCCCTGTCGGCGGATGATCAGTGGCCCACCGGCGGCCTATCTACCCGAAATGCGCGCTGATGGTCGTGCCCGGAATACCTCGTCTCCTATCCCTGCGCCAACGCTACCCCTTTCGGTGGATTCGGACTAAACCGCTCCCTCCAAAACCCCGTCAATGCCACAATGCTTCCGCAGCAACTCCAGGAACCGCGACACCTTCTGCGGATGGTAAGCATTCGCCTTCCCCAGCGCCCCACCCAATGCCGCAACCGCCTCCGCCGTCCGATGCGGCGTCACCATCAACGGCACGTCAAGCTGCTCCACCTCGTGCAGCAGGTACTCCACCGGCTCGTGCCCCCCCGTGTTGATCATCCCCACCACCGGCCCCGTCAGCGCCGAAAGCTGGATGTCTGGCCGGTCCCCCCGCACAATCACCGCCTTGTTGTCCACCCGGTTGAAATAGTTGTCCCCCGAGTCCATGAAGTTGCCGCCGATGAGATACCGCTCCACCAGGCTCTCCCCCTGCTCTTCGCCCCACACCCAGCTCCCCTCCAGCGCCGCTGCTACCTGGTTCAGGCTCACCGAAAGCATCAGCCTGTCCTCCGGGACAACCCCGAGGACCTGCGACCCCAGCATCTCCTCCACCTCGCGTGCCCGGTGCCTGATGGCGCGGTTGACGAACACCCTCAGCAGGTCCCCCCCGAAGGCGTCGCGCATGCGGCCCAACTCGTCTGCATACCCCCCTGCCTGGTAGTCCAACACCCCCACCACCTTCGCATTCAGCCCGCGCGCCACGTGGTGAGAGATGTCCGTCAGGTCCTCGTCTCCAACGGTGAGGCTCGCCCCTTCCACCACCAGCACGTCGCACTCCTCCGTCTCTCCTACCCTCGCCTCCACCTGCTCCACCACCACGGCCGGCGTGGGATGAGACAAAGCCCCCACCCGCGGGCCCACCGGCTCAGGCACCCTGACGCCGTCGCGACCCTTCATCATCTGCTCCGCGAAGTCCACGTCGGCGTCGCTGTGCGGGTCGACGCAGAAAGGCTTGAAATATCCCACCTTCATCCCCTTATTTCGCAGCGCGAGCACGAGCGCGAAGGCGGTCACCGTCTTGCCTGCGCCGGGCCTGTCGGAAGCTACGTAAATTACCTTCATGAAGTTGCGTCTGATGCCTCTGGGAACTTGCCGATATTCTATCACAGCATTCCCTCCGCCGCTCACTCTCAGATCATCCTGAGCCGAGGAATCTCCTTCCCTCCGCTCATCCTGAGCCTGTCGAAGGACGAAGAGTGAGCGGCTTTGACTACCCCTCCCACTCTCCCTTACACTTGCCCCGTCGACACAGACCGCATTGGGGGTGAAAAAGTGGCCGTCGTCAACTCCGTACTGGGACCCCTCGATACGTCCGACCTCGGGTTCACCCTGACCCACGAGCACATCACCACCGGCTCTGCAGGCTTCCGCTTTACCTACCCCGAGCTGTGGAACCGCCAGCGAGTCCAGGAAGTCGCCATCGATCTTCTCACCCAGGCCCGGAGCGAAGGCGTCGACACCATCGTCGACTGTACCCCCATGGACCTCGACCGCGACGTGACCCTCATACAGGCCGTCTCCAAAGCCAGCGGCGTCAAAATCATCTGCTCAACCGGCAGCCACCTCTACATCCCCCACGACTTCTATCAGACCATGTTCGAGTGGATGGATCCCATGCCCGCGGACCGCGTCGCCGACCTCTGGACCCGCGAAATCGAGGAAGGCATCGAAGACACGGACATCCGCGCAGGCATCATCAAGGTCGCGACCAACGACCCCATCCGCCCGCCCGAAGATCTGATGCTCCGCGCCGCCGCCCGCACCCACCTCCGCACCGGCGTCCTCATCACCACCCACACGCCCCACACCTCCCGCGTCGGCCTCGACCAGATCCGCATCCTCAAGGAAGAAGGCGTGGACATGAGCAAGGTCTACATCGGCCACGTCAACAGCACCCTAGACCACGACTACCACAAGCGAATGATTGATGAAGGCGTCTGGCTCGGCATGGACCACTTTAGCCCCAGCGGCCCGCCCACAACGCCGGACTGGCGCGCCCGCTCAGCCTTCATCCGCGACCTCATCGACGACGGCTACGAAGACCGCATCATGCTCTCCCACGACTGGAACGTGAAGGGTGTTGCCTGCTGTTGCCCCGTCGCCTCTATGGGCGAAGGCATGCCCGACGGCTACCTCTGGATTTCCCGCGGAGTCCTCCCCTACATGAGCGAACTCGGCGTCTCCGACACCGCCATCAACAGCCTCATGGTCCAAAACCCTCGCCGCTTCTTCGAAGAAACCACCAACTAATCCCCCTCTCACCCTCTTCTCCCTTCCCCCTTGACGGGGAAGGCGTGGATGGGGGTAAACTCCCCATCCAACCTTCCTGCGCCTTGAGCAATGAATGCGATAATGCTATCATTTCAACCCGGATAAGGATTTAGAAAAGGCTAGACGGAACCCCCGCAACGCCCGTTTCAATGACCTTCGCAAAATCTGTGACCGGTACTTTGGAATGCCTCGGCAGCGTGGGAGTCTCCTGTTCTATAAGGTACCTTGGCAGGGGCCGCCCCTGGTGAACATTCAGCCCATCGGAGGCATGACCAAGGGTTACCAGGTGAGGCAAGCGCTTGAGGCAATCGAGAAACTGGAGGAGTTGAATGACTGATTTCGTAGACCGTTACACCTATCGCGTTATCTGGAGGGAGGAGGATCAGGAATATGTGGGGCTCTGCGCCGAATTCCCGTTGCTTAGTCATCTGGACGAAACCCCGGAGAAAGCATTTGCAGGCATTCGAGACGTAGTAGCCTTTGCTGTAGAAATCCTTGAAGAGGATGGAGACCCGGTGCCGGAACCCCTGTCTACCAGGCGCTTCAGCGGCACCATCACAGTGAGGGTGCCGCCGGATACCCATCGTTTGCTTGCAATTGACGCCGCCGAGGCGGGGGTCAGCATGAACCGGCTGGCGAGCGAGCGGCTGGTAACCAGACCAAGATAGCCGACAGCAATCCCCCTACCTTCCACCTCTTCCCCCTTGACGGGGGAAGATTGAGATGGGGGTGACTCCCCCGCCTCTCCCGTCCTGGGAGAGGACTGAGGTGAGGATACCCCCCACCCCATCCATTACCCCCCAAAAGGTGAACAGAATGGAACGCAGACCCCCAACCCGCGACGAAGTGCTCTCCTACCTCCGAGACCGCAACAACTGGGGACGCTGGCCCGTTAACGGCAGCGCCGGCGCACTCAACCTCATCACCGACGAAAAACGCCTTGCCGCCGCAAAACTCGTCCAAAAGGGACGCGCCGTCTCCCTCAGCCGCCCCTTCCCCGTCGAACCCTCCATCGAAAACCCCCGCCCCGCCCTACAGTACCTATTCACCAACGAACGCGAAGGCGGCTGGGGGTCCTCAATGGACTTCTACGGCATCACCTACCACGGCACCGCCACCACCCACATCGACGCCCTCTGCCACATCTGGACCCCCGACGGTATGTGGGACGGGCGCGACCCCAAGGAGGAGCTGACTTTCACCGGCGCCAAGTACGGCTCCGTCGACGCATGGAGCGAGGGCATTCTCACCCGCGGCGTCCTCCTCGACGTGCCCAAGCATCGTGGCAAGCCCTACGTGACCTTGGAAGAGCCAGTCCACGGCTGGGAATTGGAGGACATCCTTGAGGCCGAGGGCATTCAATTGGAACCTGGCGACGCCGTGGCCGTGTACAGTGGCCGCGAAGCATACACCCGCGAATACGGAAGCTGGGGCGGCGGTGAGTCCCGCGCCGGACTCCATGCCTCCTGTCTCCCCTTCATCCGCGATAACGACATCGCCATCCTCATCTGGGACATGATGGACGCTGCCCCCAACGACTACGGCTTCTCCCATACCGTCCACGGCGTCATCCCCGCCTACGGCGTCGCCCTCCTCGACAACGCCCTCCTGGAACCCCTCGCAAGAGTCTGCGCCGAGGAAAACCGCTACACCTTCATGATGAGCATCAACCCCCTCGTCGTCATCGGCGGCACTGGGTCCCCCGTAAACCCCATCGCCACCTTCTAACCCATCCCTCTTCCTTCCTCTCCCGTCCTGGGAGAGGACTGAGGTGAGGGGCCTCCCTTCCCTCGCTCCCGGGAAGACGTATGCTGGAACCCACCCCCATTCCGCGCCCCCCTTCCCCAACCCATCCTCCCTCTGCTACCCTCCTGCCAGCAACCCCCAAAAACCTTAAACAAAGAAATGAATCAACTCCCCTCAAACCTCGACGTCCCAACCCTCGGCGACCGGCTATTCGCAACCCTTGATCAACGCCTGATTGCAGGCCTCCTCGACCTGATAGCCATAATCCTCCTCTACCTAGTCCTGGGCCTCCTTCTAGCCGTAACAGCCCGTCTCGGAGGACTCCTGGCCCCAATGCCCCCATGGACAGAAACTCTGATTCAACTCTATCTTCCCTCCCTCGCCTACGGAATTCTCACCCTCCGACTCTACAGCGCCACCGCCGGCAAGCGACTGCTCGGAATCC
>DAOUKX010000128.1:0-19010 GCA_034420855.1 Dehalococcoidia bacterium
GGATGTTGCCGTAGCCGTAGTCCACCAGCGTCACCTTCAAGTCGGCAAAGACGGGTATGTCCTGGCTACTCATCCCCAGTCAGCTTCTCCAGTGGGAGTCCCCGGTCTTCGTAGCGAGCCAGGATGAACAGCAGGTCGCTGACCCGGTTCAGGTATTTCAGAATCTCCAGGTTGGCCAGACCGCCCGCGTCCTTAAGCCGCACCACATCCCGCTCCGCCCGCCGGACGCTGGTGCGCGCAAGGTCCATGGCCGCCGACGCCGGGGACGCGCCAGGTAGGATGAACGATCGGGGAAGCGTCACCTCCCCCTGCAAGTCGTCGATGAGAACCTCCAACCGTGCCGTCATCTCCTCAGATAGAGGCGTGAAGTACTGCTTGAAGGTGTCGTAGCGCTCAGGAGCCGTCGCCAATTCCGCGCCCACGGTGAATAGCTCACGCTCCAGTTCCAGGAGAATCTCGCATACGCGCTCATCCTCGGAGAGGGCGCGGGCCAGCCCCAGGGCCGAGACTGTCTCGTCCGTCGCACCATAGGCCTCGCAGTGAACGTTGGCCTTCGACACCCGCCCGCCGTAGAGCAGGCTGGTCTCCCCTTCGTCGCCATACTTCGTGTATAGACGCCTGCCTTCAACCACAGCCTCTGACTCTCCCTTCTATCGTCGCTGTTCCCGCGCCGTTCCGTGACGGGGCAGGCCGACAGCCATTATACTACCAACCACAGTTATGGTTCCTGAAATTCGCATCACCGGTATCGAAGGGCTACCCGAGGTGAAGCCCGGCGACGACTTGGGCAGTTTGATATCGGACGCCGTCACCTCTATGGGCATGAAGCTGGAGGACGATGACGTGCTGGTAGTGGCCCAGAAGGTCGTCTCCAAGGCCGAGGGTCGGCTGGTAGGCCTTGCTGAAGTGACTCCTTCCCCTCTGGCCGTCGAAATAGCCTCCCTCCACGAACGCGACCCCCGCCACACGGAGGTTGTGCTGCGGGAGTGCCGGCGTATCGTCCGCATGGACCGCGGCGTAATCATCGCCGAGACCAGGCACGGCTTTCGCTGCGCCAATGCGGGTGTGGATGCTTCCAACGCCCCAGGCGGCGATACGGTCGTCCTGCTTCCCGTAGACCCCGATGCCTCAGCCCGCCGTCTGGCGACACGAATCAAGGAAGCCCTTGGAGCGGAAATCGCCGTCATTATATCCGACACCTTCGGTCGCCCCTGGAGGGAGGGCGCCGTCAACGTGGCCATCGGCGTGGCTGGAATCCATCCCATGCTGGACTATCGAGGCCTCGAAGACCCCCAGGGTCGCTTACTGCGTACTACAACCATCGCCGTCGCCGACGAACTGGCCGCCGCCGCCGGGCTCGTCATGGGCAAGCTGGACAGGGTGCCCGCCGTGCTATTGAAGGGCTGCCGCTTCCAGCGTGCCGAAGCCTCCATAGCTGAAGTCATCCGCCCCGCAGAGCAAGACCTCTTCCGCTGACCATGCCTGGCTGCGAACGTTGCAATGCCTGCTCAGAAATGCCGGCCCGTGATGCCTGTAAGCAGCATCCCCGTGGTTGACACTGCGTCTGGCGGGCCATAGAATTCCGTTGGATTCTTGCCTGTTCCAGGCAGAAGGCGCCCCTGTTCACATCCGAATTTCGGCGCTTGAGAGGTCTTACCCAGAAGGAATGATTTGGCGACCGACGGCCCAGGCCGCATTAACCGACGAATAATTCGGCGCCCCCGGCTGCGGGACATGCGGCCCCGGGTGTTCCGCTTTAGAATCCGTCGGCCCTCACCGCGTATCTTCGCCTCGCCCCTCATCCTCCTCTACGGCTTTGCCATCCTCATCGCCGTCGGCGGCATTCTCCTCGCCCTGCCCATCGCCGCCGTCGATAACACCTCCACTCCCTGGGTCAACGCCTTCTTCACCTCCACCTCCGCGGTGACTGTCACCGGCCTGACCGTGGTGGACACGGCTTCCCACTGGAGCTCCTTCGGCCAGGGGGTAATCTTCGTGCTTATGCTGCTGGGCGGCCTCGGATTCATGGTTTTCGCCACCTTCCTGCTCACCGTCATCGGCCAGCGCCTCAGCATTTCGGACCGGATGCTCATCCGGGACACTCTCGGTGGCGACAGAATCGGCGGCGTCATACGGTTGCTGCGTCGCATCGTTATCGTCGTCATGGCCATCTACGCTGTCGGAATGCTCTTGATGTTTTGGCAGATGATCTCCTTCTTCCCCTTGGGCGAGGCATTGTGGCAATCTGCATTCCTCGCCGTTTCCAGCTTCAACAACGCTGGACTCACTATAGTGCCGGATTCCTCCAGCCTGGAGGGCTTGGATGCCAAAATCCCAATCCTCATCTTCGTCGGTGGTCTCATAATGCTTGGAGGTATCGGCTGGGCCGTAACCGTCGACGTTTTCCGGCGTCGCAGCTTCAAGCGGTTCAACCTGGACACGAAGATGATTGTCGTAACCAGCCTGTTCCTCTGGCTCGCCGCAACCTCCGTCTTCCTCTTCAGCGAATACTCAAACGAAGCGACTATCGGCGCCCGTTCGGTGGCCGACAAGGTAGGCGTAAGCATCTTCGAGGCCATCAGTGCGCGAACGGCCGGATTCACCGCGCTGAACATCACTGGCATCACCGACCTCACGAAGCTCTTCTTCATCACGTTGATGTTCATCGGCGGAGCGGCGGGCTCCGTGGCCGGCGGCATCAAGGTTGGCACCTTTGCCGTAATCGTGGCCACCGTGCTCTCCTCTATCCGGGGCAGACAGCAGACGGAAGCCTTTGGCCGGGAAATTCCCCGCTTCGTCGTTTACAGGGCCATCACCGTGGTCGTCCTGGGCGGCGGCATCATCTTTCTCACCTCTTTGGCTTTGGAATTCACCGAGTCCGCTTCCCAATTCTCCTTCCTGGACCTTCTATTCGATACCGTGTCCGCCTTTGGCACCACGGGTCTCTCCATGGGCATAGTGCCCCTGTTGACCGTTTGGGGTAAAATAATGCTCATGGCGGTAATGGTGTTGGGGCGGCTTGGCCCCCTCGCCCTAGCTCTGGCCCTGACGCCCCAGAAGGAGGGCACCGTTTACCGTTATGCGCAGGAAAGCATCAGGATTGGGTAGATGAAGAAGCAGGCCGTAGTTATCGGTTTGGGACGTTTCGGCTCCAGCATGGCCCAGGAGTTGTACCAGGCTGGCCACGACGTTCTGGCCATAGACCAGGACGAGCAGGCCGTTCAGGACAGCATGGGCAGGGTCACCTACGCCGTGCGCGGGGACGCCACCAACAGGGCCCTCCTGGAGGAACTGGGCGTCCAGAACTCCGACGTTGCCGTGGTATCCATAGGCTCCGACGTGCAGGCCAGCATTCTCGTTACCGTGCTCCTGAAAAGCCTGCAGATCCCCTTCATCATAGCCCGCTCCGCCAACCAGATTCACGGCGACACCCTCGAGCGCATCGGCGCCGACAGGGTGGTGCATCCGGAGGAAGAGACGGGCCGCCGCATGGCCCACCTTGAGTTCCACGACGGCGTTATCGACTACATGTTTCTCGCCTCCGACTACGGCATCACCCAGATGAGGCCGCCCGACAACATCGTAAAACGGACTCTCGAAGAGGCCGGCCTCAGCGGGCCCAGGGACAAGTATGGCCTGGCCGTCCTCGCCATCAGGAGGGGTAGGGAGTGTGTTTTGGTTCCCTCCAAGGACGAAGCCATCATGCCCGGCGATATTCTCGTGGTTGCGGGAAACGCCGAGCAGGTGGGCAAATTCCACCTCGCCACCCGATAGCGGCTGAGGGAATCAATGGCATCAGTTGAAGCGTATTTCTCCCCCGGCATAGTGCGAGACTAGCCTTGGAAGACGAACATAGAATTCTCCTTCCCGTCAACCGGGCCCACGGCTATGAGGATGTGTTGGAATTGGCCCGGTCTTTCGTGCAGGGAGGACGGGGGAGGATCCACGCCATCTACGTAATTGAGATGCAGTTGAAGTATCCACTGGACGCCGAAGTTGGAGAGGAGATCCTGAGGGGGGAAGAATCCCTAGCCGAAATTGAGCACCTGTCCATTTCAGGAAGGCTGTCCCTGCAGGGTGAGATTGTCCAGGCCCGCGAGGCTGGTCCGGCTATTGTTCAGGAGGCGGCCAACATTCCCGCTACCTTGATAATTATGGGCGTCGACTACGGAAACAACCCTGCGGGATTTCGAATGAGCACCACCGCCGACTATGTGCTGCGCAACGCCCGATGTCCCGTTATTCTTTGGCGCAGCGGCACCCAATCTTCGTCGCTGCAGGGAGGATAGAGACGTGCACGTACTGTTACTGGGCAGCGGCAATCTTGTCCGCCACGTGGCTGCCACCATGGCCAGACAGGGACATCAGGTGGTTGTGCTGGACGACCACGAGCGACGTCCCTACCAGCTAAACCCCAGCGTCCCGGGCTACGTGCTTTCGGGCGGTGACAATCTCATGGAAAATTTGCGCAGGGCCGGAGTGGAACGCGCCGACATGGTCATTGCGCTCTCCTGGGACGACAATCTGAACGCTATGGCCGCCCAGATTGCTTCCAACATTTTCAACGTGCCCCGCGCCCTCTGCCACGTGGGCGAGGTGTCCAAGGCCCAGGTCTACAGGGGGCTGGGGATTAACGTCCTGAGCTCCACCCACTCCCTGACCGAAGCCGTGCTGGATGACGAGGAGGACGCTGGCTGATGTATATAATAGTTGTTGGATGCGGCCGCGTCGGCTTCAACCTGACCCGCGCCCTGCTGACCGTGGGCCACGAAATTACAGTCATCGACCAGGACCCGATGGCCTTGGAGAGCGCGTCCCACGAAATGGCTGCGGCTTTCGTCCAGGGTGACGGGTCCTCCCCCGACGTCCTTCGAGAGGCGGGCGCCGAACGGGCCGATCTGGTAATTGGCGTTACCGGCGATGATGCGACAAACCTGGCCGTGTGCCAGATGTCCAAGCACCTGTTCAAGACACCCACCGCCATCGGCCTCATCAAACATCCATCCCACGCCGGCCTGTTCCGGCTTCTGGGCGTGGATAGGGTTATCAACAGCACCCACCTCATCCTTTCAAACATCGAAGAGGCCGTTCCCAGCCGTGCCTTCATGCACCTATTGAACCTCCAGACCTACGGCATGGACATAGTGGCCCTGTCTATCCCGGAGGACGCCTCCGTTGTCGGAAGTACGATCGGCAACGTGGAAATGCCTCCCAACAGTTTCATCACCCTTGTAGTCAAGCAGGCCGGCCCAAGGCTCCCGGAAGAGGACCTGGTCCTCCAGGCGGGTGACGAGGTTATAGCCGTGACCGTCCTGGACGAGGAGCAGGCCCTCTACGAAACTCTCACCGGTGCGACGTAGTGTCCGGCTCCGTTGCCTATCTGGGCCCGGCGGGCACCTTTACCGAGCAGGCGGTACACCTGTACAAGCCCGACGCCGTTCTTCACTCCTTCACCAGCATTCACGGGGTGGCCCTCGCCGTCGAATCCGGCATCGCCGACGAAGGTGTTGTCCCCATTGAGAATAGCCTTCAGGGGTCTGTGAACGAGACCCTGGACATCCTCATCACCCAGACCGGACTCTTCATTCGTAGGGAGCTTGTCCTGCCCATCGAACACTGCCTGCTGGTGACGCCCGATACCCAGCTGTCGGACATCGAGGTCGTCTACTCCCATCCCCAGGCCCTCGGCCAGTGCCGGGAGTTCCTGGAGCGCTGCTTTCCCAAGGCCCAGCTTGTCGCCTCCCTGAGCACCTCCGCCGCCGTGGCCGACATGAAGGAGAGCAACCACGCCTCTGCTGCCATCGCACCCTATGGCGCCGCCGCCCTCAACAACGTCCGTGTCATGGCCAAGAACATCCAGGACAACGACTCCAACGTCACCCGCTTCGTCGTCTTGGCAGACCGCGACAGCGAACCCACGGGATGGGACAAGACTTCCCTCTGCTTCTCCTTCGCCGAAGACAAGCCCGGCCTGCTATACGAAGCTTTTGGGGAGTTCGTCCGCCGCAACATTAACCTCGCCAAGGTGGAGTCCCGCCCCTCCAAGCACCACCTCGGTGAGTACATCTTCCTTGTGGACGTTACCGGGCACCGCGAAGAACCGGCCGTGAAGGAAGCCATAGGCGCATTGAAGAAGCGTTGTTCCATGTTCCGCGTCTTCGGCTCCTATCCGCGCTGGAACGAACGCGAATCGGACCAGTAGCGACCGAGGAAGCGGTGTTGTTAGACCTGCAATTGATGTTTAGGGAAAGAAAAAATGGCTAGACCCATTCGCATCGGAGTCCTCGTGCCTTCCACCAATCAGGTGGTTGAACCCGACTTCGCCTCCCTCATCCCTTCCGGCGTCACCTTCCACACTGAGCGAATGTGGAACGGGGCAGCAACCCCGGAAGGCGGCGGCGACGGTTCCTATCTCCTGAAAATGAACGACGACCTCGAGCGGGGCGTCCGCTACCTGGCCAGCGCCAACCTGAACATCATCGCCTACTGCTGCACCAGCGGCACCTACCACTCCGGCTCCGTCGAATATGACGGTAAGCTCTCCCGCCGGATAACCGAGGCCAGCGGCCTACCCGCTGTCACGACGGTTGCCGCATCCCTTGAGGCCCTGCGATACGTCGGTGCGCGGCGTCTTAGCATTGTCGGGCCCTACGGTAACTTCCTGCTCCGTGAACGTCTGACTCCCCTGATGGAAAGCCAGGGTTTCCAGGTCGTTTCTGCCCTGGGTGAGACCGGTATGCAGCACCGCACCATGGACGCAACCATCGGCGACCAGGACCCGGAGCACATAGCGTCCTTTGTATGCGATACAGTTGACGACGATGCCGACGCGGTGTTCGTTCCCGGTACCGCGTGGCGCGCTCTGGAGGTTGTCCAGAAGATCGAAGATCGCTTGGAACGACCGGTGATAACGGTAAACCAGGCAACCATCTGGGCCGTCCTGCGAAGGTTGGGCCTGTGGTCGCCCGTCAAGGGGTACGGGCGTCTGATGGCAGACGGAGGCTAGATAGGCGGCTTCTTCCCCGTCTTCTCCTCGTACAGCTTCCAGGTGGCGTCATTGAAGGGATAATACTTGCCCGGTGAGCACTGCTCCGCGATCAACTGCTCCTTGATTACCTCCTCCACCTCTTCCCGCTGATGGGCAATGGCAATTACCTCGTCCACCACGCTGTTAGGCACCACTACCACGCCGTCGTCGTCTCCGACGATGGCGTCCCCCGGACGCACAAGAACGCGACCGCACTGGATGGCGTCGTTCACCTGCCAGGGCCAGAACTCCGCAGGCCCCTGCTTGGCGGTGCTGTTCGCCGAATAAACGGGGAAGCCGTACTCCCTCAGCGCCACCGTGTCCCGGACGGCCCCGTCCGTAACCAGACCGCCGATGTTCCGCTGCCTGAGACGCAGGAACTTGATGTCTCCACCGACGGAGCTGAATTCCCAGCCCATTGCGTCGATGACCAGCACCTCGCCGGGCCCGCATAGCTCAAAGGCCACGTACTCCGCCGACTGCTCTTTCTTGGGCTTGTCCGCGGCCAGGTCGGGACGATGGGGCACGAAGCGCAGCGTTACCGCCCGTCCCGCCATGTGCTGTCCCAACTGCAGGGGCTTCGCCCCGTGGATGAAGGACATGGGCCATCCCTTCACCCACAGACCGTCGATGAGAGTCTGGGTAGGTATCTGGCGAAGGACCTCCAGGGTTTCGTCGGAAATAGGTTCAAGTTTGGTCACGGAGTCACCTCGTTGGTCTGGAAATCGCAGCGTTAGCGTGGCAATTGTGGAGTTGAAGGCCGGAGTTCTGGAGGACGCTGTACATCCTTAGGAAATGCCCAGATCCCCCACAAGCTTGTCAGTCTCCGCACTGAGCTCAAGACCACGCCTCAGGCCGTCCCGGTACTTCTCACCTAAGGCCCGCAGCGTTTCGTCCTTGGGCTGTGATCCCTCGGCCCGGTGGTCCATAAACTCCTCCAGGGAGCTGTAGGCCCGGTCTACGTGCCAGCAGTAGGAGAGAAGCCAGGTCAGCTCTCGCTCGTTGGTGGGCGTCGGAATCTCTCGCAGGTCGATTAGCTCATCAATCACCTTGGTGTAGCGCAGAATGCCCGCCTTGTCGTTCTCGTCCCGGCCATAGAAGCGGCGTTTGCGGAGCTCCACAATCCGACGGTCATACTCCTCCTCGCCGTAGATGGAGCGGGGAAGCCACTCCTCCCTCAGGTCGAGCACCTCTTCGCCATCGGCATTGACGATGGCGACTGCCGTGTCGGAGCCGATTATCGGATCGTACTCGAACTTCACCGCGTCCCTCAGCAGCGCCTCCTGAAGACCAAGAGTCAGTTCCCGCGGGATCTTCTTATAGTTCTCGCCACTGGCCTCCTCGTTGGAATCAGCGCCCACCCCGCCCGTGTTGAACACGTAGTAGTACTGGGGCAGCCCGCCGTCGGCCATCTGCTTCAGCACCTGGTACATGATGTTGGCATTCTCGTCTTCCAACCCGATGATGAACGGGTCTGAGAAGTACTCTACGTAGGGCTGTCCGATGGCGCCCGTAGCGGCGCCCATCTGTACCGCCTCCCCATACATCAGCACACGGATGTACTGTTCCAGTTTCAGCTTCCGCAGCGGCGCGACCACCGTGTTCTGGCGCATCACCGCTTGCCAGAAGACCCTGTCCGTGTGCTCCATGGGTACGTGGACTGAGTTCGCGGTCTTGCCGCCGGTGATGTTCTTCAGCACGTTGCCGGCGCCTTTGCGCTCCAGCAGTCGCTCCCTTGAAAGAATCATGCGCATGTTGCGGACGGGGTTCTCGTCGTACTTGGGCACGGCGCTTTCGTGGTCCACCGGCACGTTCTCCAGGATCTCCAGCGGGTTCGGAAAGTCCGGCGAACCCCGCAACACGTCGTAGGTTATCGGATCGTCGTCCCGGGTGAGACCGAAGGGCACGGCGTACAGGTTGTTCTCCGTGCCGTCGATGCCGTAGGGCACCTCAACCTTCCTGCCGCCCCTCTCGGTTACAATCGGCTCGGGCAACTGCTGCAGAAGAACGATGTCGTCGTTCATCGGGAACACGCCCTCTTGCGGGTCCGGCTTCAATCCAAGCAGTGAAGCAGTCTCGCTGTTCGCGAGCTCAATCATAATTGTGAGCGTACTCTTGCCGTGGAGAGACGGCCCCAGCGTAATCATCGCCGAGTTCGTCATCTCTCCGCCCAGAGTCCTGATCCGCACCATGCTCAGCGCAGCCTGTATGGCCAAGCCCTCGGACTCCTTCACCTTGAACATCGCTATCGAAAGCGGCCCCATTTTGTGCTCGCCCATGTAGTCGAACCCCAAGTGAAGAGAAAGCCCCTTGGTAGGGGCCTTGAATACCAGCTGGGTCAGTCCTGCCTCCTTGATGCGGTCCTTCAGGTCTTCGGGCAGGCTCAGGTCGTCAAGCCAGTTGGGAATGGATACTTCAAGGATGTCCGGCTCCTCCGTAAGCTCTCCCTGCGGAAGGTCGAAAGTAAGCTGCCTCCACATAAGTGGCAGCTGCAAATACCTAGTGCCAAAAAGAATCTGGCGGGCGTGGAAAGACCGTCCCGGTGCGTCACAGATGCGCCTGTCCGTCTGGAGAATCCCGTCTCCCGTATCGAACCGGCGGCCCATCTCGTCAATGATGATCTCCAGCACGTCCGTAAACAGCGCCTGGCTCTCCTCCGTGAAGGCGAGAGCGTCCCGATTCCGGGAAAAGCCGTCAATGAAATACTGCGTCAGGTCCGGCCTTCTGGCCACTCCCAGCTGGCTGAAGAAAGCCAGTCCGCCGTTGTCCAGCCTTAATACCGTCTCAGGCCACACCTTAGCGGCGGCTTTACCCTGTGCGTTGGCCTCCTCTCCTTCCCGGACCACTTCCGCCACTTCCTTCATCAGGCCCTCCCGTTCCTCTGCGGGCAGGTCTTGGAAGACGCGGATATTATCGATGAGCCACTGTTCGGAAGGATTGAAGAGAAGGCTGTCTGCGCTCTGCCCTTGCCTGCCAAGGGCCACGAGCCGGTCTAACTGACAGTTGAAGGCGGGATTGATTACGGGGCCGGGAAGGGCAATAGGTGGCCCTTCGTCCTGCTGGGACGGGTCACTGTTCACGAGGTTTCTCCCAATTTATTAAGTAGAAATGCGGAATATGGTTCGGATGTCGTTGCTCATACTATTCATTTTTCACGCCAGGGAGTTGCAAAAATAAAAGTAGCCTAAGGGTTCAGGGGTATCTTAGACCCCAGACCCTCCTCCTTGGCTCGTTTGTAGACAAAGGCGGCGGCAGCCACGTCGCTGACGCCGATTCCGTGGGACTTGAACATCGTTACGCTGTCGTTGGAAGGGCGTCCGAATGACTGTCCGGCGGCTACCGATGCCAGTTCCTGCACCTGCTCCCACCGGACCAGACCCTGGTCGATGCTGAAAAGAAGGTCGCCGCTGTACCTCTTTGCCTCTTCCAGGTTGTCTACCACAATGGTATCCACGCGGCTGATAACGTCGTTGTCCACCTCGCGGCGAGTCCAGTGGTTGGAGCCCATGATGCTGAGATGCATCCCTGGCTCCAGCCACTCGCCGAAAAGCACCGGGTTGGGAGAGGTGGTCATTGTAATTGCTATGTCCGCGCCCTCGACGCAGGCCTGGGCGCTCTCCGCCGCCGTCACTTCTATGTCGATCAGGTCGGACATCTGCGCAGCAAACTGCTCCGCCTTCTCTGGAATGATGTCGAAGGCCCTGACCGATGTGATGTTGCGTACGGCGCAGGTGCCCTCCAACTGCGCGCGGGCCTGAGCCCCCGTGCCGATGATGCCGACCACCGAAGCGTCCTCCCGGGCCATGTGCTTGCTTGCCACGCCGCTGATGGCGCCCGTGCGGAGCTGGGAGCAGCGCCCGCCCTGTAGCAGCGCCAGCAGATCCCCCGTCTCGCTGTCGTGCAGCACGGTCAAAAACCGGGAACCGCCCGGAAAGCGGGCGGTATATACCTTCAAACCAACTACGCCGCTGTCTAGAACGGCTCCGGGCATAATATGGTGGTATCCCTGCGGCGTTCGGATGTGTGATCGAGGTGTGAGCCACGCATTGCCGCGATGAGCCTGGTCCAGCATGTCTTCCATAACTCCCACGCAGTCCTGCATGGTCATCAACTGGTTAACTTCCCGATCCGTGAGAAGTAACGGCATCTATAGCCTCCTTCGCCATACATCCGATTATCTGGAATGTCGCACTTGGGCAAGAAGACTAACCATTGAGGTTAGGGATGTCAACAATTCATGAAGAACGGAATACGTAATAGAGGATGGAGCGGAAGATGGGATTCGAACCCACGACCCTCTCCTTGGCAAGGAGATGCTCTACCACTGAGCCACTTCCGCCTGCAAACGAGTTACGTCCCGTGGTGCCGAGGGTCGGGATCGAACCAACGACACGCGGATTTTCAGTCCGCTGCTCTACCGCTGAGCTACCTCGGCCTGGACACTTAATGGTAATGAGGCCAATCTTCAGTGTCAAGACAAACCACCACAGTTGACGGCTGTTGGATCCGCCATAGATATGGGTCACTAGACCGATTGGCGTACGGGCGTTTCCATGGTATGTTCCCTATCCCCCCTATCGATTCGACGGTAGGGTCGAGACCGCTCCACAAGGCGGTCTGTGTCTTTGTTGGGGAGTTATAGTTGATAACCAACATCTACATTGACGGGTTCAATCTCTATTATCGCGCCTTGAAGGACGGGCCGTTTAGATGGCTTGATTTTCATAAGTTGTGTCAGGGGTTATTTACCAAGGACACTATTCACCAAATCTGCTATTTTACTTCTCGACTCCTCACACGGCCTAAAAACCTAGGTCAGCCGCGACGTCAACTCACATATCTATGTGCCCTAAATACCCTTCCTGACCTAAAGATCTTCTATGGCACCTTTCGTTCTGGTGTAAAGCATCGAAGGCTAGCGTTTAGAGTTACAGGTCTACCAACTAGTGCCTTGGTCAGGAACTTTGAAGAGAAGGGATCCGACGTGAACCTCGCCACCCGCCTCTTGGTGGATGGCTTTAACGGCGACTACCAGCAGGCAGTCATCATCTCCAACGACGCGGACTTCGCAGGTGCCATGGAATACGTAAGGGATTCCCTTGGCCTGAGGGGCACTCTGGTGAATCCGTACCGCAGAAAATCCAGTCGTAAGAACCTGTCAAATGTTGCCACATATATGAGGCGTTTTTGGAAGAGTCACCTACGGCGGAGCCAACTCCCGGGCGCGCCCTCGGACGAAGTTGGAGTTATAAGAAAACCCGCCGGTTGGTGAGGAGGGAATGGCTTTGTCGGCGTCGCCTGCTATAATTCCCTCAACCTTGCTTCGGAGGTGGCAATATGTTGGACGCAATCATCAAAGGCGGCACGGTGGTTACACCCCAGGGATCCAACCTGATGGACGTTGCCATCCAGGACGGAAAGATCGCCGCCCTCTCCCATCCCGGCCTCCTGACGGATGATGCCGCCCGTGTCATCGACGCTACTGGCAAGATAGTATTCCCCGGCGGCATCGAGCCTCACACCCACATCGGCATCCCGGTCCCTGAACGCTGGGCGGGTCGACCAGAGGTGTTCACCCAGCCACCGGAAGCGGCTACCCGTGCCGCAGCCTTCGGCGGTGTCACCACCCTCATGGATTTCTCCGGCTCCCTGCCCAACTCGCCCGAGGAGATGGAGGGGCAAGAGTCTATCATGGAGGAGCTCGAGTCCCGAAAGCTGGCCTTCGACGGACACACCTACACCGACTACGCCTACCATCACATCTTGGCTGGCGAGGTCAGCCCCAAAACCATCGGCGAAATCGGCGAGGCCGTGCAGGCGGGCCAGGCCAGCTTCAAGATCTTCACCACCTTCGCCGGGCGTGTCCCCTACGGCCACCTGCAGGCAATCTTCCAGGAAGTTGGCAAGCGGGGCGGCATTATGGCTGTCCACGCCGAAGACGACGACATGGTCACCTATATGGAAGAAAAGTTAAAACGGGAAGGCAGGGACCAGGGCTACAACCTTCACCTGGTCCACAGCAATATCTCCGAGGATGTGTCCTTCCGCAAGGTCATCCGCATGGCGGAACACGCCGAGGTGGGCATCTACTTCGTCCACGTCACTGCCAAGGAGGGCGTCATTGCCGTCGGAGAGGCCAGAAGCCGCGGCCTGCCCGTCTACGGCGAGGCTCTCCACAATTACCTGGAGTTCACCTGCGACGATTACAGGAAGCCCAACGGCACCAAGATACACACCTACCCCGCAATAAAGTACGCTTCCGATAGAGACGCCCTAAAGCTCGGCCTTGAGGATGGCCGGATTTCCACCACAGCCACCGACGAATACACTACCTATAAGGACGTGAAGTTCTGGGGCCAGACCATCGAGTCCGTCTGTGGCGGTCACAACGGTATCGAGACCAGGGTGCCCGTGTCCTTCACCAAGTTTGTCTCTCAGAGCGGCATGTCTCTGACCAGGTTCGCCGACGTTATCGCCACGAATGCCGCCAAGATCCTGGGCCTCTATCCCCAGAAGGGCGTCATTGCGCCAGGCAGCGACGCCGACATCGTCCTGATAGATCCTTCCGTCCGCAAGACACTCACCCTGGATGACCTGCACGCCGATTCCGACTACAGCATCTGGGAAGGTTTCGAATGCGAAGGCTACCCGGTTATGACCATGCTTCGGGGCAAGGTTATGGTAGATAATGGCGTCTTGCAGGGCAGTTCCTACGATGGCCGCTGGCTGAAACGCAAGGTCGCTCCGGGGGCGCTGGCCAGGCCCGTATGCTAGAACAACTGCAGGCTTACGGCACTCCCCAATGTGAGGATCTGCGTGCCCAACGAAGACGACGAGGCCCGGTTTGAATGACACTGAGGGAACTCTTTGCAGCTATTCTTCGTATAAATTCGTGAGACAAACTTTGCTTTCTTGGCCGTTTTAACGTAGTATGAATATACGGATAAATCGCCTTCGGCTTCCAAAGTTTCCCAAGGAAAACATTCCCAAACCGACAGACGGATTGGCGCTGATATGAGCAATAGAAAGTGGTTGAGAAGCGGCCTCATCTATCTTCTGATAATTGTCGCCGTCGCCTCAATCTTCTTTATCGTCGTTCCCGGCCTCGGAGGCTCCGAAGATGTCTCCTTCACCGAGGTCGTGCGCATGTCCAATGAGGGTGAAGTCACGAAAATCGAGGTGAAGGGTGAATCCCTCAAGGTCTTCACCATAAACGGAGGTGAGGTAAACAGCCGAATCGGTGAAGGCACGGACATCACCGAGCACATCCCGGGCAGCGTTCCCGTGTTCTTCAAAGGCTCAGGCGGGTTCAACCTCGGCCTGCTGATCAACTTCCTTCCCCTCATCTTCTTCGGCGCTCTGATTATCCTACTCATGCGCCAGGCCCAGGGAAGCAGCAACCAGACCATGAACTTTGGCCGCAGCAAGGCCAAGATGATTCTCACCAGCCGGCCCACGGTCAGCTTTTCCGACGTTGCCGGCGCCGACGAAGCGAAGGCCGAACTCCAGGAAGTGGTGGAATTCCTCCAGAACCCTGACAGGTTCCTCTCCCTCGGAGCCCGCATTCCCAGGGGCGTTCTCCTCGTAGGCCCCCCCGGAACCGGCAAGACCCTGCTGGCGAGGGCCGTTGCCGGTGAAGCCGCCGTTCCATTCTTCCCCATCAGCGGCAGCGAGTTCGTCGAGATGTTCGTAGGCGTCGGCGCAGCCCGGGTGCGTGACCTCTTCGACCAGGCCAAACGCAACTCTCCCTGCATCGTTTTCGTAGATGAGATAGACGCCGTAGGACGTCACCGCGGCGCTGGCCTTGGCGGTGGTCACGATGAGCGGGAACAGACCCTCAACCAGATTCTGGTTGAGATGGACGGCTTCGAGACCGGCACAAACATCATCGTCATTGCCGCCACCAACCGCCCCGACATCCTGGACCCGGCCCTACTGCGACCCGGTCGTTTTGATAGAAGGGTCGTCCTGGACCTGCCGGAGGTCCAGGGCCGCGAGGCCATCCTGAAGGTCCACTCCAAGGGCAAGCCTCTTGCTCCCAACCTGAAGCTCGACGTCATCGCCAAGGAGACCCCCGGCTTTAGCGGCGCTGACCTGGCCAACCTGGTCAACGAAGGCGCTCTGCTGGCCGCCCGCCGAAACAAGAAGCTCATTGGCATATCCGAGTTCGAAGAAGCCATTGACCGGGTGATCGCAGGCCCGGAGCGCAAGAGCCGCGTCATCAGCGACAGAGAGAAGGCCATGACGGCCTACCACGAGGCTGGCCACGCTATCGTTGCCTTCAAGCTGCCCAAAGCCGACAAGGTGCACAAGATATCCATCGTCGCCCGTGGCGCCATGGGCGGTTACACCCGTCTATTGCCGGAGGGCGACCGCTATCTGTGGACCAAGGGGCAGTTCGAAGACATGATGGCCACGGCCCTGGGGGGCAGGGCCGCAGAGGAAATCGTCTTCGGCGAAATGACCACCGGCGCCAGCAATGACCTGCAGCGCACCACTCAGATTGCCCAGAGAATGGTCAAGCAGTATGGCATGAGCGACAAGCTGGGGCCCCGTACCTTGGGCCGCCGCCAGGAACTGGTCTTCCTCGGCAGGGAGATCCACGAAGAGCAGGACTACAGCTCGAAGCTGGCTGAAGAGATAGACCAGGAAGTTAGGGCCCTGATAACCACCGCCAAGGAGAAGGCCGAGACCATCATTGAAGAAAACAGGGAGAGGCTCACTGCCATTGCCGAATTCCTCATTGAGCACGAGTCCGTGGAAGGTGACAACCTGCAGGCCCTGTTCGATGGTAGAGAACCCGTTTTAGAGGATGAAACGGAGGAGTCTCCCCAAGAGGTGGAGACTCCGGCCCAGCCTGCTCCTGCCATCGACCCTCAACCCAGGCCACACCTGGCTAGCCAGCAGGACGACCGCCCCATCCCCGAAAGCAGCTAAGCTCGCCTTCGTCCGCCTGGTTCGCTAGCCCTGGGACTGGTCCAGCGGCATCTGCCGGAAGTAGATGCCCCAACGCTGCATCATCTCCTCAATCTCTGGGTCACCGCGGGCAGTAAGTTCTCCCAGAAATCCCGCCAGCGCGTGGCCGGGCAGCATATCTGCCGTGCACACCCAGCTCTTCTCTGCCGGCACCATGTAGAGAAGCCCTCGTTGGTGTGTGCAACCCAGCAACACCCTGGTGTTACCTTCTCCAATGACCACGTTCATTCCGTGATTCGTTTTCAGTGCCATTTCCGTCAATGCCTCCAGAGTCCTGTGCGCATTAGCTGGGATCCTTGGCCAGCCGCGCGAGGAATTCAGCGTTACTCTTGCTTTGGGAGAGTCGTTCCAGTATCCGCTCGATGCCGTCGGTGAAGTTACCCGACTCTTGCACTAGCAGGCCCACGATTCGTCGCAGCAGCCAGATGTTCTTCACCGTCTTCGCGTCGAACATCAACTCCTCGCGTCGGGTGCTGCTTCGGCCGATGTCTATGGCCGGGAAGATGCGCTTCTCCGCCAGCTTCCTGTCCAGGTGAAGCTCCATGTTTCCCGTGCCCTTGAACTCCTCGTAAATCACCTCGTCCATCCGACTACCCGTGTCCACCAGACAGTTGGCGATGATGGTCAGGCTGCCCCCGAACTCCACGTTCCGGGCCGCTCCGAAGAACTTCTTGGGCGGATAGAGCGCCACCGGATCGATGCCGCCCGAAAGCGTGCGCCCGCTGGTGGGCAGCGCTAGGTTGTAGGCCCTCGTGGCCCGGGTGATGCTGTCCATGAGAATCAGCACGTCCTTGCCGGACTCCACCAGTCGCTTCGCTCGGTCCAGCGAGAGGTCCGCAAGCCGTACCTGGTCCTCTACCGACTCGTCGAAGGTGGAGGCAAAGACCTCCCCTTTCACTGAGCGGCGCATGTCCGTCACCTCCTCCGGCCGCTCCCCGATGAGCACCACCATGATATGGATGTCCGGGAAGTTAGCCGTCACCCCGCTTGCCACGTGCTTCAATATCGTCGTCTTCCCCGCCTTGGGCGGCGACACGATAAGTCCCCGCTGGCCGCGGCCGATGGGCGCAAATAGATCAATCATCCGCGTCGTCAGGTTATCCGGCGTTGTCTCCAGCGTAATCTGTTCATCGGGAAAGACGGGCGTCAACTCCTCGAAGGTCGGCCTCGACCGGGCCTTTGGCGGAGTGAGCTCGTTAACCGTATCCACCCGCGTCATCCCGAAGTACCGCTCCCCGCCCTTGGGCGAACGTACGCCTCCCGCCACCGTATCCCCGCACCTCAGTCCGAACCGCCGTATCTGCGACTGCGACACGTAGATGTCCCCGGGCCCCGGCTTCAAGCCCGTATGCCGCAGGAACCCGTATCCGTCGCTCATAAGTTCCAGTACCCCCGACCCTCTCAGCCGGTGTTGGTCCGGGAACCTGTGGGCAATCCGCACCACCACGTCCTCCTTGCGGAGGGACGTCAGCTGGTTGCCGTTTTCCATGCCCATCTGCTGGGCAATGGCCAGCAACTCCTCCTTACTCTTTCTCTCTAACTCTGATACGTCTAACGTAGGTTTAGGGGACAATTGGATCACATTCTTTCCAAAAATTTTTTACGCCGCTGGGACTCGCCGGTCCGCCGCCTCAGCCACCGCTAGCCTTCTCCCAGTCATGGCGAAATCGCTCAACCCCCACCGTTGTCAGCGGGTGCTTCACCATTTGCTCCAGTACTGCGCACGGCACCGTCGCAATATGCGCCCCCGCCCTTGCTGCCTCCACGCAGTGTAGCGGGTGGCGTATGCTCGCCGCCAAAACTTGCGTACTGATTCCGTAAATCCGATAAATCGACACAATCTCCTTCACCAGGTCCATCCCTCGCTGCCCAGTGTCATCTACGCGCCCTACGAAGGGACTCACCGCCGCTGCTCCCGCTTGCGCCCCAAGCAGCGCCTGGTTCACCGAAAAGCACAGAGTCTGGTTGATCTCAATCCCCTCATCCGAAAGCGCCTTCATCGCCTCGAACCCTGCCGCCGTACTCGGTAGCTTGACCCACGGCGTAGGCGCCCATGTCGCGTACTCCTTCCCCTCCGTAATCATCCCCTCCACGTCCTCACTCACCACCTCAATGGAAATCGGCCCGTCCACAATCGACGCGATCTCCGCAACCGCCGACCGGTACCCCTCCATCCCCGACACCCCCGCCTGCGCCGCCAGCGAAGGATTCGTCGTCACGCCGGACACCACCCCCAACCGAGCGGCCCGACGCACCTCGTCCACGTCTGCCGTATCTACAAATAGCTTCATATCCTCTCACCCATCAGATTCCCCCCGTTGAAATGCGGCGGCCTCCGGCGAATCGTCAACGTCTCCTCCCCCAGCGGCAGCGAGGGCTGACTCCCTTCCCGTAGAGTCCGCATCGCCGTCCCCACAAACTCGCTCACCAGTGGGTGCGGGCGGTGCGGCCTCGACCGGAACTCCGGATGAAACTGCACCCCCAGCATAAACGGGTGCTCCTCCACCTCCGCAATCTCCACCAGTCTCCGGTCCGGCGAAAGCCCGCTTGCCCTCATCCCTGCGCCCTCCAGACGTTCGCGATAGTCATTATTCAGCTCAAACCGGTGCCGGTGACGCTCCCATACCTCCGCCTCCCCGTATGCCCGGTGTGCAAGGCTATCCTCCACCAGAACGCACGGATAATTTCCCAGCCGCATCGTACCTCCCATATCCGTCACAGTCCGCTGCTCCGGCATAAAATGCACCACCGGGTCCGTGCAGTCCGGATCCACCTCGTAGGAATGCGCCCCCTTTAGCTCCAGTACATTACGCGCGAACTCCACAACCATCACCTGTAACCCTAGACACAACCCCAGGTACGGAATACCGTTCTCCCGCGCGTACTGCGCCGTCGAAATCATCCCCTCCACCCCCCTCGACCCGAACCCCCCCGGCACCACAATACCGCACGCCGACGCTAAAATCCCCGCGGCCCCCTCGGCCTCCACCTGTTCCGCATGCACCCA
>DAOUKX010000129.1:0-1564 GCA_034420855.1 Dehalococcoidia bacterium
ACCGCCGCCCCCACCCCAACCATCAACCCTGTCGCCACCAGGGATCCCAACGCAATGTACGGCCTCCTCCGTCCCCATCCCCACCTCGTCTTGTCGCTCAGATATCCCACCAAAGGCTGAATCACCATCGCGCCGCCCATCCCGATAGCGCCAAGAAGCCCCAAGTAAGTGTTCTTTAACGACTCGTCCGCCACGTCCAACACCCGCAGCGGCAGTATTATGTAGCCCAGGCTGGTCGAAATGGCCGCAATCCCGAAGGCCAGCACGCTGAAGTTCACATAGCCCAACACCCCCGAAATCCCCTTCTTATCCGGCCCATCAACCCTGCCGCCACCCATATCAGCTACACCGCCATTGAGAGAGACGACTTGATCACCTGCCTCTCCGGCGTCCACCACCTGCCTTCTATCTTCTAAGCTGCTTTCGTCCATTCCCCATCCAATTCATCCTTTTCCCCTCTCGTCCCAACGCGGCGCCCAAAGAACTTAAGCCAAACTGCCCCGATATGCAAGCGCACCCAATCCTCTTTCCCCTCAACACAAACCCCCATTCCCGTGAAGGAGGGAATCCATCTTCTTCCCTCCTCTCCCGTCCTGGGAGAGAAGGGAGGTGAGGGTGAAGTCCCCACCCAACTTAGGGGCGAGTTTGAAATCCGCCTTCTCATCATCCAACAACCCCTGCGCGGCCCTACCCCACACTGGTCAACGCCACAATCGGGGGGTGAACCCCCGTCCATTCTCCCCTATAATACCCACAACTATCCAGGAGGCACACCATGGCAGACACCCGAGTAGACACCATCATCGCAGGCGGCAAAGTCGTAACCTCATCCGACGTTTTTGACGCCGCCATAGCTATCTCCGGCGAGAAGATCGCCGCCATCGGCCCCGAACACCTTCTCCCCCCCGCAGACCGCTATATCGACGCCTCCGGCAAGTTCGTCCTCCCCGGACTCATAGACTGCCACGTCCACCTTGACCGCTGCGACTCCTACGAGCTCGGCTCCATTGCCGCCGCCCACGCCGGCCTCACCACCCTTCTCCCCTTCGGCACCTACGACGTCGAGGCCGAGGAGACCCTCCCCGCTGCCATCAACCGCCACCGCGAGGAAATCGAGTCCACCGCCGTCATCGACTTCGCCTTCCACTACATCCTCAACAACCGTCCCTACATCCTCAAAAGCCTTCCTGAAGCCCTGGAAATGGGCGTCACCTCCTTCAAGATGTTCATGTCATACAAGAAGAACCAGGTCCGTATGTGCACAGACGACTTCATCTGCGAGGTGATGGAGACCGTCTCAAAGGGCGGCGGCATCGTCCAGCTCCACTGCGAGTCCGGCAACATCATCGACTATCTGGAAAACTATCTGATCGACCACGGCTGCGTTCGCCCCACCGACTTCCCCACCGCTTGTCCCGACTGGGCCGAAGAAGAAGCCATCAACCGCGCCATCATGATGGGCGGCGTCACCAACTGCCCCGTCTACGTTGTCCACCTCAGCACCCACCTCGGCATGGAACGGATCAAGCAGGCCCAGGCCGAAGGCCAGCGCGTCTGGACTGAG
>DAOUKX010000130.1:0-7273 GCA_034420855.1 Dehalococcoidia bacterium
GAACCCCTCGTCCGTGACATCGCCTGCTTCATCGAAGGCTTCAACGACGGCCGAAAGTTCCTCAACGCCGCTAGGAAAGCCCTCCGTCTCGGCAAGAAAATCGTACTAATCAAGGTGGGCCGCTCCCACATAGGCGCGAAGGCCGCCCGATCCCACACCGCCGCCCTCACCGGCTCCGACGAAGTCCACGACGCAGTTTTCCGCCAGTTCGGCGTGACCCGCTGTGAAGACTACGACGACCTCATACAAACGGCCCACCTCCTGGCTTACGCTCCTCCTCCCACCGCCGAAGGCGTAGCCGTCGTATCCCACTCCGGCGGCATCAGTTCCCTCATCGCCGACCACCTGGGCAACGCCGGAATCTCTCTTCCCCCTCTGAGCGAAGCCGCAAACAATGGCATCAATGAAATCCTTGCAGGTTTTGGTTGGGCGGCCAACCCTGCCGACATCACCGGTGTTGCCAGCCGCGAGGAGTTCGCCGACGTTCTTGCCCTGCTGGAAATTGAACCCCAGGCCGGAGCACTCCTCATCGCCACCGCCGGCACGCCCTCTCAAGCCCGGTTAGTCATTGACCTTAAGTCCCGGACCTCTAAGCCTGTCCTCTTCCTATCCACTGGCGGCGACCATACGGAGGAAGGCCTCGCCATGCTGAGAGAAGCCCACGTCCCTGTCTTCACCTCCCCCAGCCGCGCAGCCAAGTCTCTCGGCGACCTCTTCCGCTATCACCAATGCCAACGAAACTCCCTTAACACCAAGCCCCCATCCACCTCCTCCCGCCATTCCTGCGCAGGCGGGAATCCAGCCCTACCCAAAGGCCCAACCACCCTCACTGAATACGACGCCAAGAAGCTGCTATCCCACTGGAGCATCCCATCCACTAAGGAAGTCCGAGCCCGGAACATCCCGGAAGCCCTCGAAGCAGCTAGTTCCATCGGACTCCCCCTGGTCCTCAAGCTGGAGACCCCCCACATACCCCACAAGACAGAGGCCGACGTCGTCCGGCTGAATATCCAAACCCCCCACGAACTGCATCACGCATACGGTGAAATCGTTGCCAACGGACTTAACTTCGCCCCCCAATCCAGAGGCGCGCCCGTGCTCGTGCAGGAGATGGTAGAAGACGGCGTCGAAGTCATCGCTGGCATCTCCCAGGACCCTCAGTTCGGCCCCATCCTCCTCTTCGGCATCGGCGGCGTCTTCGCCGAAGTCTACAAGGACGTGGCCATGCGCGCCATTCCCATCACAGAGACCGACGCCCGCGAGATGATTGCTGAAGTTCGGGGAGCTTGCCTGCTGCAGGGCTTCAGAGGAGCGCCGGAAGCAGACGCGGGCGCCCTGGTTGACACCCTGTTATCCCTTTCCCAAATGGCTGTCGACCTCGCCCACCGCAAACCCGAACTCGACGTCAACCCGCTGATAGTCCTCCCCAAGGGCCGGGGTGTCAAAGCCGCCGACGCTCTTCTCACCCTCACCTGAATCCCTTACCCGGTTGTACACTCTGGACTAACAATCAGGTTGCCCCCGTTCACCCTGAGCCTGTCGAAGGGTGTAGGTGAACATCTCATCACACCTCCCTCTCCATCGCCTCCCACTTCTGCCGGTCCCGCTCGCGGCACCGCTCCGCCCGTCTCAGCACGTCCTTCGCCCACTCGTCCACAGGAACGTCAATCATCCGCCCCTGAAAGGGCACCGCCGCTGTACCCCGCGCCACTCCTTCCGCGAACACCCGACGCACCTCCGTATAGTAGGCAACCTGCTCCTCCGTCGGACTGAAAGCGGTGTTGAGCGGCGCAACCCAGTCTTGCTCGGAGAACAGCGCTCCCTTGAACCCCAGGTTCCGCGCCCTCACACCCTCTTCTCGAATTTGGCCCTCGGACAACATGGGCGGAAGCGTGCTCACCGGATGCGGTAAATCCAGGGGCTGCACACCGGCGGCGATGGCCTCAACCACCACCCGTCCCCTCGCGTACACCAGCGCGTCAATCTCCTCCTGCGGAACGATTCTCAGGTCCTCGCACAGCACGCCTTCGTCCAACACCGTCTGCCTAATCCGATCGCTGGCCTTCACAATCTCCCTAGCGTGCCACACCCCCGACGCCGATTCCAACACGGGAATCAACTCCAGCGAGCCCTTACCAAGCCCTCGATTCACTTCTATCCATTCAAGCGTAGACAGCAATCGTCCCACGTCCTTTGCCGAGTCCACGTCGTATAGCACAACACCAGAAATCCCCGGCCACACCCCTGCCTCCAGGTGCCGCCCCACGTCCTCTTTCCCCAAGGCGATGAACACTTCCGCGCCGCCGTAAGCGGCAAACCCGATGCTAATCCGAATCCACTTCCTCGCCTGCTGGCTGAGCGCTTCAGTTGTTACATCCCGCAGGTCCAGAGTCACCGCATCCGCACCCAGACGCCACACCCTGTCGACCCCCTCCAGCGAACTCAGCGACACTAACAGGTTCGTCCGTCGCACCAGGTCAATCACAGCGCTTCCCCGCCCCTCTCAACCCTGGAAACGGCGTCTTTCTTCTCCCTGTTGCGACGGTCGCAAAGCTCCGCCCACTCCAACAGATCCCGGGCCCGCCGCGCCTCGTACCAGTCCACAACTACTCCGCCAATCTCCGCCCATGCCTTTCCCGACGCAACCACCTCATCGTACAACTCCAACACCTGATGAGCCGCCGCCACCTCCACAATCGTCGGCATAAACCCTCGGTTCTGCGGCCCTACCACGTTGGGATGCAGCCCGCCACCCATCCGGAACCCCAGCTTCCGCGTAGCCTCCGCCACCCTAAAGGCGTGGTCGCCGTCGCTGACGCTCCCAGATATGTTGGGCATATACGGCGTGGAGTGGACCTCCAGTCTCGCCACCCGCGCCGCCAACTCCAGCTCTCCACTCCCATACACGAACTGGTTCAAGTCCACGAACATCTCCACCCCCAGGTCCCGCGACATATCGTAGCCTCCCCCTCCACCAAAGTCGGTGATTCGCGGGCTCGCGGCGGCTATCTGCAGCGCGTTGGCCACCCCCAAAGCCGTCTCCACGTTGGCCCCTATCTCCACGTGACCCGCTGGTATTCCCCGCTCCGACTCCAGCCGCGAAATTATTCTGTCCACCAGCCAGATCTCCTGGGCCGTCTCCGCCTTGGGGTAATTGATCCGCTTCAGCCCCGGCCACACCGACGCCTCCAGGTCTTCCAGCACCGTATGATGATTGATCCGCACCCACACCTCCGCCCCACCCTTGGCGACAACGGAGATAGCGTCCTTTACGAGCGTCCTGGCGTGGACCTTCTCCGCCGGCGGCACCGAGTCCTCTAGGTCCAGGATGATGAAGTCGCAACCCCTCGTCCACGCTTTCTGTACGAAGCGAGGGTTGTTCACCGGCATTGTGAGACCGGATCGACGCACCATGCCGGAACTCACAGACTCTCCTCCCAACCTTGCCCGTCGAACCCCCGGTTAAGCGCCTTCACCTGTTCCCCCAAAACGCAGAATGCCCCTCGAAATCCAATGGCCTTCCCTCTAACCGCCGCCTCATAACTGTCCCTCGCCGATGCCATCAACCCCCTCGCGGGCGGACGCCACCACGCCCCCAAAGGCATCACTCCCGCGGCTCCCGCAACAATTATCAGCCGCTGCATAAGGAACGGCAGTAGATGAAACTCCCCATCGGGTCCCGGCCCCAAGTCCATCACCAGGTCCACCCTCCCAAGGCTCACCCCCCACATCCTCGGACTGGACTGAATCAGCTCCATAGCCCGGTGACTCCCCAGGGCCGTATCCAGCGACGCCACCACCTGCAAGCTTACCGCAGCAATCCCCCGCCGCTCCTCCAGCCGGCTCAGGACGGCATCTGCCTGGCGTACCTGCGCCTTCCACTCCAATCGCGGTATCACAACACCGATCACCCCCGGTTGCACTCCTGCCTCCAACTCTTCAGTCATCCGGTTCGCGTTCACCTGCAGGAACACCTCCGGCCCGCCGGCCGCCACCGCCATCTCCACCACTGTGGGTAGCCGTTTCACCGACTCGGCATTTGCCTCTGGCAGAACGAGCTCCACCATATCGATAACCACAACGTCGGGATCCTTGCCAAGGGCCTCTTCCACCGCCTCTTCATGAGGAGGAACCAGCAGCCAGGAACGTCGCTTGGAACTAGGCAAGTTTTCCCCTATGCGGGACACAAACCCCAACAATGCCCGCTCTATCGGGGGAAACGATGTTGCCAGCCCGAAGTTCGACACGCTCCATTCAGCTAGAATAACCCTGCGACCTACCGCTGGCAACCGTATTCTCAAACTCTTTGGTTGCCCGCCCTCAGAACTTGCGTTAAAGTTGAAGCAACGGCTTTCGCGAAGCCCCTAAGGAGAGAAACCGCATGGAAGAATTTACACTCAGAGACGCCCGGGAAGTTGCCGATTCCCTTCTTGAAAACCTGCGAAAGGTCATCGTCGGGAACGAACAGCCCCTCCGCCTCGGTGTAATGGCCCTCCTCTGCCAGGGCCACGTCCTCATCGACGGTGTGCCCGGCGTCGGCAAGACCATCTTCGCCAAGAGCATCGCCCTATCCCTCGGAGGCGCCTTCAAGCGCATCCAATGCACATCAGACCTTCTCCCCACCGATATCACCGGCGCCTACATCTTCGACCAGCGAGACCGAGAATTTCGCTTCCGGCCTGGCCCCATCATGGCGAACATGGTGCTTGTGGACGAAGTTAACCGCGCCTCCCCCAGGACCCAGTCCGCCTTCCTAGAAGCAATGGAAGAGCAGCAGGTCACCGTTGATGGCGTCACCCAGGGCGTGCCACGGCCCTTCCTGCTCCTGGCCACCCGAAATCCTGCAGAGCACGGCGGCACCTTTCCCCTGCCCGAAACGGAACTCGACCGCTTCATCCTGCGCTTGCGTCTGGGTTATCCCTCCGTAGAGCAGGAAGCCGACATCATAGAGCGCCAGATGCCAGCCCACCCCATTGATAGTCTTACACGGGTGGTAACCCTCGAAGAGATGGTCCTCTCCCAGCAGGCCGTCCGGACTGTCTTCGTAGACCGCCTCGTTACCGACTATGTGGTTGACTTGGTGAACGCCACCCGAAACAGCCCAGCCATTCATCTCGGCGCATCGCCCCGAGCCTCCCTGAGCCTGGTCGGCCTCGCCCAGGCCCACGCCCTTCTGGAAGGACGCGACTTCACCCTCCCCGACGACGTCAAAGCCGTTGCCGTCGCCGCCCTCAGCCACCGTCTCGTGCTCACCGCCGAAGGCCGCGCCGAGGCCACCGAAGAGCAGATTGTCGAGGATATCCTCCAGTCAACACCCGTAGAACGTGCCGGTAGGATGCAGCGATTCCCCTTCCCTACCGTCCGAAGTCAGTCCGGCTGAAGCGTGATCCCGAACTCTGACTTTAGTCCCCTAGGCCTTAGAAAATTGGCGCACTGATGAACCGTCCTTCACTCTTGACCCTCGCGATAGTCATTCCCCTGGCCGTGCTTCTGCTGGCCCTTGCTCTCGTCACGGCGTATCGCCCCCTGTACTTCCTCCTCTACTTCGTACTTCTTCTTGCATGCCTGAGCTGCCTCTGGTCCTGGATTCAGACTCGCGGCCTGGAAGTGATCGTAGAGACCCTGAGCGCCCGGCCCCAGGTGGGCCACCCCCTCCACCTGCGCATAACCATCCGGGAGAAAATTGGAATTCCTCGCCTGGGTCTGCGACTGAGAATGCTAGACCTCTCCACCAGGGAAGACATACTCACCCTGAACCTGAAACCCCGGTCCGTTTCCCAGCACACCCTCATGGCCCATCAGGACCGGCGTGGACTCAACACCATCGGCGCCGCCGAAATAGCCGCTTCCGACCCCTTTGGCTTGACCACCATACGCCGCCAGGTTGGAGAGCCCCAGACCATAACCGTATACCCCCAGGTGGTTCCCCTCGTGGCCGGCCTCTCCGTGGGTGCCGCCGCCTTTGGCGACGTGGGCCGCGCCAGCCTGATGCCGGGGGCCAGCGCCTCCGCCTCAAGGGTGCGGGAATACCGCCCCAGCGACAGCCTCAACCGCATCCACTGGCCCACCACCGCAAGGACCAACCGACTCATGAGCAAGGAGTTCGACAGCGGCGGCCACACCGCCGTTTGGCTCATCCTGGACCTCCAGGCCTCCCGGCAGATTGGCGAAGGCCTCGAAAGCACGGAAGAATACGCCGTTACCATCGCCGCCTCCCTCGCCGTCAGCCTCATCGAGTCCCACCAGAACGTGGGCCTCATGGTCCACGGGGACACCCTCCACTCCATCGTTCCTCAACGCGACGCCGCCCAGCTCTGGGTGATGCTTGAGACCCTTTCCAGAATTGAAGCCAACGGTGACATTCCCTTGTCCAACCTGCTGATTAAAGCAGGCCGCGAACTTCCCCAGGGCAGCCTCGCCGTTGTCATCGCCCCGGGCCCCATCCCGGGAAGCCCCGGCGTCTTCCAGCACATGTACCGCCGCGGCGTAACCGTTCTACCCGTGCTGCTCGATTCCGGTAGCTTCCAGACCGCGACCAACGGCGAAGTCCCATCTCCCGCCCCAACGGGCGCCCCCTACGACGGGTACGTTATCCACCGTGGCGACCGCCTCTCCCACTCCCTCGCCAACGTCATGGACCGCCTCGTTTACTAGCCCGTCATGCAGACTAATCCACCCAATTCACCCTATTCTCGAAGGCTCCACAGCGCGGAGACGATCAACCTGTGGCAACCTCAACCCATCAGCTCCACCAAGCCTGAGCGCACCCTTATCCCCACTCCCGGAGAAGCTGCTGGCCTCATCCTGCTTGCCCTCAGCCTATACGCCGCCTTCAGCATCATCGAAAATGCCAGCTGGGTGCGCGGTCTCCTTCCCCTGATTATCCCCATCCTCGCCGCCCTCGCCCTTGGTCGGTTCGCAGCCGCCAAGAGCCGCCCATTAGGCTATGCACTGGTCCTCGCCTCCGGCATAGCCGTCACCCTTGGCCTGGGCCTCCCCTTCCTCGATGACGGCGCCCACACCATCTTCGGACTTCTCTTCCTGGCCGCCGGCTGGTTCGTCACCCACCTGACCCTGCGCCTCTCCACCTCCCTAAGGGCCATCCTCATACCCCTGCCTGGCTTGCTGCTGGTCCTGATAGCCCTTGCCTTCTTGGACAACAGCTACTTCTTCCACCTGCCCCTCTTCCTCATTGCCTCTACGCCTGCCGTAGCCTTCTTCCACCTCCAAAGACAGCCCGCCGTCCGTCGCAAAACTCTCCTTTCCGCCGCCG
>DAOUKX010000131.1:0-2168 GCA_034420855.1 Dehalococcoidia bacterium
CATTATTCTCTAATCCTTCACCGAAAAAGCCGCAAAATGCCCCCCCTCGCCAGAGACCTCATCATCACCAAAATCGAACGTGCCCTGGAAGCCGCGCGCAGCCAGGACCTCCTCCCCTTGGACGCCATCCCCTCCGTAGAGGTCGAGCGTCCCGCCAATCCTAACCACGGCGACTTCGCCACCAGCCTTCCCCTTCGCCTAGCTCGCGCCACCCGCCTCGCCCCCATCCACATCGCCGAGACCCTGGCCGGCCTTATCCCCCCCGACAACCTCGTCGAAAAAGTCTGGGCCGCTCCGCCCGGATTCCTCAACTTCACCCTCGACACCCGCTGGCTCCAGCACCAGGTCGCCGAAATCCTGAACGCTGACGACAACTACGGCAACCGCCAACCCACCAATCCTAAGAAGATTATGGTCGAATTCGTCAGCGTTAACCCCACCGGCCCCATCCACGTGGGCCACACCCGTGGCGCCGTCCTCGGCAGCGTCCTCTCCCACGTCCTGCAGGCCGCTGGCCACGAAGTCACCCGCGAATACTACGTCAACGACGCCGGTACCCAGATGGAACTCTTCTACTCCTCCGTATATGCCCGCTATATGGAAATCCTCGGACAGGAATTCCAGCTTTCCGCTGACGGTTATCAGGGTGAATACGTGATCGACCTAGCCCAGGAGATCCGTGACCAGGAGGGCCCCATCTTCGCCATGATGGGGGCCGAACGCGGAACGAAAGCCCTCGGAGGCCTCGCCCGTGACAAAATGGTCAGCCACATCGAGAAAGACCTCGCCGCCCTCGGCGTCACCTTCAACGTCTGGTTCCGCGAGCACACCCTCTTTGAAAGCGGCGAATACCAGGAAGCCCTCAACCACCTCGACGAAGAACTCCATCTGGCCCGACGGGATGGCGCTCTCTGGTTCACCTCCTCCGTCCTCGGCGACCAGCGCGACAACGTCGTAGTCCGTTCCAGCGGCGCCCCCACCTACTTCGCCTCCGACATCGCTTACCACCACAACAAGTTCCTGCGCCGCAAGTTCGACACCGTCATCAACGTCTGGGGCGCCGACCATCAGGGCCACGTAACCCGCCTCAAGGCCGCCGTAGGAGCCATGGGCGTAGACCCAGACCGCCTCCAGATCCTGATAACACAGATGGTCACCCTCAAGCGCGGCAACGAACTTGTCAAGGCCTCCAAGCGGAGCGGCGACTTTGTCACCCTCAAAGAGCTCGTAGAAGAAGTGGGTGCCGACGCTTGCCGCTACTTCTTCCTCGCCCGCGCCCCCGGCACCCAGATGGACTTCGACCTCGAACTCGCCACCAAGGAGTCCTCCGAAAACCCCGTCTATTACGTCCAGTACGCCTACGCCCGCATCTGCGGCATCCTTCAGCGCGCCCAGGACCAGGACGACCTGCAGTGGGACGACGCCGACCTCTCCCTTCTCAAGGACGAGCACGAGCTAACCCTCATCCGCAAGATGCTACTGTTGCCTGAAATAGTTGAAAAAGTCTCCCACATCCTCGAACCCCACCACCTGCCCCACTATACACTGGAGCTCGCCACCGCCTTCCATAACTTCTACGAAAACTGCCGAGTCATCTCCTCAGACCCCGCTGACTGCGACCTAACCTCCGCCCGGCTAAGACTCACCGCCGCCGCCCGCGTCGCACTCCACCGCTGCCTCACCCTCATGGGCATGACCGCCCCCACCCACATGTAACCCCCCTCTTTTCCCCACCACCCAAATGCCATCCTGAGCGCAGCGTAGCGGAGTCGAAGGATCTCTTTGCAATAACCAACCACCCCAACCGCCATTACCGCTAAGGCGGTAATCCACTCCCTCTACCCCACAAACGCCCACCCCACGCAAGAGCGCGACACGCCAACCGCCTCTCCTAATTGTTACTGCGAAGGCAGGACACCACTGCTCCGCCCGCACTAAACTTGTCCCCACCCCGTCTCAATGCACAGATTGCCAGTGCCACTGGCAATCTGTGCATTCACATCCCCGATCCCTTAACTCCAACCGCCTCCCTATAAGCCGCCGTCAACACCTCTAAGAGGGTGTCTAAAAAGCATTTGAGTGTGCTAAGCGGCGGAGCATGAGGCCAGTCATGGCGGCGTAAACCCATGCTTCTGTAGTCTGAGGCAATTCCTCATAGTCCTTGCTCA
>DAOUKX010000132.1:0-31968 GCA_034420855.1 Dehalococcoidia bacterium
CACTACCAACACCCAGCCGGATGCAGTTAACGCCCAGCGCGAGGCGTTGGGTTTTGGCACAGCAACCAACCCCATCTGGGACCTGGAGAAGAACGACTGCATCCTGGTCTTCAACGCCAACGTCACTGAAGAGCACAACGTGGTTGCGGTTCCCATCAAGAAGGCCGTCAAGGAAGGCACAAAACTAATCGTCATAGACCCTCGCGAGGTCGAACTTACCAGATACGCAGACTTGTGGCTCCGGCCCAAACCCGGCACGGAGCTTCTGCTCCTTAACGGTCTCGTCAAGTCACTGCTGCATCAGGGCCTTGAGCGCCGAGAGTGGCTATACGAAAACTGCTCCGGCCTGGAACCATTGCGTGAGGCCATGGCCTCCCTGGAAATGGCGGAGATCTCAGAGCAGACGGGAATTTCACAGCACACTATAGATGCAGCAGTGCGAGCCTACGGACCGGCGGAGCATTCCTCCATCGTCTACGGCATGGACAACGTGCCAGAAGAGCTGCACACAGACTGCACCTTTGCCCTGTCCGCCCTCTCCCTGCTGACAGGCAATCTTGGCAGACCATCATCTGGCATCTATCCGTTGAAGCCGGGTGCGAACAGTCAGGGGGCTTGGGACGTCGGCTGCGTTCCCACCCATCTGCCCGGATATACTTCCCTCGACGATGACGAAGGACGAGAGCGAGTAGAGCAGGAATGGTCTGCCGGACTACCCGAGGCTGAGGGACTGGGACAGAAAGACATCCTACGCCCAGGACAAGTCAAGGCCCTTGTCCTGATTGGAGACCTGGATAATCCAACTGCCGACGCCCTTCAAGGGCTGGAAGCCCTGGACTTCCTTGTAGTCCAGGACAGTTTCCTGAACGCCGCTGCACAGAAGGCGGACGTGGTGCTTCCACGCAACTCCTTTGCCGAGAAGACCGGCACCTACACAAACCTGGAACGCCGCATCCAGTCCGTCCGGCCTGTAATATCGCCCAAAAACACCGCCGCCAAGCCGGAGTCGTGGGCCCTCTGCAAGCTGGCCCAACGCATGGGCGCCAAGGGTTTCGACTTCGCCGACACTGCCGCGGTGATGGACGAAATCGCCCGGGTTACTCCCATCTACGGCGGCGTCAGCCATAAGAGGCTGGAGAAAGAGGGCCGTCTGGTCTTCCGGCCGGACGTAGGCAACCCAATGCCCACCCAGGTGCTCTACTCCGACAAAGAGTATCACGGTATCCAATGGCCCTGCCTCTCCATCGATAGTTCCGGCGTAGAGATCCTCTTTGCCAACGGCTTCGGAGTTGCCAAACCTAGAATTCCCATACCCGGCTACCGCAAGAGCGAACTGGCTTACGACGCTGCTTTCCCCCTGCTTTTCACTCCCGGCAGGGTGCTTCTCCAGTCCGAAAGAAAGATGACCGTCATCAAGGGGCTCTCCAACCGAATAGAGCGGGAGGAAATAATTGAAGTTCACAGGGAAGACGGGCAAGTCCTAGGCCTACGGGAAGGTGACATGGTTGAGCTGCAGACCAACGGCACCAGTCTCAAGGGCAGGCTGGCTTTCAGGGAGGGCCTGCAGCGAGGCGTGGTCTCCTCCACCCAGCTATTCGGCCAGCTTCTGGTCGAAGTGGAGGCCAGTGGGTCGCCGGACCCAATGTCAGAGATTGCCGGACTGAATGTCGCCGCCGCCCGGCTCGTTAAAGTAGAGTGACAGACACCCGGGAACTGCGGGGGAATCTAAAACTGAAGAGGACGTTATGGTGCGCAGACAGGTAAGCCTGCCTACAGCCGCTCTTGTGGAGCGGAAGGATATAACCGAAGACCTGATGGTCATCAAGATGAGGCCGGAAACTGCTATGCCCTTCAAACCGGGGCAGTACTGCACCCTTGGACTGGAAGGCATCGAACGGGCCTACTCCATCGTTTCCGCCCCCCACGAAGATGACCTGGAGATTTTCGTAGAGTTGGTGCCCTATCCCGACGGCGCCTTGACCCCCCTCATGTGGAAGATGCAGGAAGGGGACACAATGACAATCCGTCCCCGTTGCAAGGGCATCTTCACCCTAGATGAAAAGTACAATTCCCATCTCATGGTAGCCACTGTGACTGGCGTTGCGCCCTTCATCAGCATGCTCAGAAGCTACTTCCACCGCCAGGGCGAGGGACACCGCTTCTACGTGCTGGAGGGCGCCAGCTATCAGGACGAATTGGTCTATGACAAAGAGCTGGAACAGATGGAGGCCGATCACCCTGATACCGTCTCATTCATTCCCACCGTCAGCCGGCCTACCGAGTCTAGGAACGACGGATGGACGGGCGCTTCAGGCCGAGCAAACGAGATAGTCGAAGAGCAGATAGAAAAGCTGGGGCTGAAGGCTTCTTCCACGCTGGTCTACGCCTGCGGCCACCCCGGCATGATCGAGGACGTGAAGGAGCGACTCGCACCCAAGGGGTTCAACGTCAAGGAAGAGCGATTCTGGAAGCAGTAACGCATGCAGCGATGAACATAGAGAAGGGGCCTCCAAGTTTGGAGGCCCCTTCCTGTTATGTCAGACTGCAGCCTTTACGCCTTTGATGCCCGGGCGACTTCGTTAGTCTACGGGAACTCCGAGAAGTATCAGGCCGGCCAGGATGGCGGTGACTATGGAGATTACCAGCGTGTACCAGCCTGTTACGTAACGCAGGCGCGGATACGGCGGAGACAGGTGGAAGAAAACCAGCAGGGTGAAGACAACCAACATGGCGGAAACAATGGCCAGCGGCCAGTGCATCAGGTAGCCAACCTGGGCGCCACCCAGAATTTCCCCTCCCGCGAAGAAGTAGACGGTGTAGAGAATGGAGACCACTGAAAGGAAGAGGGAATACAGCCCCAGAGTTCGCTCGTCAAACCCTCCGAGATGGACTCCCGCCAGCATGGCAAGGTAGATTACCCAGAGGGCTATGAAGGTGGACACCACGGCGCCCACGTCCGCCACTTCCGGCGGTCCTCCCACAAGGGAAGTGAAACCTCCCCCAGAGAAAATCACCAAGCCTCCCAACACAACGGCAGCCGTCGCGGCCATTATCCCAAGGGTCTTGGTGTTGTTGTACAGGTCCAGGAAATACCAGGACTGGGCCCAAAGAGTTGCAGGTAAAACCATTAAAAAGACTAATTCCATGCGATACCTCCTATCTGATACTCAAGCTATCCTCAGCTTCAAAATACTCAGTCCCAAAACGGCAACAGCCTGAAGGAAAAACACTTTTCCGGGAATGTCGCATTATAGGTACGGCTTTCTCTGAAAGTCAATTTTGAATGGCCGTTCCGGCCCGCCCGTTTCCCAACTCTTCTCTTTGGGGTACAATGCAACTATACACAGGAATAACTCTCTTGACCCCCATCAGACGGCAGTACCTCAGCATCAAGCAGCGTTACCCAAACGCTATTCTTCTATTTCGCCTTGGCGACTTCTACGAGACCTTCGACGACGACGCCAAGCTGGCGGCCAAGGTGCTGGACATAGCCCTCACGTCCCGCAGCATGGGCAAGGGAGTCAGAGTCCCCATGGCCGGAATTCCAGCCCATTCCGTGGAGTCCTACCTCGCCAAGCTCATCGAAGCCGGTCACAGGGTAGCCATCTGCGAGCAGTTGAGCGATCCATCCGCATCGAGAGGGATAGTAGACAGGAACGTGGTGCGGGTGGTTACCCCCGGCACCGTCGTTGAGCCTTCTATGCTGGACCAGCAGTCCAACAACTATCTGGCAGCCCTGCAGGTGGACGGAACGGAAGCCGGGCTTTCCTACATCGACATCACCACCGGGGAATTCGCCGTCACCCAGTTGCCTCTGAGTCATCTGCCCGCCGAAATCAACCGCCTCTCTCCCGCCGAGCTTCTGGTCCCGGAGGGCGACGATGACTTCACGGAGCTGAACGTGGAAGTCTCCGTGCCCCTACAGCCCAAAGAGTTTCATGCCTCCAGGGCACGGGAAGCCCTTCTGACCCACTTCGGAGCGCTCACTCTGGAAGCCTACGGTTGCGAGAACCTTCCGCTGGCCGTCGGCAGCTCCGGAGCTATCCTGGGCTACCTGGGCGAAACCCAGCCCCAGATTTTGGGCCAGGTAACTTCCCTTAAGACCTATTCCATCGCGGAGTACATGACTCTGGACCCCCAGAGCCGTCGAAACCTGGAACTCTTCGACGGCGGGCGCTGGGGTGAAGGCGGACACTCCCTCCTGTCGACGCTGGACTTCACCCGCACGGCCATGGGTGCACGGCTTCTGCGCCGCTGGATCGGGCAGCCGCTTCTCAACATGGACGACCTTGAGCGTCGGATGGACGGAACCAGCTATTTCCACTCCAACCTGCTTCGGCGGCAAGAGCTTCGATCCCTGCTCTCCCGAATCTCCGACCTGGAGCGCATCATGAGCCGCATCCGACTGGGCACGGCGCCGCCCAGAGATCTGCTGGCCTTAAAGGAAAGCCTGCGCGCTTCCGCGGCCATTTCGCCATTGCTGGAAGGGGACGAGACCGCGGCCTGGCTCAGGAAGCAGATCCGCACCTTTAGCGCCCTGGAAGACCTACTGGAAAGCGCCCTAAAGGAAGACTCCACCGGCAGTCCAGGCCAGGGCGAAGTCTTGAAGGAGGGTTTCTCCGATGAGCTGGACGAGTTGCGCTCCTCCGTGCGCGAGGCCCGCAGGTTCATAGCCGGACTGGAACGACGGGAGAAGGAAGCCACGGGGATACGCTCACTGAAGGTGGGCTACAACCGGGTCTTCGGCTACTACATCGAGGTCAGGAAGGCAAATCTTCAGCAGGTGCCGAGCACCTACGAGCGCCGGCAGACCCTCACAAACGGGGAGCGCTTCATCATTCCGGAGTTGAAGGGATACGAGGCCCGCATCCTGGACGCGCAGGAACGGATCCAGCGTCTGGAGCAGGACCTATACTCCCGGATCTGCGCCCAGGTGGGCCAGGAAGCCAGAGGGATACTTGAGCTGGCCCACGGCATCGCCCTGACCGACGTGCTGACATCTTTTGCGGAGGCAGCGGACAACTACGGGTACATGAGGCCAAATCTAGTGGAGGAACCCGTCCTGAATGTCAAGGGGGGAAGGCATCCCATGGCGGAGAGGATTCTACCCGCCGGCGCTTTCGTACCCAACGATCTGCAACTTTCGGCTGAAGAGTCCCAGCTTCTTCTCATCACCGGGCCCAACATGTCCGGCAAGTCCACCTACATCCGGCAAGCGGCCCTCATCGCCCTCATGGCGCAGATCGGCAGCTTCGTGCCCGCCGACTCCGCAACCATAGGCCTGGCAGACCGCATCTTCACCCGCGTGGGACTGCAGGACGACCTTGCCGCCGGTCAATCCACCTTCATGGTGGAGATGGTGGAGACGGCGGCAATTCTGAACCAGGCCACCCAACGCTCCCTGGTTATCCTGGACGAGATAGGGCGGGGCACAAGCACCTACGACGGCCTTTCCATCGCGAGAGCGGTAGCTGAACACATCCACAACGACCCCAAGATGGGGTGTCGCACCCTCTTCGCCACCCACTATCACGAACTCACGCAGCTTGCCGAGAGCCTTCCACGCGTTCAGAACCACACCGTCGCTGTCAGCGAAAGCGGCGGAAAGCTGGTGTTCCTGCACCGCATCGTTCCCGGCGGCGCCGATAGGAGCTACGGAGTACACGTTGCCCAGCTGGCGGGGCTGCCCCAGACCGTGGTCCACCGGGCCTGGGAGATTCTGGAGGCACTGGAATCCCTACCCCAGTCGAACTCCCTCAACGGCGCCAGCCCGACATCCCAGAAAAACCAGCAGATTCCGCTATTCTCCCTTACCCCTCCGCTGGTGGAGGAACTGCTCAAACTGGACGTTACCAACATGACGCCCCTCGAGGCCATCAACAAGCTGTACGAGCTTCAATCGATTGCAAAGGAAGCGGGATAAGTGAACATGCCCGCGCAGACTTACTACACAAAGGAGAAAACATGGCGCAACAGATAACCCTCTACTGGTGGGCACGTTGAAGTTCCTGTCGTAAGGCGAGAGAGTTGCTCTCGCAACAGGGCCTGGAGTTCAAGGAGCGTGACTTCTTCAAGGACCCCCTCTCCGAGGCTGAAATCGAGGAACTTCTCACGCTGGCGCCCCCCTCGGAGGTCTTTTCGTGGCGGAGTCCCAGCTTCCGCAAGATGAACGTGGATAAGGATACCCTTGAGCCTCAAGACCTAGTCCGCCTGATGGCCCAGGAACCCCGGCTCATCCGACGTCCGATGTTCCGCATCGGCGACAAGCTGGTGGTGGGCGGTGGCAATAAGGCCATCGAAAGCGTCCTGGCATCGGCGTAGCTTGCCTAGCATAGTGAATATCTTCTTCGACGTAGACCAGACCATCCTGGGAATGGACAACTCCCTCCGCCCCGGCGTTCGCGAGACCATGGCCGGGTTGAAGAAGATGGGACACAACGTCTACGTTTGGTCCGGCATGGGTATCAGGCGGGAAACCGTCCGTAGGCACGGGCTGGAGTGTTACGTATCCGGTCTGTACCAGAAGCCACTCTACGACTACATGGAGCGGCTTGAGGAGTTGGGGCTGCCCTTAGCCCCCGACTTCGTCATCGACGACGACCCGCAGATTGTGTCTGCTTTCGGCGGGCTGTGGGTCCCGCCCTACTACAAGCAGGGAGACGACTACGGCGCAATGAAGCGCGTGCTGACTGCGGCAACGGCTTTCTCCGCCAACGGCCATTCCGACGACGTCCACTTCCGCGCCAGGGGCGATCTCCGTCCACTGGTACGCAGCTAGAGCAATGGCGCGATGTCGAGGGTTACATGAGGAGTGTCACATGAAAGAATGGGTGTTATGGCAATAAGGTTACTTTCAGAGCTTCTGGCCGCCAAGATCGCCGCCGGAGAGGTAGTGGAACGTCCTGTGTCCGTGGCAAAGGAGCTTATCGAGAATTCGCTGGACGCGGGCGCTACGCGGATTCGGGTGGACGTTAAAGGCGGCGGTGTTGAGCTCATCCGCGTGGTTGACAACGGCTCCGGCATGAAAGCGGATGAGATACCCCTCGCCATTCAGCGTCATGCCACCAGCAAGCTGACCGACGCCTCGGGGCTGGACAACATTGCCACCCTGGGATTTCGAGGCGAGGCCCTTCCGAGCATTGCCTCCGTTGCCAAGGTGAACCTGACCAGCCGGAAGGAATCCAGTCCCAGCGGATGGGAGGTGGAATTGAAGTGGGGACGGTTGGAGCGCCAGGGTCCCGTTGGCTGTGCTCCCGGCACCTCCGTCGCCGTGGCGGAACTTTTCGAAAACGTGCCCGCCCGTCGGAAGTTCCTGCGCTCCAGCGCGGCGGAAGCGGGGCGAATCCGGGCGCTGATCTCTCGCTTCATCCTTGCCTATCCAGGAGTGTCCTTCCACCTGGTGATAGACGGCCGAGATTCCCTGAACTTCACGGGCAGCGGCCGACCGGAGGACTCGCTGACGGCCGTTTACGGGCCACAGGTGGCAAAGGAAGCGCTGGCCGTGGAATGGGAGGATGCCACAGGAGAGGTGAAGGTTGAAGGTTTCGTAGGGCCGCCCTCGCTTCACCGCTCAAATCGTCGGCACATAACCTTCTTCGTAAACCGGCGCTGGGTGATGAGCCGGATGCTCATTGTGGCCTTGGAGGAGTCCTATCACAGGCTGCTGCCCCAGGGCCGATATCCCGTGGCAGCGGTGAACATAAACCTTCCCTACCAAGACGTGGACGTAAACGTGCACCCAACCAAGGCGGAGGTGCGGTTCCACAAAGGCTCGCAGGTATTCTCGGCTGTCCAGCGGGCGGTGCGCGGCGTGCTAGTAGCCTCCACTCCAGTGCCGGAGATTCACATCAGCCCAACGGAAAGGACACCAATATTTCAGCCGTCCTTCGTCTCCTCGCCGCTGGTATCTTCACCGACCAACTCCCAACCTTCCCATTCTGCCGACAACCATACTATTACAGTGGAGTCTCCGACGCTGAGGGTCCTGGGCCAGGCTTCCAACACCTACATTGTGGCGGAGGGACCCACCGGTATTTTCCTGATGGATCAGCACGCCGCACACGAGTGCGTGCTATACGAGAAGATTGTCGCGGAGATGAAGCAGGGCAACCCGACCGTGCAGACCCTGTTGGAGCCGATCCCGGTGGAGCTATCACCGGAGCACCAGGAGTTGTTGAGGGGCGAAGACGAGGCGATGAGAGCCTACGGCTTCGACCTGGGATCCTTTGACGGTCATTCCTACGTGCTGAGAGCCGTGCCCGCCGTATTCCGCCGGGGGGATCCGGCGGACGGCCTTATGGAAGTGCTTGAGATGATCCGCCGCGACGCGGAATCCTTGGGGGGGTACAGGGAAGCTCTGGCGGCGTCCATCGCCTGCCATAGCGCGGTGCGAGCGGGGATGAGCCTGGACCACTGGGAGATGGAGGAAATCATCAGGCTGCTGGAGAGGACGATTAACCCGCACACATGCCCTCACGGACGCCCCACCATGCTGCACCTAAGCTCGCATAGTCTAGAGCGACAGTTTGGCCGACGCTGATGGGGGACTTCACCCCCGTCCCTTCGACAAGCTCAGGGCAGGTTCTAACCTTACACCATCAAGGGAGAAGAGATTTTTGGACTAGGTGTTCAGCGAGTCGTTTTTCTTTGAATCGTCTGCGGGGCGGTAGATGGAGTCCTCGGGAAGACCTTCGGCGGGGTCGTTGGAAGACGATCCCGAGGATAGAAGATTGCGAACGGGGAGCGCCAGCGCTGCCGCTGCCGCCAGCCCAAGTGAAACCCGGCCCAGAAAGCCGCGACGCGTCATTCCCGTGGATTGTTTTTCGTTTTCTTCCCTGCTCATCATCCCTCGTTCGTTAGTAGACTTGCTTGTTTGTCAAAGAGTGACCCTGACTACAACTAGTTTAACGATTACGCCAAAAGTTACAAGGTGCAAATTGGCGAAACAGCAATGAAAATGGCTGCGGCAATCTGCCATGACACGGCTAACGTATAATTCCACGGAGTGGGCGTTAACTCACACCCAATGACCGGGGAGGACAAATGGCGTGGAGTCCAAGACGATAAACGGGAAGGCCCACTATAGCTAGCAAACTGTGTATTCTTCCCGCCTCGCCGGTGGTGCTCTTGTCACTGGCCGCAGGGCTGCTCTTGCTTGCCGCCTGCGCAAGCGACTCGTCCAATCCGCAGGAGACCGCCTCACCCAGAACCGCGGCCGCCCCTGCCACACCAGCACCCACCAGCGCCGCCGACCCCACCATAGGTGCCGCCCTGACAACAGCGGCGGAGCGTCCCACCTCTACTACTGCAACCGCCACCCCGACAGGGACACAAGCTACACCATCTTCGAGTACCGCCAAACCCACGTCGCCAACTGCCTCCCCTACTTCAACGTCTGAGGCAACGCCGACGTCCCTCCCAGAACCAGAGGGAGTGCCCGTTCCACCTCGACGAGACCTGTACGAACTGGCCCGCTCCCTCCGTCACAAGTCGCAAGACCCCATCCCCCGTCTGCGCCTTCAGGTCCCGCCGGATTTGCAGGTCGGTCAGGTGGACAGCTTCAACGTCCTTGCGAATCCAGAACCCATCGAGTTCCACGAAATCAGAGCAAGGCTGGAGCACGTTTCCGACAATGCCTACTGGTACATACAGGAAGGCGTCAGGTTCAACCTGGACGCACTGGTAGAATCGGCGGTGGCCTACGAAGAGCGAATCCTTCCCAGTCTTCTATCATCCTTCGGCTCTCTCTGGAGCCCGGAAGAGGTCCCGGGGCAGCGGCTGACTATCCTCCATGCATCAACCCCGGGGCTTGGGGGGTACTACAGCTCCGCCGACGAGTATCCTCCGCTTGTGCACGAGAACAGCAACCAGCGGAAGACTATCTACATGAACCCGGTGGCTTTTCGAATTGGCACACCAAACTATCTCGCAACCCTGGCTCACGAGCTACAGCACGCCATCAACTGGAATCTGAACGGAGGCCAGTCCACGTGGCTCAACGAGGGTCTCTCACAGGTGGCGGAGCATCGTTTGGGTTGGCGGCCTGGGTCCGTGGAAGCCTTCGTCCATTCAGCGCCCACTTCGCTTGTCTACTGGCCTCTCAGCCTCCGGCAAACGCGGCCTTACTATGGAAGTGCGTTCATGTTCAGCCAGTTCCTTTCAGAGCAGCTAGGATCGCCCGCAAGCCTGGAACCCCTGGTTAGAGCTGACAGTCAAGGCATCGCCGCCGTGAACGCCTACCTTGATTCCCTGGGGGAGGAAGAGTCCTTTGAGTCGATGTTCGGCCGGTGGACCGTTGCCACCTATCTTTCGGAAAAGAGGGAGGGTGGCCCCTACGGATACGCCAGCTGGTGGACCTCCATAGACCCCACCGACATCCTGAGCGGCGATGGAACATACGGGTTCAGCCAGCCCCAGTTCTCAGCAAGATACCTGCTGCTGGACCTGGAGGACGACCGCGCAGAGGTCAGCTTCACGGCCGGTACCCACGTCAGGCTAGTTCCCGAAGACCCGCCCACCGGCGGGCACTGCCGGTGGAGCAACTACGGAGACTCCATCAGTACTACGATGACCAGGGAGTTTGACCTTTCCGACTTGGAGCGGGCCACACTGAGCTACACGGCCTGGTATAGCATCGAAGAAGACTGGGACTACGCCTACGTGCAGGTCTCCACCGATGGGGGCTCCACGTGGGACATTCTGCAGGGCACTCTCGCTTCCACGGACAACCCCTCTCTCAATGCCTACGGCCCGGGCTATACCGGCGAAAGCGGCGGGTGGGTTTCAGACTCGGTGGACCTGACGGCCTATGCGGGGAGTCCGGCGCTGGTCCGCTTCCACTACGTGACGGACGACGCGATAAACGGCACGGGCATCTGCATCGACGCTGTAGGGATAGCGGAGCTAGGCTTCTACGACGACGCGTCAACCAACCAGGGCTGGACATCCGAGGGATTCTACCGGACGAACAATCGGATGCCCCAGGACTTTGCCGTTCATCTGGTAGAGATTCGCGGCGACGACGTTCAGGTGACGCCGGTGCTCCTTGACGACAACAACCAAGCCAGCTTATCGGTTGGGAACCTGGATGATTCGGACGAGGTTGTGCTGGTTGTCGGCAGCCTTGCAGAAGACAGCCAGCATCCCGCCAGCTACACCGTGACGATAGACGGGGGGAACTAAGCGAAGGCTATTCGAGGAAGTCCTTCAGCCGCTTCGAGCGGGTCGGGTGTCGCAGCTTCCGCAGGGCCTTCGCCTCAATCTGCCTAATCCGCTCCCTAGTAACGCCGAACTCCCGGCCAACCTCTTCCAGGGTACGGCTCCTTCCGTCCTCCAGGCCGAAGCGCAGTTGGAGCACTCGCCGCTCCCTGTCCGTCAACGTATGGAGAACGTCGCTAATCTGCTCCTTGAGCAGCTGGAAGGATGCGGCGTCGGAGGGTGCGGGTGCGCTCTGGTCTTCGATGAAGTCTCCGAGGTGACTGTCCTCTTCCTCTCCAATGGGAGTCTGGAGGGAAACGGGCTCCTGGGAGATCTTGATTATCTCCTCCACTCTCTCCGGCGTCAGGTCCATTTCGAGGCCAATTTCCTCCGGGCTGGGCTCGCGTCCGAAGTCCTGGAGCAAGCGGCGGTTGTGCCGCATGAGCTTGTTGATGGTCTCTACCATGTGGACGGGGATACGGATGGTCCGCGCCTGGTCGGCGATGGCCCTGGTAATGGCCTGCCGAATCCACCAGGTGGCGTAGGTGCTGAACTTGTAGCCCTTGCGGTAATCGAACTTCTCCACGGCGCGGATCAGCCCGATGTTACCTTCCTGGATGAGATCCAGCAGGGACATGCCCCGCCCGATGTACTTCTTGGCTACGCTGACCACGAGGCGGAGGTTCGCCTCCGTGAGGTGCTGCTGCGACCTGAAAGCTTCCGTCCTGATTCGCATGATGTGATACCGGAGCCGCGGGTCCACGCGTCGAAGCCGCGCCGGACTGCTTTTGTTCTCAAGCTTGGAACGCAGCATGCCCAGGTTGCAGTCGCCAAGGACATTGGCGCTCTCCGGCGGCAACACCCAGCTATCCAGCGAGAGTTGGATGGTGGCCTTCTCTACGTCCGTCATTTCCCAATCGAGATCACCGGCCACCCTCTCCATCAACTCGGGGTCTAGCAGCACGTCGATGGCGTCCCGCACCTCCCGGTTGGTGATTATGGCGAAGAGGGTGAGCTCCTCGCAGATGCCAAGGCGACGGCCCAGGGAGATAACCAGAGGCTCGGCGTCAACCAGCCTTTTCAACAGCGCAATACTCATCTCCCAAGCCGGGACGGGACGGCCGGAGCCTTCGTTAAGCTCCTCCTCCAGTTCGTCCAGATGCTTGCCGCCTTCCATGCTGCGAGCGAGCACCCGCTCGTCCTCAGAGGTCAGCAGTTGGACCCGCCCGATTTCCCGCAGATACATCCGAACGGGGTCGTCTAGCACTTCGGCGCCTTCCAGGTCCGGCTCCCAATCAGGGTCCTCGGCCTGAATCTGCACGGCGTAAGGGGGCACGACTATCTTGAGAGGTCCGGCTCCGCCTTCGAGGGAGTCATCCCCGGAATCCACGTTGGCGGTGGTGATGGCGGTGGGTATTACCTCCAAGGCCTTGGCCGCGGCGCTGTCGACACCCAGCCCGTTGACGGTGTCACCAGATTCCTGACCGTTGGCCACGGATTCCAGATACTCTTCATCCGCCTTGCGAGTCCCGCGCTTCTTTCTTGTACTTACCATATATTCACACGCTCCTGGCTCTAAAGAGAGCTTCCATGTCGCTGTTAATCTTCAGAATCTCCTCCTCGAATCGATTGAAGTCCGCAGGGTCGACGTCGGATAGCCGCAAGCCTTCTTCCACCTTCAACTGCCGGAGCCGACGCTCCTGCAGGCGTTGAACGCACTGAGACAGATCGGCCTCTTTTTCCTTGCCGTCGGCGGGCGGAAGAGACTTGGCGGTCAGATAATCGAGGTGGCTGCGAATTCCCTCATCCAGTACCTCTATTGTGCTACCTCGCAGCCAGTTTGTAAACAGTTCCCGATTCTCGACGCGCTGAAACATCTCCGAACGGAGCCCGTCGGACAATTGTGACATATCAGGGTTTTGCAACAGCAGCGCCAGGCAATACTCCTCAAGGTTATCGCGCTCAAGCTGCTTGAAGGGCGTAGCCGCCGCCGCATCGGGCCGGCGCGGTCTACGTACCGCTCGGCGGGGACGGGGGCTGTCTATCCTGGCTTTCAGCGTGGATTCGGGAACGCCCAGAACTTCCGCCAGGATTCGCACGTGTCGGTCCTGCTCGAAGGGGTCGTCAGCCGCATATACCAGATGGGAGACGGCACCGGCCATGTCAGACTTGCCCTGGGGGGTTGCGATATCGAAACGACGGGCGTAGGCCTGGAGGAGAAATTCAAACACCGGCTGTGTTTCCTTCGTAAGCCGTTCCCACTCGGCATGGTCCTCGCGGATAATGTCGTCCGGGTCTCTCCCTGCCGGAAGCGGAGCAATCTTCAGGGTCGGACCGCCGGGACGACGGTATACGGAGTTCCCCTGGGTGCGGGAGACTTCCTGCTTCTGCATCACCTTCCAAGAGGTCTCCATGCTGCGGAGGGTGGCTTCCTGACCGGCGGCGTCGGGGTCGAGGGCCATGACCACTTCATTTGCCGAGCGGAGCAGGTCCGTCTGGTAGCTGGTCAGGGCAGTGCCCATCGAGGCTACAACGTTGCCGAAGCCGTTCTGGTGGGCCATGATGGCGTCCATGTAACCCTCAACCACCACCGCGGTGCCGCCGTTTCTGATTGACTGCCTGGCGAGGTGGAAGCCGAAGAGGATCTTGCTCTTGTCGAAGATCGGGCCCTGGCGGGAATTCAGATACTTCGGCACCGAATCATCCAGGGCGCGACCGCCAAAGCCGACCATGCGGCCTTCGGCGTCCCAGATGGGGAATATAAGGCGGCGACGGAACAGGTCCTGACCCGCGCCCTCCTGGGGCTGGGAAACCAGCCCAGCGAGGGAGAGCTGGCCCTCCGTGTACCCCAGGGAAAGCAGATGACGCCGCAGGGCGGAACCGTCGTTGGGGCTGAGGCCAAGCTGGAACCGGGAGGCGGTTTCGGTGGTGATGCCCCGTTCCTCGACGTAGGCCCGGGCTTCCGCACCGTCGGAGGAGGCGAGATTACGGCTGAAGAACTTGGCAGCCGCTTCTATGAGCTTGAAGAGAGGGTCTTCGCTCTTCCGTCTGCGCCTGGACGGGAGCTCCGTACCCGTCATGCGGGCCAGGTCCTGGAGGGCCTGACGGAAGTCCACGTTCTCCCGCTGCATATAGAAGGAGAAAACGTCGCCACCCGTGGCGCAGGCACCGAAACACCGCCAGCTCTGACGGTTGGGAAACACGAAGAAGGAGGGCGTCCTTTCCGTGTGGAAGGGACAGAGACCCTTAAAGCTGGCTCCCGACTTCTGGAGGGTAACGTAACCGGAGACCAAGTCTGCAATGTCCAGCTTTGCCTTTATGTCATCGACGACGGTCATGGATTTGGATGAAACCTGCCTGTATATGGAGATGCCAGTAACCTTACGTTATGTGCAGTCAATTGTATACCCTTGCTCAAGGGGACACTTGACCCTTAGTCCTTCGTACTTCGACAAACTCAGGATGATCTCAGGGTGAGCGATGGGGGTATCAGGATGCGTGGACGGGGCCGTCAGCGGTGAGGAACCGCAGAATTTCCAGCCCGTCCTCCAGGGCGTAGCAAACGGTGGTGGAGGCCTTCTCCAGGAAGTAGAAGCTGGGGATGTCCGGGCAGAGGTTCACCAGCACCACGGGCTTGTTCCACGCATAGGCCATTCCGACTTCCGCAGCCGTACCGATATTCCTGCCTTCGTTCTCGATCACGCAGAAGACCAGGTCCGCCGACTTGAGCAGCGTAACGTCCCTCGGAAAGAAAACGTCTGCCCCCTTGCCTCTAGATCCGCCGTGCTTGGGGTACTTGTGGGGCCAGAGAAACTCGCAGCCGTTTATGGTGGAGGCGACCTTTTCACGCCATTCGGTGTGCATGTTTCCCGCCAGATAGATCCTCATTCAAACTCCCTTCGGTCCCATATGTCCCATCAGTTATGCTTGCGCCTGCTCCAGCGCCGGTGTGACCGCCGACGAATAGTGGCCCCGGTATCCGGGCGGGAGGAGCTGGGCTATTCGCTCCATCACCATGTCCGAACCCTGCTGGAGCATCTCCCGGCTTAGCCTGCCCTCTATAGCGGGCAGGGTGAACGGCTCGCCGAACCTTACCCGCATTTCGCAGAGGGGGAAGGCGATACGCCAGTAGCCGGGGATGTGCTCCGTGCCGGTGACGGCCACAGGCAGCACGGGGGACTGCGACTTGAAGGCAAGATATCCGATTCCCGGCATTGCCGGCTGCAGACCCTTAGTGAGACTCCTCCTTCCTTCCGGGAAGACCAGCACCGCCCCATCCCGCTCTAGCATCTTGAGTGCCCATCGGAGGGCGTTTCGGTCTACGCCTCGCTCCTTGACCGGATGGGCATGACAACGGGAGAAGAACCACCTGCTCACCGAGGTCTTGAACAGTCCCTCCTTGGCCAGGGAGTGTAGTTGCCTGTGTGAGCTGGCGACTACCACCGGCGGATCAGCGTTGCTGAGGTGGTTTGCGGCAATTATCAGCGGGCCCCTGGGAGGAATGGACTCTCGTCCTTCCACTTTCCAGCGGGAGAAGAGGGTGAACTGCAAGCGCGCAAAGGCCGTTCCCAATTCGTACAGCACAGTCCTAGCCCTCCTCGACTATCGCCAGGGCCTGCTCCGTCACCTGTTCGACAGTAAGGCAATCGCTGTTGATGATGTGCGCGTCGGCCGCGGGGCGGAGGGGGGAGTGGGTCCGCTCCGAGTCGATCCTGTCCCTGGCTACCAGGTCCCTCAGCACCTGGGTGTATTCAATCTGCTTGCCCATCTCGAGGAGCTCCCTGTGACGCCTCCTGGCCCGTTCGAAGGTCCCAGCCTGGAAGAAGAGCTTTACGGGCGCCTGGGGAGCGACCACGGTGCCGATGTCCCTTCCCGCCACTACGATGTTACCTCTCGACGCTATCTCCATTTGCTTTCGGACCAAAGCCTCGCGGACGCCGGGGACCTTGCTGACGGGGGATACGAGCCGATCAATGCGGGCGCGGTTTTCCTCCAAAGGGAGGGGTTTGCCGTCTATGAGCAACTCATCCTTTCCTTCCGACATTAGGAAACAGGCAGTGGAGGCGAGGTCCGTCAGGGACTCCTCATCTTCGTGGTGCACGCCGCGCTCCATTGCCAGCCAGGTGACGGCGCGGTACATGGCGCCAGTGTCGAGGAATCGGTAACCCAGGCGTTGCGCTAGACTGCGCCCAACCACGGTTTTACCTGTCGCCACGGCACCATCGATGGCTATCAGGTTCGGTTTGGGCAAGAGCGTATTCGTAGATAAACTGGCAAGGGCTGTGGAAGATATTATAGCATCGGGTTAACCATAACGGCATCGGAAACTGAGGTGCATTCTGACAACTTGTGACTGGAAACTGGAGTAGTGGAGTCTAAGGCAATTTCGAGGACGAGGCTGCTGATTCCCGCGGCATTGCTTGTCGGGGCAACGGGCCTCTCAATTATGGTGTCCGTTGGGCCGGTAATGCCGGGAGATAGAGTAATCCTTGAGGCTGTCCGCAGTGCGGAATTGCCGCTGCTGGACCAGTTGTGTCAGTCCCTGGACTATTTGGGCGACCGCTGGATGATAATCGCATCCATACTGGCGTTGAGTGTCGTGCTGTGGGTGCGAGGACGGCGGGCGGAGGCGCTGGCCTGCCTGCTGATAATTCCGCTGGAGCTGATGACGCTGGGTCTGCGGGAGGTCATCGACAGGCCACGACCAATCCCCCCATTCTTTCCCAGGTCTGACGTAATGACAGGTAGCCCCGGATTTCCGAGCGGAACGACGCTCCACGCATTGCTGTTCTTCGGGTTTATCACATACATAGTCCACGTTTGCGTGCGTCGTGTAAAGCTGCGTCTCGCCCTACAGGGGGCGCTTGTTGCGGTTATCGTCGTCATAAGCTATTCGCGGGTCTATGTTGGGGCCCACTGGCCCTCGGACATCCTCGGCGCATGGCTATACGGCGGGCTCTTTCTCTGGTTCATCGTAGCTGTGGGGTTGCCTGCAATTGGCGGATTGAGGTGTGAATCACCCCTTTCCCTTCGGCAAGCTAAGGGCAGGCCTAACCTTCCTCCGTGAAGAGGGAAGGGAGGAGATGGATTCCCGCCTTCGCGGAATGGGGGAGGGGGTGGGGCACTTGCACCCTCTCGACCCTTCGACACGCTCAGTATGAGCGGGGGCCCCTCGGCTCAGAATTTGCTCAGCGTGAGGGACTGGTTGGAGGGGGAAAGGAGCGGTGGAAAAGAGGACATTTCGCATCTATAATGGCCTCAAATGCTGAGTTCGCCCGTCCTAGTTCTCAACCTTAACTACGAGCCGATTAACGTCTGCAATGCCCGTAGAGCGCTGCTGCTCATCTTCCGAGGGAAGGCAGAGCTTCTAGAGAACGGACGGGGGCAAGTCAGGTCCGCCACACAGGTCTTCGACCTTCCCTGCATCATTCGGCTGGTGTACATGGTGAAGCGTCCCTTCGTAAAGCGGAAGCTCTCTAAGAAGGAAGTCCTGCTGCGGGACCGTCACACGTGCCAGTATTGCGGCCAGCGAAATCTGGAGCTTACGATGGACCACGTGAGGCCGCGTCGACAGGGCGGTAAGCAGACGTGGGAGAACATCGTCAGCGCTTGCATCCCGTGCAACCACCGAAAGGCGGCTCGGACCCCCCAGCAGGCGGGGATGAGGCTGCTAAAGACGCCGAAAGCGCCGTACCCCAGCCCCTATTACGTGCTCCACGGGCGTACGATTCTGGACGAGTGGAAGAAGTTCATTCCCTGGGAGATTGACTGAGGGGTTGTCACCCCCATCCTAGCCTTCCCCCGTCGAGGGGGAAGGGATAAAAGGGAGGGGCGGTCAGGGTCGGGCGGGGGAAGGGAGGGAGAGCATCAGCGCTTCCAGGCCCAAACGGGCGTTTACGTTGCTGTTCAGCGCCTCGACGGTTTTGGCCATTGCGCCGATGAATCCGGCTATCTGGCCGGGGGTGTAGGCGGACTTCCACTCCTCCAACTGCTCCGAGTAATCCCGGTTGTACACCCAGTCGGGGCCCGCCTCCCGCAGCACCAGCAGGTCCCTCCACCAACTCAACCAGATGTCCAGGGTCTCAAGGGCCTCCTCTCGGTCTCGATAGTAGAGATTGGCAACGTCGGAGGCGGCGTGGAAACGCCGCTCGACGGTGGCTCCCAGCAGACCGATAAGACGGTCGAGTTCCGTGGTGCGTCGTTCCAGCAGCAGCGGGTCCTCAAGGGCCGTGAGAGCCCAGCCCAGACAACCCTTCGACAACCGGGCCAGTAGCAGGGCTTCGTCCATCTCTACGTCGCGTTCCTCCCCAAGGTAGCGGGCCAGGGGGGCTTCCGCCATGGGCTTAAGCTCAATGCGGCTGCACCGTGAACGGATAGTCGGCAGCAGCCGGTCTTCCTGTGAGGTCAGGAGGATCAGCAGGGTTTGAGGAGGGGGCTCCTCCAGGGTCTTGAGAAGGGCATTGGCGGCCTCTTCGCTCATGGCCTCAGCGTCTTCGAAGATGAAGACGCGGGAGGCGCCTTCGTAGGGCTTGAGATGGGACTGGTTGGTGACGGAGCGTATCTCGCCGATGCCCAACTCCCTTCGCCTGGACCCCTCTTCCTGTCGGCGAAGCCCAATGAGCCGGACGTCCGCGTGATGACCGCTGGAAATGCGTCGGCACTGGATGCAGTCCTGGCAGGGTTTGGAGTCCTCCATAGAGACGCAGTTGACGGCGCGGGCGAGATCCAGGGCGAGGGTGGTCTTGCCCACGTGGGGAGGGCCGACGAACAGGTAGGCGTGGGAGAGCCTGCCTGTTGAGAGGCTGGAATTCAGGACCTGCAGGGCGTTTTTTTGGCCTACGACGTGCCACATGGGGTTAGGGGGGAGCAGGGGAAGGAGGAGATGGATTCCCGCATGCGCGGGAATGGGGCAAGGGAGGGGCGGGCGGTTCGAGAGCGTAGCCTATAGATGATGATTGCACCATTTGCCGTACCTCACCCTTCGACAAGCTCAGGGTGAGCGGGGGAATGGGGGATGGTTGGGGGTGTTCGGCTGTGGCGAGCAACGAGATTCCTCGACTCCGCTGCGCTTCGCTCGGAATGAAATGTGGGAGTAGGAGTTGTATCAGACAACGTCGAGGAGCATCTGGTCCTGGAAGGTCTCGCGTCGGCGGATGACGCGGGCCTGGCAGTTGTTGACAAGGACGATGGGCGGCTTGGGGTTCAGGTTGTAGTTGCTGGCCATGGGGATGCAGTAGGCCCCTGAGGCGGGGATGGCGATAAGGTCTTTGCCGTTTCCATCGATGGCGGGGAGGAGAACGTCCTTGATGAGAACGTCTCCGGACTCGCAATACTTGCCGGCGATGGTCGCCACCTGCTCGCCCCTGTCGTTGACCCGGTTGGCCACCACGGCCTCGTAGGCGGCGTCGTAGAGGGCGGGGCGGATGTTGTCGCCCATGCCTCCGTCCACGGACACGTAACGGCGGACGCCGGGGATTTCCTTCACCGCGCCGACGCGGTAGAGGGCTACGCCCGCGGGGCCGGCGATGGCGCGGCCCGGCTCGATGGTGAGGTGGGGAAGATCGAGGCCCAGCCGGTCACATTCGGCGGTCATGGTGCCGATAATGGCCTCGGCGTAGTCCGCCGGAGTAGGCGGATTCTGGTCGGCGGTGTAGGCGATGGCGAATCCACCGCCAGGGCTGAACTCCTGGAGGTCGAGTCCTTCTTCTCTCATGCCGGCGGCGAACTCCAGCACCACCTCGACGCCGTCGCGGTAGGGCTGAAGCTCGAAGATTGGGGAGCCGAGATGGAAATGGAGTCCTTTCAGGTTCAGGTGGGGCGCAGCCACGGCCAGACGGACCGCCTCCGCAGCATGGCCCGTTTCGATAGCGAAGCCGAACTTGCTGTCGAGGACGCCGGTGGTGGTCTTTTCGTGGGTGTGAGGGTCGATGCTGGGAGAGACTCGCAGCAGCACGTCCTGGGATGTCCCCGCAGCGGCGGCGACTTCTTCCAGCAATCTCAGCTCGTGGAAGCTATCGATGACGATGCGGCCGATGTTCCACTCTACGGCCTGCTCCAACTCCGCGGCGGTCTTGTTGCTGCCGTGGAAATAGACCAGCTCCTTGGGGAAGTTTATGGCCTGGGCCACGGCCAGCTCTCCGCCGGAAACCACGTCCAGTCCCAAGCCCTCCTCGGCGAAGATCTGCGCAACAGCGGGGTTCACATACGCCTTGCTGGCGTAGGCTACGGTGGTGTTGGGATAGCGCTTGTTGAACTCCTGGGCAAAGGCCCTGCAACGACCACGAAGGGTCGCTTCGTCAAAGACATAGAGTGGGGTGCCGAATTCGGCGGCAAGATCAACGGCGTCACAGCCTCCGATGACCAGATGTCCTGCGTCGTTCACTTCCGAGGTGATGGGAAAGACGTTCCGGGGAAACATGGGCGTTCCTCCTTGATAGTGCACCAATGTTAGGTAGGGATAATTGGAGGTGTCAAGCGTGAGAATTCTCTGGATTGGGTTAGTGAGACTTATTCTCGGATACAAGAGGACTCGTTTCAGATTACTCAGGCCTGAGATTGAGTCGTTTTTCGAAACGACTCCGCTGGATTTTTGCCATTATGTAAAGTTGCAAGCATACACTGAGGGGTTTGGAAGATTCGTATCGTTTCAATAAAATTTGGTGGCAACAAGGGAGGAATAATGATACTTAGCTTCACATAATCCAACGGGTATGATCGATTGGATGCGGGTTAGGACATGTACGTTCTATTAGTGGAGGTGGAGTAGCAGGATGATGCAGTTTATGGCAATGGGTGAAATGGCGAATGTGGGAGGGGGCAGGGGATTGCGCGTGGGGCGCTCGGTCCTTCGACAGGCTCGGGGTGAGCGGTGGGCAAGGCTGCCACCCCACCCATACGCCGTGGCCCCCTGCCTTCTCAGGGGTGACGAAGGAGAGGAGACGGAGTTTCAATTCTGCCCCTTATTTGCTACGATTGACTGGAGTCCTGATTCGGGAGGAGACATGCCCCTGCACTACGACGGCGAGATCCAGATCTATAAGGTGCCCCACATGGGCGCTCTGGACAACAATGGCTACATTTTGCGCTGTCCCAACACCGGCGAGGCCATCATCATCGATGCGCCCGCAGAGCCGGAGAAGCTGCTGGACGAGATCGGAGACGCCAAGATCAAGGCAATTCTGATTACCCACGGGCACAGCGACCACATTGCAGGGGTGCGGGAGATCAAGGGCGGCACGGGCAAGGAGCTGGGCATCCACAAAGAGGATGAGCCTAACCTTTCGTCAGGAGACGTCGACTTCCACCTGAAGGACGGGGACACCATTCAGGTTGGGGACATATCGCTCCAGGTGATGTTCATTCCGGGGCACACGCCCGGGGCCGTGTGCCTGCTGACGGGCAAGCACCTGTTTTCCGGGGATACACTCTTTCCGGGCGGCCCGGGCTACAGTCGTTCACCGGAGGCCTTTCGCCAGCTGGTGGGGGGAATCTCGTCGAAGCTGCTGGCTCTGCCGGATGACACCCACGTCTATCCCGGCCACGGGAGCGACACCACCATCGGCGCCTCCAAGCAAGAATTCGCGGTCTTCGCTTCGAAGTCCCATCCTGAAGACCTCCACGGCGAAATAGCCTGGATGACCAGCTAGCGTCAAACGGTCTCTGAATTCTCCATGAGCCTCGCGCACAACCGCACGATGTTGGACAACGGCCTGCGAGTCCTGACGTCCAACATGCCCCACACATATTCCGTGACCCTGGCCCTGTTTGTGGGCGTGGGTTCCCGCTACGAGCCGAACGAGACGGCGGGTTCCACCCACTTCCTTGAGCACCTGCTGTTCAAGGGAAGCAAGAACTGGCCCACGGCGCAGGACATCAGCGAGGCCATAGAGGGCGTGGGGGGCATGATGAACGCGAGCACCGACCGGGAGATCACCATCTACTATTGCAAGGTGGCAAAGCCCCACTTCAGGCGCGCGCTGTCGGTGCTGCTGGACATGGTGCTGAATCCATTGCTAGACCCGGAGGAGATGGAGAAGGAGCGTCAGGTCATCCTGGAAGAATTGCGGATGAGCAACGATTATCCCACCTACCGGGTGGACCTGCTCATGGACGAGATGCTGTGGCCGGACCAGCCCATGGGACGGGACGTGGGCGGAACCATCGACTCTGTCAACGCCATCACCCGGAACGACCTCGTGTCGCTGATGCAGAGGCAGTACGGCCCAGACAACGTGGTCATATCCGTCGCAGGCGGCGTCTCCCACGAGGAGGTTCTTGAGGAGATTGATCGCGCAGCATCAGCGTGGAAGCCGCGCAACCCGATGGAGTGGTCGCCGGTAAAGCTGGAACAGCGGGAAGCGGCGCTGCGCATGGAGTACAAGAAGGCGGAGCAGGCCCACATCTGCGTGGGGCTACCGGCACCGCATCTGGACCACCCGGACAAGTACGCGCTAAGCCTGGTGAACGTCATGCTGGGGGAGGGGATGAGCAGCCGCCTGTTTTTGGAGATTCGGGAGAAGCAGGGGCTAGCCTACGACGTGCACAGCTCTCTGAGCCAATACCGGGACTGCGGGTCGCTGGTGGTCTACTGCGGGTCGGAGCCTTCGCGAAGCCAGAAGTCGCTGGAGGCGATCATGGGGCAGCTTTCGGCCATGCGGGAGGGGTTCACGGAGCGGGAGCTGGAGAAGGCGCGGGAGTATTCCAAGGGTCGGATCATGCTTCGGATGGAGGACACTCGCAGCGTGGCGATGTGGCAGGGGGGGCAGGAGCTTCTGCTGAACAGGGTTTCGAGCGTGGACGAGGTGGTGAGCAACATCGAAGGGGTGACGCTGGAGGACGTGAACCGGGTGGCGGGGGAGTTGGTGGACGAGAAGCGGATGAACCTGGCGGTGGTGGGGCCGTTTCGAAGCGACCGGAGGTTTCGGGAGGTTTTTGGGTTGTAGGGAGTATCAGCGCCGAAGGTTAGAGCGACAATCCGACTGATTGAACGGGATGGATGGCGTCTGATTCGAACCAGGGGCAGCCATAGACAATAAAGGCATCCTATCAAGCGGGGGCGTGTTACTATAGCCGGGAAGCCAAGTGATGACATTACTCCAGGCACCTGAAACAGTATTGTGAAACAGTCCGGCTTGAAGGAGTAGCCCAACTATGAAATACACCGTGGTCATTGAAAGAACTCCCAACAATTATGCCGCTTACGTGCCGGACCTGCCTGGTTGTGTAGCTACCGCGACTACCCGCGAAGAGGTACTGGAAGAAATCCGGCAAGCCATTGAGTCTCACATAGAAGGGATGCGAGAAAACGGCGAGGCCGTTCCTAAACCAACCACAATTGCTGAGGTTGTAGAAGCTACGGTTGCGACGGCGGGGTAAGCATGGGCGGCTGGCGGGGGAGTTGGTGGACGAGAAGCGGATGAACCTGGCGGTGGTGGGGCCGTTTCGGAGCGACCGGAGGTTTCGGGAGGTTTTTGAGGTTTAGGGGGTAGGGGGATCTTCCAGAAGACGATCACGGAGTTACTACTGCCTAAGGCGAGTAGCAAGCAAATGGCAAAATGAAATCACCTCGGAAGGGTTAAATGCACCGAGATGGCTAACCCAAAGGCCACCCCCTCAAACCGTTTTAGCATTGACCTCTTCCCCAATGAGGCTCGTTCGTTTTTTCTCGAATCGGAGAGTAACTAGAAAATGGATCTGCCTGCATACTTTAAGTTCGACTCATTACAATGTGATACTACGAAGATATTAAGAGGACGACAAATTTCAGACTTCAAACGTCTCAACCCAAGGAACTTTAATGACATCAATCACGTAATTTTTTGACAATAAGGATGGGCAGTATGCTTGGCGACCCTTGACTCTCATACATTCGAGCTTATTTGTGTCGTTAGTCTATGCGATGACTCAACGCAGATACTGGACGATTATTTGCAATCGCCTTCGCGATTCACGTGCTAGGAGCAAGGTACAGTGTTTGAGTTAGCCAGTTAAGTCTTTAGCAAGGCAATCAAATAGAGCTGAGCGAATACGGTCATGGTGGTGGGAGATCGAGCAGAAGGCCATTGAGTTGTCATTGGATTACGACCTCCTTATACGTACGGATATTGTCGATTGTTACTCTTCCATTTATACACACTCAATCGCATGGGCACTTCACACCAAGAAAAGAGCAAAAAAACCGCAATAACAACCGGCTAATTGGCAACATCATTGATCGTCACAGCCAAGACGCCCGGGAAGGCCAAACCAACGGTATTCCTCAGGGGTCTATCCTGATGGACACTGTAGCCGAAATAGTGCTTAGCTATGCATATGTTGAGCTAACGCAATTGATACGAGAGCAGAAAGTCATTGATTTTCAGATTCTTCGCTATCGATATGGCTACCGGATCTTTGTGAATTCTAGAGAAGATGGGGAACGCATTCTCAAGTGCCTTACGGAAGTAATGATTGAGTTAGGGCTGAACTTAAGTCCCGAGAAAACACACGTCAGCAATGAAGTAATACGCTCGTCCATAAAGCAAGACAAGCTCAGTTGGATGTTCCGTACTCTGCGCGATAGGAATCAACAAAGGCACCAACTAATAATTCATGACCACAGCAAGAGACATCCCAATTCAGGAAGTCTCGTAAGAGCCCTTGATCAATATTACAGTCGTCTTAGCACTGGACGAAGCGGTAGTCCAAGGAATGTCTCGCAGCTTATCAGCATCACAGTTGATATAGCTCATGGAAGTCCAAGAACTTACCCCATTGTAGCCGCAATTGTGAGCAAACTTATTAGTTTCCTAGGCACAAATCAAGAGAAAACAGAGATCATTGACAAGATTTTCAAAAGATTTTCTCGTATTCCAAACACAGGATACTTGGAATTATGGCTACAGAGAGTTACTCATGAGTTTGATCCCAGTAGAACATTCGATGAACCGCTCTGTGGATTAGTGGCCGGTGAGAATTTGGATCTATGGAACAATCAGTGGATCTCGTCAAATAGATTACGAAATGCGATCGATGCCACCAAAATTGTTGATTCACAGGCTCTCCGATCCATCCGCCCGGTCATACCCATCAATGAAGTGAAGCTGTTCAATTATCCATTATCCCTGTGTTTGTAGTAGCCGCGGTAAAACCAGTTCCAATTACATAGACAGAGGCCTATATTAGCCATCAAACCCCCAGGTTGCCGACGGCTTTGATGCGGATGCGGGTGGCGTTGCTGGGGAGGTAGGTGAGGGGAATTTCTTCGACTTCGACGATTTCTATGGTGTCGGGGGCGGCGCCGGCGTCTATGGCTTGTTGGGTGGCGACGGTGCGAGCGTCAGCGAGGGCTTCGTCGCGGGTCAACCGGTTCAGGTCGTAGACCTTCTCCACCTGTCCGCCCACCTGGGCTATGGCGGCGCCGATGCCGTTGGCGACTTCTGCGTGAGGCGGACGGACTATTTCAGATGCGCCCACCAGAGGGATAGGGGCAAGGACGCTTCCGCCGCCAACCAATACCAAGGGAACGTCACCACGGCTGAGCTTCACCCTGTCCACCACGTCTTCCAGCATACTGCGGATGTGGACGAGTCCTTCTTCCACAAGGCGTGTGTCCAAGTCTCGGAGGTTGTCGGGGTGGCCCATGCGGGTCAAGCCTCCCGCCACGACGAGATCGCTGGCGGTCAGCGTTTTACCGCCGAAGACACGCGCTTCCCGGGTCAGGCGGTGGCCGACGCTTGTTGGCCCGACACGCAGGGGGTCCGTTTCGACGATGCTGCCGCCGCCGAGGGCGACGCTGATGACATCCGGCATGCGGAAGTTGGTGCGGACTCCCGCCATTTCGACTGAAATCGACGCTTCCCGGGGGAAGCCGTTGACCAGAGCACCGGCGTCGGTTGACGTGCCGCCCACATCGACGACGATGCCGCTGCGGACGCCGGAGAGGAAGGCGGCGCCACGCATGCTGTTGGTGGGCCCGGAGGCGATAGTGAAGACGGGATATCGGGTGGCGAAATCGGCGTCCATGAGGGTCCCATCGTTCTGGCTAAGGTAGAGGGAAACGTGGAGGCCTGCGCTGCCTATCGACTGGCGGATGCGGGGGATGATTCCTTCGGCAGCGACGGAGAGGGCGGCGTTCAGGGCAGCGGCGTTTTCCCGCTCGAGAATGCCCACCCTGCCTATTTGATGGGAGAGGGTGACGCGGAGGTCGGGGGCGGTTTCGCGGATGACACGGGCAGCGCGTTCTTCGTGATTGGGGTCGATGGGCGAAAAGACGCCGCTTACGGCTACGGCTTCGACGCCTTCGTCCCGCATCTGCAGGACGGCCTTGCGGACCTCTTCTTCGTCTAAGGGGGAGATTTCCCGGCCGTCGAACTCGTGGCCACCGTGGACCATGTGACTGCCGCCGACGATGGCCCGCTTGAGGGAGTCTGGCCAGTCACAGAGGGGCGGGAGGAGAGTGGTGGCGGGCAGACACAAACGCAGCACGGAGGTCTTCGCCAGCCCACGACGTTCCAGCAGAGCGTTGGTGAAGTGGGTGGTGCCGAGCATCACCGCCGAGGGGTTTACGTCTTTGGCCGACTGCCCCATGACGGCGCGGATGGATGCTTCGATGCCAGAAGTTACGTCGGGGCTGGTGGGGACTTTTGCCTGGGCGAGGAGAGATCCGCCCTGCATGAGGACAGCGTCGGTGTTAGTGCCGCCTACGTCTACGCCGATTCTAGTGAGCATCGTGGGCGTTCCTGCTGGGTCGAGTATTCACCCAAATCCCAATCTTCCCCCATCGAGGGGGAAGAGGACATCGGGGTAGGGATTGGTCGATTCCCGGTGTCGAGATTCTTCGTCGCGGAACCTCCTCAGAATGACATGTGGGTTGAGGGGGAAGAGGAAAACTGGACTGGTGGAGGGGTGGTTGGGGATTTGAGACCACCTAAACCTCCAGGGGGACGTACTGGTGCGTATAGCCAAAGGCTTCCGGGCCGACCACTTCCAGGGCCTGGGGCGACTTCAGAAGCGGGTGGGCGGGGAAGCCAAGGACGGTGACGCGGAAACCATAGCGGAGTAGCTCGGTGGTGATGGGTTCGCCGCGATCGGTGTCCACGACGCAGATGAGGTCAGGGACGAGGCAGACGACCTGACCGTCGATGGAGGCTATCAGGTTCTCGTTCTGGAATTCGATGGACATGCGGCCCGGTGAGAATTCGCCGAGACCGTCGATGACGACTTTGCCGCGGGCAAAGCCGGTAGTCGTTCGCCGCTCCAAGTCGACGATTTTACCCTGGAACAGCACCTTGCCCGCGTACACGGATATGATGGCGTCGATGGGGTTGTCGTGGCGGGACTGGGCGTCATTGACGGCACCGCCCAATTTGAAGGCCAGCGAGAGGGTGTGGGGGACGGCGGTGCGTCGAATCTGGTCCGCCGACATGGGAGCGAGGGCGTAGCAGGCAATACAGCCCATCTGGATGGTGACGGCGCGGGCCATGCGCTCCATCCAGGTGGCGCTGATAGCCTTGGGGAAGATACTGGTGTTGCCCTTTTCGTCGGCGAGAGCGAGGGGATACCAGGGAACGCCGTAGATGAAGAAAGTCTTCATCTGGAGTTCGGGGAAGGCGCGGCCCATAGCGTCGCCGTCGACGATGGGCAGGCCGGCGATGGAGGCGGGGATGATGGGTTCCAGGGAGTTGCTGCCGCCCATCTCGTTGGAAATCAGCGCCGTAGCCTTTTCGCCCACGTAGTCCTCAAGGGCGCGGAGGGCGTGGTAGGCCTGGATGTCGCGCATCTTCTCGATGCCCACCGTGGGCGCGCCGATACCACCCACGCAGACGACACGGGAGTTGTCGTCCAGCTCCTCGGGGGTGAGAACGTCGACGGATCCGTAGCGACGGAGGGCTTCACGGGCGCGGAGCATGCCGACGTAAGGGTTGCCGCCACCACCGGTGCCGAGGATGCCGGCGCCGATGGCAATGGACTCCAAGTGGTCTTCAGTCAGACGCCACATGTAATGAGGTTACATGGTGGGTGGTGGGAAAGGGAAGGGGGAAGAAGGCAGGACGTCGGGGTTCGCGCTGAGAAATCTCTTGCGAAGCCGTCTGCCGGAGGTCAACAGAAGTGTACTCTGCGATACAACATCTGAACAAACGCCGGGATCAGGCGTAATCCCAAATCCTGTTTCGTTAGCTTAGCATGGACTCCACTTGTTTGGCTTCAGAGTCGCTCACAATTCGGAAGATGGTGTACTGGGGAGCATCTTTGGCCTTGCCCCGTACCGCCTTACGACCATTTTTCATGGTTACTACACTGGGTTCCAGAATCTCGCAAGTCCTGCGCAGCGGCAAGCAGTAAGCAGTTAGTCCTTCCATAGGACACCTCCGTCGATCTGTTAGTTATTCCCCAGCCTTGCCTTCATCCTGTGACAAGCCGTGGAGGACCATTTTGCCGGGCATGATCCTCTTGTCCACGTCGGGCTGAGGTTATGGCAACGACGTCGTGGTCCACGTACTCCTTGAGCAACTCGCTAGCCTGGCTGATGGCCTGGTCCAGGGTGTTGCGGACAGATTCCGGTTGGGCATGGCTTACTTGAAACCCCAGCCACTGCTCCCGGTCACCTCGCACTATCAACTGGACATCCTCCCAGTTCTCGGCCATCTGCCGCAACTGATCCAGCACCCGGCCCCACCGGCTGGGATTGGTCACCAAGTACAGAACGTAGGCCGTTCCACCGGTGGTCTCCCACCAGTCCGGCAACTCCGGGTGACCTTCACAGGAGGTTAGGGTTTCAACCAAGTCGGTCTGGTTTAACGTCCACACCAACTCCCTGACCCCCGGTTCCAACTGATCGTAGTCCAGGAACCAAGGGTGCATCGCCTGGACTTCAGCAAAAGTCGGACGGAGTACCGCTCGTTTGAACCACCACATAATGCCTCCTCAGGAGCCTTCAATCTCAGGCACTTGCAAGGCATCGTACTGTTGCTTACTAACGAATCTAACCAGCCTGGTGCCGTTTTCTTCCCCGACAACGGCATAGGTATGCCTGCCGTTCTTCTGCACCATGGTCCGCTTCTTGAGGTCGCTCTCCGGTATATCCACTTTTTGCCTGGTCTTCACGTTATAGAATTCCATGTTTCACCTCGTGCATCGATATTCAAGTCTAGTTCGCCAGTGGATTCCTAGGCTACACTTTTCATCCTTTTAGTTAGAACGCATTACCATAGTTCTTACTGATAATGTGAGCAGAACAGCCTGCAAAATATTGATATGACCGGTCAATATTTACGGGTTATTCGCTCACTCGTTATAGTAAAGTATTGTGATATCGTATATCAATAAATTTACGTGCGGTAGATTAGCGTTTTTCTCCAGGGCTGTCAAGGCAGTGTACTCGTTCCGGCTGACTGGCAGACCCTGGGTTCCTGACCCGCCTTCGCAGGAAGAAGAGAAGCGGGAGCAGCCCCTCATCCACCTCGCCGTGGGTTCCTGCTTACGCAGGAATGCCGAATGGGGGAACCGGAATGACAGCTTGGGGATACGCTCGGCCTTCGTCCTTCGACAAGCTCAGGATGAGCGGAGGGCGAGTGAAGGTGGGTTAGTAGTAGACGTTGTTGCCGACGCCTCCGCCTGCGGCGAGGACTTCGCCGGTGACAGCCCAGGCTTTGTCGGAGGCGAGGTAGGCGGCTACGTAGCCCACCTCCTGAGCGTCGACCATGCGGCCGATGGCGTTGGCTGCGGGGGAGCCTTCGGCGAAGTCGCGACGTTCCATTTCAGCGGCGTCTATGCCGAGTTTCGCGCCCCTTTCCGCGAACATTCCCGGCGTTCGTTCGGTGCGGGTGGTCCCGGGATGGATGCAGTTGACGGTTATGCCGAAGCGTCCAAGCTGGATCGATAGAGTCTTGGTGAAATGGACCATAGACACGTTGCGGGCGCCACCGCTGAGGTTGCCGGCGGCGCGGGCGTTACCGCCGCTGATGTTGATGATCCGGCCCCAGCCCGCTGTCTTCAGGAAGGGGATGGCGGCGCGGGCCAGCCGAAGCGCACCCACGTACTTAACGTCGAAGTCCCACTTCAGAATCTCCTCGTCCACGGTTTCGATGGGGCCGATGGCCTCCGGGGAGCCACCGGGGAGGGCGGCGCTGTTCACCAGAATGTGAAGTGCGCCTAGGGCGGCAGCGGACTGCTTGACGCCCCAGTTCACCTGCTCCGTGTTGGTCACGTCGAAGGAGAGGGGGTAAACAAGTCGTCCGGTTTCGTCGGCAATCTCCCGAGCCGTTTGGTCCAGCTCATCCTGCGTTCGAGATGCGACGACCACGTCGGCGCCCTCCCTTGCCAGTTCCATGGCGATGGCCTTGCCGATGCCGCGACCACCACCGGCCACCAGCGCTTTTTTGTCGGTTAGTCCTAGATCCATATTAATTCCTCCCTAGTTGGAGACTTTTGAGTTATTTTACCGGTCACCCCCATCCCTTCGACAATTTCAGGGCAGGCCTAACCTTCTCCCGTCAAGGGGGAAGGGAAATATGAGCCCATCCCTTTGACTGGCTCACCCTTCGAAAGGCTCAGGGTGAGTGGAGAATGTCCGCATTGACAAGAGTCCGTGCCGGTCATAGCATTGGCTCGAATATACCAGAGGAGGCACTCCATGACTACAGTAGTGGGCAGCGGCGCTTTGAGCTTCGAGGTGGCGGAGGGATGGGGCACTTTGCCGGACGGGATGACCCTGAAGGAGACGCCCGACGTGGCGGTGGACAGCAAGGACAACGTGTACGCCTTCTCCAGGGGCGAGCACGGGGTGGTGGTCTTCGACAGGGACGGGAACTTTCTCAAGGCGTGGGGCGCGGACGTTTTCGGCAACGCCCACGGCATCTGCATCGGCCCGGACGACGCGGTCTACTGCGTGGACAACGGCGACCACACGGTGCGCAAGTTCTCCACGGACGGTGAGCTTCTCATGACGCTGGGCACCAAGGATAAGCCCTCACCCCGCTTCAGCGGCGACGCCTTCAACCTGCCGACGGGGCTGGCGGTGTCCAACAAGTCCGGGGACCTCTTCATCTCCGACGGCTACGGCAACTCGACGATTCACAAGTACAGCTCCGACGGCGAACATATCATGTCGTGGGGCGAGGCAGGCATCGGCCCCGGCCAGTTCGTAATTCCCCACAACATCTGCACGGACAGCGACGACAACGTGTACGTGGCGGACAGGGAGTGCCACCGGGTGCAGGTGTTCGACGCCAACGGGAAGCTGGAGGCGATGTGGAACAACATCTGGAAGCCTTCGGGCATCCGCGTGGGGGTAGACGGCAACGTGTACGTGGCGGAGCTCATCGCCGACGCGTACTACAACGACGCACCCAACTTCGGACACCGGGTGACGGTGTACGACAAGTCAGGGAACCGGGTGGCGGTGCTTGGCGACGCATACGCCGGTGAAGAACCGGGGCAGTTCGTCAGTCCCCACGGGATTTGCCTGGACTCGCAGGGGTCCGTGTACGTGGGAGAGGTGTCATGGACTATGATGGGGCGGACGCTGGAGCCGCCGCGGGAGATGCGGAGTTTGCAGAAGCTGGTGCGGATAGGGTAATCGAATCGATATAAATTAAGGGCAGGTTCCCGATAGGGGCGGGTTTGAAACCCGCCCCTTCAATTTGTACGCGGAGCGGGCTGAGGGGGAAGAGGCTAGGGGATGGATTCCCGCTTGCGGAGACCTTTGCATAACCGTTGCTGACGGGCGAGAATACAGAGCAACGCAAGAGGGGAGATGGGAGGCAGAGATGCCCCGACAGATAGGACATCCTT
>DAOUKX010000133.1:0-3202 GCA_034420855.1 Dehalococcoidia bacterium
ACTCCATCGCCGAAGAGATTGCCGATCTCACCCGCGAATTCGGCGGCTCCCTCAGCGGCGAGCATGGCGACGGCATCGTGAGGGGCGTCTGGACGGAGAAGATGTTCGGCCCCAAAATCTACGACGCCTTCCGTCAGGTCAAGCACGCCTTCGACCCCGACGGTATCCTCAATCCCGGCAAAATCATCGACACGCCGCCCATCACCGACAACCTGCGCTACGGCCCTGGATACAAGGCCCTCTCTTTCCCCACCCAGTTGGACTTCTCCGCCGAAGACGGATTCGAAGGTGCCATCGACATGTGCAACGGCATGGGTGCCTGCCGCAAGGCCGATGGAACCATGTGTCCCTCATTCATGGCTACCCGCGACGAAGAGCATTCGACCAGGGGCCGCGCCAACCTCCTCCGCGCCGCCATCTCCGGGACTCTCCCCCCCGAAACCCTCACCAGCAGTCGTCTATACGAAGCTCTAGACCTCTGTTTGGAGTGCAAAGGCTGCAAGGGAGAGTGCCCCTCCAACGTGGACATGGCAAAGCTCAAGTACGAGTTTCTTGCCCACTACAACAACACCCACGGCACCCCCCTCAGGGCCAAGCTCTTCGCCCACATCAACCGGCTCAGCAAGATGGGCAGCCGTTTCGCTCCCCTGGCCAACCTGGCCGCGCGCATACCGGGGTCTCGCTGGCTGCTGCACCAATTCCTCGGCATCCACAAAAACCGCCCCCTCCCTTCCTTCGCCGATCAGAGCTTCCCAAGCTGGTTCGCAAAACGCACCCGCCCCAATAACACCCCCAGAGGCACCGTCGTCCTATTCAACGACACCTTCATGAACTACAACGTACCCGAAATCGGCATAGCCGCCGTCGAGCTCTTGGAACACGCCGGCTTTAAAGTGATACTCGCCAACGCCCAATGCTGCGCCCGTCCCATGATCTCCAAGGGCTTGCTAAAGGAAGCGAAGGCCAACGCCCGTCACAACGTTGACCTGCTGGCTCCCTACGCCGCCCAAAACATCCCCGTCATCGGCTGCGAACCAAGCTGTCTCCTCACCCTCCGCGACGAATACGCCGACCTGCTCCGCGACGACAAATCGAAGGCCGTCGCCGCTAACGCCCTCCTCATCGACGAGTTCCTCATGGACCTCCACCGCAAAGGAGACCTCGACTTGAACTTCTCAGACAAGGGCGAAAGAATCCTGTTCCACGGCCACTGCCACCAGAAAGCCCTCGTTGGCACATCCGACGCACTTAGTGCCCTCAACCTCCCGCCAAACTTCCACGTCGAGGACGCAAAGACCGGCTGCTGCGGCATGGCCGGCTCCTTCGGTTTCGAAAAGGAACACTACGAAATCTCAATGTCCGTCGGCAGCCAAAAGCTCTTCCCCCAGGTTGAGTCCAAGGACGAAAACTGGGAAATCGCCGTCATGGGCATCTCCTGCCGCCAGCAAATCGAACACGGGACCACCCGACGCCCCCGCCACCTCGTCGAACTCCTCCGCGACGCCCTCCCCTAACTCCCATTCAAGGAGGCTCAACCAGATGCTATGAGTCGATTGGCTAAAACTCACCCAAGACGAACTCTATGACGCGTTCGACGAGTGGCTACATACAGTAGCAAACCTGGATTACTGGTCCGAAAGCAACCACACCAGTCAGAGCATCCAAGCAAGAGGTCCCAATTCAACTTGCCTGGTTGCTACATATTTATGTGGGGCTCCAGTTATAACAACATTGTACCCCGGTACGTGGGCCGAACCGGAAAAACGGAAGAATCCTCAAGAGACGTCTTGCTGGGAGATATATGCCGACAAGAGATTTCATCCAACATCCAGAAGAGAGCAGAATCAGACAAATCGCACTAGCTAATTGGCTTACATATAACGGGCTAGTGGACGCAAGTGAGGGATGGTGGAGAATTCCTCGTGATTTCGACTCGCTGATCGTGACATACTTCAAAGCGCATGGTTCAAAGACTGCGAAGGATTATATTGAACCCTCCAGTGGAAGTGGCCAAACGGATAGTGAGATCGCTGACTACATTAAGAAGTACGAGCGAGCAACATCGGGGCTAACCGGCGCTGAAGACTTTGCCAGATTCGGAATTGACGACATATGGTTCGCCACAATCCCAACGTCATTTGAAGAAGAAGCAATCAGATTGAAGAAATTGTCCGATATAGATGAAGGGACCAAACTCAAACCAGGATTTGGAAAATTGATACGTATATCCAGCATAGAGAAAGTCCAAAGGATGGTAGCAAATTCTTCTGGTCAGGATGATATTGAGGGACCGGAACGCTAATTGATTCGCAGTGCAAGAAGATGGAACAGAGAGAACCAAAGGAGTGATTTCTTGAACAGGCGAGACTAATTCTGACCTACCCCACCAAATCTCTCTTTCCCAGCATTCCCGCGCAGGCGGGAATGCACTCGCTACCTGAGCCTGGCTATACCATATAACCGCCCATCTTCCCTATCATCTCTCAACTCACCTCCACATCCCCGTAGGGATAGCCCGCCGGTCGCCCCCTCTCCCTACCCCAGCAAATCCCGCCCGCCTCGCACCACCAGAATAATGCCCACTGCCAGCAGCACCCACGCCAGCACCAGCACCAGGCTCCGTACGCTCACCTGTCCCGTGTACCGCGCTCCGATGTTGGAACCGATCATCCCCGTCGACGCCATCGCTACCAGCAGCGGCAGGTCCACCTCTCCGTGAAGTCCATGGCCGACGAAACCGAAAATCCCCAGCACCGCCCCCACCACCAGGTTCGAGCCTGCCGCCCGACGTGGATTTATCTTCAAAAGCCGGATCATCAGGGGAAGCCTCAAGCTGCCAAGAATCAGCCCCACGCCACCACCCAGCAGCCCGATGGCCGCGCCCCCCGCTGCCGCCACGCTTCCGCTCGTCTTCGTCAAAGCTTCCTCTCCGGCCGCAGTTTCCCCCGACTCCGCGCCCTGCTCCGCTGCCGCCAGTCGATTGCTCAACCCAAAGAACTCCACCCCCTGCCACAACACAAGCAACCCCGCAATCGCAATCAGCAACCCCGCCGGAAACTCACCCGCAAAGAACCCACCAGCGAAACCTCCGATTATCGATGGAATCCCCAGCCACAACACAACCCCCCAATCAATCCGTCCCTCCGTCACGTGCCGGTAGCCCCCCGCCATCGCCGACAATGCGCTGGTCAGGATGTTCGTG
>DAOUKX010000134.1:0-18438 GCA_034420855.1 Dehalococcoidia bacterium
AACTTGCCTTTGTCGGCACCTCGCTCCCCCTCGGCCAGCTTGCCGGCTCCGAGTGGCTCATCAGCATCATCATGAGCGGCACCTGCGAGCGACTCCCCAACTTCCGCTTCGTCCTCGGCGAGTGCGGCGCCGGCTGGATTCCCTTCGTCATCGAGCGAATGGACATCAAGTACAAGGACAGCCTGCTCGACGAGAAGTTCCAACCTCGCATGAGCCTTCTCCCCAGCGAATACTGGTACCGGCAGGGCGCTACCACCTTCCAGCAGGACCCGTGCGTCAACTACATGGCCGAGCACATCGGCGTCGATAATCTCATGTGGGGCTCCGACTATCCCCACCCCGACGGCGTTTGGCCCGGTTCAAGGGAAGTCATCGACAACACAATGGGCAAGCTGGACGAGTCAGCCCGGCGCAAAATCACCTGCGACAACGCCGTGCAACTCTACCGCATGGGCCAATAACCCGGCTTCCCTCCTCTCCCAGGATGGGAGAGGATTGAGATGAGGGTCTCCCACTCCCCTCTTCACCCTTCCCCCTTAAGCCCAACTGTCATCCTGAGCGCAGCTCAGCGGAGTCGAGGAATCTCGCTGCCGAACCCAACAAACTCCCCCAAGCCAAACCCAGCCCAACTTGCCGTCACGCAGTGACCCCCTACCTCCGATAATCCCCCAACCGCGATAACCTCTCCCGCACCTGCGCAAACGTCTCCGGACGCTTGGGAAACGCGAATCGAATATACGGCTTACCCATCTCCTGCCGGTGGTAAAACGCCCGGCCCGGCACCGGCGTCACCCCAATCTTGCTCGACAGGAAGATGGAGAACTCGTTCTCGTCATCGAACCCGCAATCGGGGTAGTGCGTCATCACGTAGTACGCCCCCTTCGGCGTCACGTAGTCAAAACCCATCTCCCCCAGAATCGAAAGCATCGTATCCCGCCGCACCACGTAGCCCGACGCCAGCTCGTCATAGTAACTCTGCGGAAATCGCAGACCCACAGCTGCAGCTTCCTGCAACGGCGCCGCCGCTCCGACGGTAACAAAGTCATGCGCCCTGCGTATCCCCGTTGTTATTCCTTCGTCCAGCGCAATGCACCACCCCACACGCCACCCCGTCACGCTGTAGGTCTTCGACACGCTGTTAATGGTAATCGTTCGCTCTCCCATCCCCGGCAGCGATGCGATGCTGCAATGAGTCTCCCCATCGTACAGAATATGCTCGTAAGGTTCGTCCGTAATCGCCAGCGCGTCGTACTCCTGGCAAAGCTCCCCGATGGTCTCCAATTCAGCCCGGGTGAACACCTTTCCCGTCGGATTGTGAGGCGTGTTGATGACGATGGCCTTGGTCTTCTCGCTGAAGGCCCTTTTAAGCTCGTCATCGTCGAATACGAACTTATCCCCACGCTGATATAGCTGCACGTACACCGGCTTGCCCTGGCACAACAGCGTGTCCGGCCCGTAGTTCTCGTAGAATGGCTCGAAGACGATTATCTCGTCTCCGGGGTCCACCACCGCCAGCATCGCCGAAAGCATCGCTTCCGTCCCCCCGCACGCAATCGTAATGTGCCGCTCCGGGTCTATCTCCACCCCGTTGTACCAGCTAAACTTCTCCGCCAGCGCCTGCCTCAAATTGGGCGCGCCCCACGTAATCGCGTACTGGTTGAACCCGTTGTCCAATGCGTCTTTGGCAGCCTGAATAAGCTCCCGTGGAGGGTCGAAGTCGGGGAACCCCTGCGCCAGATTGATGCCGTCGTGCATGTTGTTGACGCGGGTCATTTCCCGGATTATCGACTCTGTAAACAGGCTCACCCGCTTCGAAAACCGTTGTTTGGAGGTCAATCTGGCTATCTCCCATCAGATTTCACGGACTTAATTCGCGCCTCAGAGTATCACGTACCCATTCTCTTATCCAATCCCCCTCTTCCCTCCTCTCCCGTCCTGGGAGAGGATTGAGGTGAGGGTCTCTCCCCTCTTTTCCCTTAACGACGGAAGATTGAGCCTGCCCTGAACTGGTCTAAGGGTCGAGCGGGTAGGCTTTCCCTTATTCCCCGTCCAACAGATCCACCACAGCCCGAATCGTCTCCGACGCCCCCCGGCTATCGTCTACCGTCTCCGCCCGCTCGTCGGCGTAGGGCGTACGGCTGAGCAGCCTGTAAATCGACGCTGCGCCCTGGTGGAAGAAGGGCGGAAGCCCCTGGCCGTCGTAGGTAGCCGCTATCTCCTCCATCTCCCCTATCCAACGCCCCGCTCGCGCCGGCAGCCTGGAAATCCCCGACTGCATTGCGCCGTAAGCCTGCGACTGGCTCGACGAAAGCTCCGCAGCAAGCTCCTCCGTCAGCCCCAACGACTCCGCCAGCGAAAGCACCGCCACGTGGAGCGCCGACGTTCCCTTGGTCAGCCCTGCGTAGCACATCTTGATGCCCGACGCACGACCAACCTCGCCCCCCATCTGCTTCACAATTATCCCCATGCCGTCCAACTCCGACATCACCCCCGCGTATTCGCCAGATACATAGAACCGTGGACGATAGCCATCCTTCGGCGGCCCGCCTATTATCGACCCGTCAATGAAACGTCCCCCGTTCCCTGCAATTATCTCCTCTATATCGAGCGTAGTCTGCGGCGAAATCGCATTGCAGTCGGCGTAGTAGGTATCCTCGCCAACGGTGCGAAGCGCCTGCCCCACCAGCGTGGCAAGCGCTGTCGCCTCCGAGGGCACCATTATCGAAAGGATCAGGTCTGCTCGCTCAACCAGGTCCTCCAAACTCGACACGTCCAAAATCCCCGCGGCCTCCGCCAGCCCCCGCGTCCGCTCGCTGCGACCCTCAAGGTGCGTAATAACCTCCAGTCCCCCCTCCCTCAGGGAGCGTCCCACCGCGTGGCCCATGTCCCCCGGACTCAGAATCGCCACCCGCTTAACCGTCATTTTCTACTCCCCATTCGATGTCCGACATGAGCCTCCTCACTCCAACTCTACGATAGTCTGTCCGATGAGCACGCTCTCACCCTTCTGCACCCTGATTGCCTTCACCCGCCCATCCCTCGGGGCGGCAAGCTCCTGCTCCATCTTCATCGCCTCAAGCATGCACACCCGCTCCCCCGCCGAAACCCGGTCGCCCACTCCCACGTCTATCGAAAGCACCACCCCCGGCAGCGGTGAGCGAATTGCGTTGTCGCCCGCATCATCCGCCGACTCCGACACCACGTCCACGTCTGCAACAGCCGCAGGTACGGTTTGGGCCACGTCCTCCAGCGACACCATCACCGGCTCTTCGTCCACAAGCACCCGCACCCGGCCCCCATCCCACTCGCCAACCTCCACCTCATACCAGCGGTCCTCAACCTTCACCTTCAGCCGGATCATCGAACAGCCTTCGTTAGATCTCGAAATTCACGGCTGTCTCTCGGTCTCATCTGCCTAGCTCAACACCGAAATAAACACGCCCGCTACCACCGCCGAGCCGATGACCCCCGCCACGTTCGGCCCCATGGCGTGGGGCAGCAGGAAGTTTGCCGGATTCGCCCGACGGCCAATGTTGTGCGACAGCCGCGCCGCCATCGGCACCGCTGACACCCCCGCCGAGCCGATTAGCGGGTTCACCTTCTCTTTCACGAACAGGTTCATCGCCTTCGCGAACAGCAGCCCGCTCACGGTGCTGAAGGCGAAAGCCCCAAGTCCCAGTCCCAGTATCTTTATCGTGTCCAGGTCGAAGACCCGTTCCGACGATAGCTGTGCGCCGACGGTTATCATCAGGAATATCGTCGCGATGTTCAAAATCTCGTTCGACGCCGAGTTGAACAGCCGCGGCACCACCCCACTCTCCCGGAACAGGTTGCCAATCATGAACATGGCAATCAACGGCGCAGACTCCGGCACCACCAGTATTATGACAACCATCGTAGCCGCAGGGAAAAGCAGCTTTTCCTTGCGGGATACCTCCCGCAATGGACGCATCACAATCTCCCGCTCTTTCTTCGTCGTCAACAGCCGCATCAATGGCGGTTGAATGAACACCACGCTCGCCATGTAGGAGTAAGCCGTCACTGCCGTTATTCCCAGCAGCTCCGGCGCCAGCCGCGCCGAGGCGAAGATGGTCGTCGGCCCGTCCGCGCCGCCGATGATCGCAATCGCCCCGGCCTCCTTTAGATCGAACCCAACCACCAGCGCCAGCCACAGGGCGGCGAACACCCCCATCTGCGCCGCCGCACCAAGCAGCAGCGTCTTGGGGTTGGCGATTATCGGCCCGAAGTCCGTCAACGCCCCCAGTCCAAGGAAAATCAGCGGCGGCAGGATGTTCCACTTGAACAGCGCAAACTCGAACACCACACCCAGAATCCCCGATTCCTGCTGCCCCGCCTCTGGACTGTAATGCGTCAGCCCCGTCAGCGGCAAGTTCGCCAGTATGATGCCGATACCGATGGGCAGAAGAACGTAGGGCTCCGTCTTCTTGGCAATTGCGACAATCGCGAATCCCGCCCCTGCCGCCAGCAGCAACACATTCCGCCAGTCCAGATTCGCCAGCCCGCTGGCGTCTATAAACTCTCGCAGCTCTTCCAACGCTTACGCCCCCGCTTAGCGGGAGTCCCCCTCTTCCCCCTTTACGGGGGAAGATTGAGATGGGGGTGTCCCCCTTCCCTCCTCTCCCGTCTTGGGACAAGATTGAGGTGAGGGTATCCCCAACGCCCCTCCGCCAACCTCCGGCAAATGCCCGCGGCTCATCGCCACCGAAACCGCAATCGACGCCGCCAAAGCCTTGTTCCGCTCGGCTGCCGTTTCCTCCTCCGAGAGCGGCCCTTCGTCAGGGCCGGACAGCAGTCCCGTCAACCTAGGCAGCAAAGCCGTGAATAGGGAAAGAAACGCCAGCAGAAAGAAGGCGGTGCCTATCCCTATCAATGTAATGGTCAGGGCCTCGCTTGTATCGAAGCTGATTTTGCTCCTCCTGCCCGTGGTTCGGCGCTTAGGGCATTCTACACCCCAAAACCTTCCAATTCCACACCCAACCCAATCCGCACAATTGCCATCTGGCCCCTTGTCACAAATCCCTATCCCCTGCTACCATCCACCCATGAACAAAACAACCAAATTCCTCGACCACACAAAACCGCCAAACATGGTACGCAATCTCATAATTCCCTTGCTTACTCGCAGAAATTTCGCAAAAACGAATACCAAAACCTCATTCGGTCCTGATACTCAGTCTCACTAAGCCCCGACATTGCCCTACAAACCGCCAATCATCTACAATCATAACCTGTTCATAACTCACTCGGGAGGAAAAGATGGTCGACAGGATTGACTTCAACTGCGACATGGGCGAAAGCTTCGGCATGTACAAATTGGGCTACGACGAGGAGGTTATCCGCTACATCACCTCCGCCAACATCGCCTGCGGCTTCCACGCCGGTGACCCCATGTGGATGCGCACCACCGTCCAGATGGCCGAGAAACACGGCGTCGGCGTCGGCGCGCAGCCCAGCTTCCCCGACCTCATGGGTTTCGGTCGACGCAACATGATGGTCAGTCCCGAGGAGGCCCGCAACGACGTCACATACCAGATTGGCGCCCTCCAGGCCTTCGCCGCGAATAGGAGACTCCAGCACGTCAAGCCCCACGGCGCAATGTATAACATGGCCGTCGCCGATCTCACCCTCGCCCGCGCCATCTGCCAGGCCGTCAAGGACGTTGACCCCGACATGATTGTCGTCGCCCTCGCCGGCACCGATTGGGTTGACCTTGCCGCAGAAATGGGCCTCCGCGTCGCCCGCGAAGCCTTCGCCGACCGCGCCTTCACCGCCCAGGGCACCCTCGTCCCCCGCTCCCAGCCCGGCTCCGTCATCCACGACGTTGACGCCGTCGTCGAGCGCAGTGTGAAGATGGTCACCGAGGGAAAGGTCACCGCCATCACCGGCGAAGAAGTAGAATTCCAGGCCGATAGCCTCTGCCTCCACGGCGACACCCCAGGCGCGGTCGAAATGGCCCGCGCCGTCCGCGAAGGACTCGAGAACGCCGGCGTCAAGATTGTACCCATGAGCGAGCTCGTCTAGCCCAATGTACGCCGAACCCCGCTTCCTCCCCGCGGGCGACCGCGCCCTCGCCGTTGAGCTTGGCGACGATATCACCCCCGAGACCAACGCCGCCGTCCGCGACCTGTTCGTCGCACTGGAGGCAAACCCCATCCCCGGAGTCGTAGACCTGGTCCCCTCCTACCGCTCCGTCCTCGTCAACTACGACCCCCTCGTCCTGGACTTTGCCCAACTGCACGAAAAACTCACCGCCCTGCTCGCCTCCGTGTCGGCTGGCGAACCCGCCACTCCCCGCTGCGTCCAGATTCCCGTCCTCTACGGCGGCGACGGCGGCCCCGACCTTGACCACGTCGCCAACCACAACAACCTCACCGTCGACGAAGTCGTATCTATCCATTCCGGCCCCCAATATCTCGTATACATGCTAGGCTTCTCCCCCGGCTTCCCCTACCTCGGCGGCATGGACGAGCGCATCGAGACCCCCCGCCTGGACACCCCCCGCACCATCATCCCCGCCGGTTCCGTCGGCATCGCCGAAAAGCAGACCGGCGTCTATCCCACCGCCACCCCCGGCGGCTGGCAGATTATCGGCCTGACCCCTCTGAACTTCTTCGACCCTTATGCCGACCCACCCAGCCTCCTCGAGCCCGGCGACCTCATCCGCTTCGTGCCTATCGAACAGCAGGAGTTCGACGCCATCGCTCAAGAGGTCGAGCAGGGCGTCTACCAGACCCGAACGGAGGACCCGGAGTAGTCATGGCAACCTTCGAAGTGGTCGAAGGCGGCTTCTACACCACCGTACAAGACCTCGGCCGCTACGGGTTCCAGCGCTACGGCGTGCCTGTCTCCGGCGCAATGGACGTATACGCCCTCCGCCTCGCCAACATCCTTCTCGGCAACGATGAAGACTGCGCCGCCCTGGAAATGACCCTCATCGGCCCCAAGCTCGAATTCCTGGAAGACACCACAATAGCCATCTCCGGCGCGAATCTCGCCCCCCGCCTCAACGGCCATCCCGCCCCCATGTGGCGCGCCTTCCGCGTCCGGCGCGGCAGCCTCCTCACCTTCGACGGCCCAATTGTCGGGAAGCAGACCTACCTCGCTCTCCCCGGAGGCATCGACGTTCCCGTGCAGATGGGCAGCCACTCCACCTACGTCCGCGCCGGCCTTGGCGGTTTCGAAGGCCGCACCCTCCAAACCGGCGACAGGGTCTCCGCCCTCCGTCAGGACGACAATCAGCAACCCAACCCTGCAACTATCCCCGACGAGCTTGTCCCCCAACGACTGGATGAGCGTCCCCTTCGCGTGGTCATGGGCCCCCAGTCCGACGCCTTTACGCCGGAGGGAATCGCCGCCTTCTTCAGCGGGACCTACACCGTCAGCCAGCAGTCGGACCGGGTCGGACACCGGATGGAAGGCCCGCCCATCACCCACAGTCGTGGGGCCGACATAGTCTCCGACGGCATACCCTTCGGCGCCGTCCAGATAACCGGCGACGGCCAGCCCGTCATCCTCATGGCCGACCGCGGCACCACCGGCGGCTACACCAAGATTGCCACCGTCATCGCCGTCGACATTCCCAAACTAGCCCAGACCCTCCCCGGCAACACCGTCACCTTCCACGCTGTCTCCGTCGAGGAAGCTCACCGGCTTCTCAACGAGCAGGAAGAGGCAATTGCGCGTTTCAAGGACCACGTGGCACACTCCGCCGAGATCCTCGACGCGGGCCTGCGCGTCCTCGTCGACGGCAAGCCCTACGAGGTCCATGACGAACACGGCAAGACCGCCGCTCAGACGGACCCCTTCCCGGGCGAAGTCCGCACCACCCGCAGGACCATCACCGCCACCATAAACGACAACTCTTACACATTTGAAGTCGAACTCCAAAACGACAACCACGCCCCCTAATTCCCCCTCTTCCCTCCTCTCCCGTCCTGGGAGAGGATTGAGGTGAGGGTGCTCTTCCTCTCCCCATTCCCGCGCAGGCGAGAATCCATTACTCAAACTGTAACTCCCCCTTTGTTGACCCTCCCCACTGCCTCAAGTACACTACCCTCAACAGTCAACCCCCTGAACCACAGCCCAACTAGGAGGTAGCACATGTCCCAATTCGGAGAAGGCAAGTTCACCTACAGCCTGGCGGAAGGGTGGGGAAAGCTCCCACAAGGCCACGAGTTCGGCCAGGTCGCCGGCGTGGCCGCAGACTCCCAGGGCCGCGTCCATCTCTTCAACCGCAGCGCCCATCCGGTGCAGATCTTCGATATGGACGGAAATTTCCTCCGCTCCTGGGGCGCCGGCGCTTTCGCCAACCCCCACGGCATCACAATCGCCTCCGACGACACCTACTGGCTCGCCGACAGGGACGCTCACGTAGTCCAGCACTACTCCGCCGCAGGCGCGCTTCTGCTGACCATCGGCAGCCCCGGCCAGCCCTCAAACACCGGCTATAACGAAGATGAGCGCATGGTCCAGCGGGCCGCGGGCCCCTTCAACCTGCCCACAAAAGTAGCCCTTGGCCCCGATGACGAGATCTTCGTTGCCGACGGCTACGGCAACTGCCGCGTCCACAGGTTCGACGCCGAAGGCGAGTTGATCCAGTCCTGGGGCGAACCCGGGGACGGCCCCGGCCAGTTCAACCTCCCCCACAGCCTCTGGGTCGACGGCGATGGCCGCGTCCTGGTCTGCGACCGGGAGAACCACCGCATCCAGATTTTCACCCGCCAGGGTTTCCTCCTCGACACCTGGACCGGATTTATTCAGCCCACCGACATATACATAGACCCCGATGGCATCGTCTACGTCTCCGAGCTTGGCGACCGCGTAAGCATCCTCGACCTCGGAGGCAAGCTCCTGGCCCGCTGGGGCGAAGAGCGCAGCCAGGAACCCGGCAGCTTCTGGGGCGCCCACGGCATCTGGGTATGCGGCAAAGGCGACATCTACGTCAGCGAAGTCCTGGAAGGCCAGCGAGTCCAGAAGTTCACACGCACCTCCTGACGAAAGCCTTCCCATGAACCCATCCCACACCCCATTCCTGCGTCCTACCACACCCCATCCCCCTGCCCCCTCATGTCATTCTGAGGAGGCCCCGCGACGAAGAATCTGGTGGGGGTGGGCGGTACCCTCTTCTCCCTTCCCCCTAAGCGGGGGAATATTAAGCCTGTCCTGAGCTTGCCGAAGGGATGGGGGTGCTACCCGCGCCCACCCCAGGCCCATAACACTCAAAACACCTAATGGAGGCATCACACTTGGCGGAACAGGCAACATCAGCCGAAAACCTTCGCGTCAGGGTAGACCCCGATAACCTGCGAACTACGGTCCAGCAGATCCTGATGCACGTCGGCGTCCCCTCCGACGATGCCCTCACCGGCGCCGACGTTCTCGTCAAGGCCGACATGATGGGCGTCGAGAGCCACGGTGTCTCCAACATGCTGGAGCGCTACGTTGAGCGCTTCCTGGCCGACATTATGAACCCCAAGCCAAACTGGCGCATCGTCCGTGAGACCCCCGGCACCGCCACCATCGACGCCGACCGGGCCTTGGGCGTCGTCATCACCCCCAAAGCCATGGAGCTAGCCATCGAAAAGGCGCGCAACGTGGGCGTCGGCATGGTCACCGTAGGCAACACCCGCCATCTCGGCATGGCCGTATATCACGCGATGATGGCCCTGGAGCACGACATGATAGGTGTCTGCATGTCCAGCGTCCGCCCCACCGTCCTCCCCTCCCTTGGCAGCACCGTCCGCCTCGGCACTAACCCCATCGCCGTCGCCGCCCCCGCCGGGACCCATCCCCCCTTCGTCTTCGACGCCGCCACCAGCGTTGTCCCAGACAACAAGGTGGACATCGTCCGCCGCCTTGGCGGCAATCTCTTCCCCGGCTGGATCGGAGACGAAAACGGCACCCCCATCATGGAAGCAGTGCCCGCGCCTCCCCGCGACGGCTACCAGCTCCTTCCCCTTGGCAGCATCCCTGCCACCGGCGCCCACAAGGGCTACGGTCTCGCCTGCGTGGTCGACATCCTCTGCGGCGGACTCTCCGGCAGCCGTTACGGCGCGACCCGCCCTGCCGAAGAGGTCGCCCACACCGTCGCCGCCTACAACATCGATGCCTTCATCGACGTCCCCACCTTCAAGGCACAGATGGATGAGTGGCTCCAGACCCTGAAGGACACGCCCCCCGCCCCCGGCGCAGACCGCGTACTCGTCGCCGGACAGATGGAATGGGAAGCGGAGCAGGACCGAATCGCCAACGGCATCCCCCTACACCCGGACGTCATCCAATGGTTCCGCGACACCTGTGCCCAAATGGACATCCCCTTCACTCTGGATTAGTGGCTTGCATCTAGCCGCAATTCTCGACGTGTCAAGATAACTGTTGCCCAAAGTGAATCTTCGCAAGGGGAAGAAAAATTGAGCCCTCGCAATTGGGACGTGGCCGTCATCGGCGGAGGCATCATAGGCCTCTCCTCCGCCCTCCATCTTACACGCCTTTACCCCAAAACCAGCGTCGTCGTCTTGGAAAAAGAGAGCGAACTCGCCCTCCACCAGACGGGCCACAACAGCGGCGTCATCCACTCCGGAGTTTACTACAAGCAGGAATCCCGCAAGGCCGTTTTCTGCGTGGAAGGCGTCAAGCGACTCAAGCAATACTGCCAGGACAAGGGCATTGAGTACGACCGGTGCGGCAAGGTCATAGTCGCCACCGACCCTTCGGAGCTCCCCGGCCTGCAGGAGATCTACCGGCGAGGCACAGACAACGGCGTCCCCGACCTGCGTATCATCGAATCCGACGAACTTGCGGAGATAGAACCCCACACCCGCGGCATCAAGGCCCTCCACGTGCCCGGCACCTCCGTCGTCGACTTCAGCCGCGTCTCCCACGCCTACGCCGACGACATCCGGCTGAACGGCGGCGAAATCTTAACCGGCCACAAGCTCCTTAACGTCCACAGAGACGGCGGCGACCTGGTCCTCGAGACCAACCAGGGCGACGTCCATTGCCGCTCTATCATCAATTGCGCCGGACTCTACGCCGACACCGTCGCCCGTGCCCTCGGCGGCTCCAACGATGTTCGAATCATCCCCTTCCGTGGTGAATACTACGTCCTCCGCCCCGAAAGTCGGAAGCTCGTCCGTGGCCTCGTCTATCCCGTCCCCGACCCCCGATTCCCCTTCCTTGGTGTCCACTACACTAAGCGCATAAACGGCGAGGTGGAAGCGGGCCCCAACGCCGTCCTCGCCTGGGCCCGTGAAGGCTACCGCAAGACCAACGTCAACCTCCCCGAGGCTTTCCGACACATGACCTACACCGGCTTCTGGCGTATGGCCCTGCGCACCTGGCGGGTGGGACTGGCGGAGATGCACCGCTCAGTCATGAAAGGCGTCTTCGTGAAAGACCTGCAGAAGCTCATCCCCGAAATCAGCTCCCGGGACCTGGTCCCCGGCGGCGCGGGCGTCCGCGCCCAGGCAGTTAGTCGCCAAGGCGCACTGCTAGACGACTTCAGCATCCAGGAAACTCACGGGGCCATCCATGTCCTCAACGCCCCATCCCCCGGAGCCACCTCATCCCTCTCCATCGGCCACCATGTCGCGATCACGGCCGGCCGCTCCTTCACCCTCACCTAGTCCCCCCGGAACAGCGGCGCCACCTCTTCCGCAAACAGCTTCATCGAATTCTGTACCCTGTCCCGCGCCATGTGGCTCGGACTCATCCCCAGCAACACGTTCCGCGCGCCCACGTCCCGAAGCTCCGCAATCTTCTCCGCCACGTAACTGGGTGTGCCCGCCAGCAGGTAGTGCTCCGGCATCGACGATATCGAAGGCGGCGTCGGAATTGGGTCCACGTATCTCGTGGGATTCAGCTTCTGCCTCGCCTCGCTGATGTGCGCTCGCTCCGCCTGGAACGCCGGAACCGCCTCCTCCAATGCCTGCTCGTTGCTCTCCGCCACGTACACGCTGCGGCGCACCCAAGTCTCAGATAAGCACCACTTCACGTGCGCCTCGTCGAACCCTGCCTCGTACATCGTCTCCTGGTACAGCTTCAGCCGGTTCGCCGTGTCCTCCACGCTGTCCACCCCCGTAAGCACCGGACGCCCCCTTCGCGCCATCTCCAGCATCGAGTCCATGCTGATGCACGCCCGAATCAGCGGCGGGTGCGGCTGCTGGTAGGTCTTCGGACGCATTATGGGCACTTGCACCCGCCAGTATTTCCCCTGAAAGTCCAGGTCGTCGGCGGTCCAAGACTTCAGCAGCAGGTCTTCTGCTTCGTCCAGCCGGCGCCGCCCCTCCTCTATCATAGTCCCGAAACCCATATACTCGTAGGCGTTGTACGCGGACCCTCGACCCGTCCCCACAATCAGACGCCCGTGGCTCAGGTTGTCCAGCAGCGCCGTCTGCGCCGCCAGCTTCACGGGATGATGAAAGGCCATCTGCACCACGGCAAACCCGATCTTGATTCGCTGGGTGCGGGCCGCTACCGCAGCCCCAAAGACCACCGGGTCGGCATAGACCGTGTCCCCGCCGAAGTAGTGCTCAGTAAGCCAGATTACGTCATACCCCAGAGCATCGGCCAGCTCCGCCTCCTTCAGCGTGCTGTCGATTATCCCGCTGTCCAGGCTGGGGTCCGGGCTTATCTGGAGTACAAAGGGGCCGAAGCGCATATCACATCCCAATTACAAAATTGCTCACAAATACCCATCATAGGCTGCTCAGGGCAAGCGGACGGTAACCCCATTATAACAGCTTCAAAACCCCGGCGAAGCCGGTCCCACCTGTCGGATAGATGCTCACAGATTACTAGATTCAGTTACTTCTTGTGAGGGAAAAGGCCAACGTGAGCGCCGGGATCGTTGGCTTCATCCACGATAATGTAGACCTTGCACACCCACCATTCCCGCGAAGGCGGGAATCTATCTCCCTGCTTCCCTCCCTCGACGTGGGAAGGTTAGAGCCTGTCCTGAGCTTGTCGAAGGGATGGGGGTGATTACAGGGTCGTGACACACTCATCTAACAGTTATGCAAAGGTCTCTAAATGCTCGAAGGCAAAGGCCGTCCCTGGTCCTCGTAAATTTCCACCACCGCAGCAAATGCGTCCTCCGCATTCGCCAGCGCCTCAGACACACTGTCGCCCTCAGTAATCAGCTCCGGAAACAGCGGAGAAGTAACTACGTACCCTCCTTCCGGCTGAGGCTCCAGTACCAGGGGAATCCTCGCAATCATGGCTCCCGTTCAACAACCTTTCAATCGACGCTCCGCCGCTGCCCCATTATAACAGCTTCAACCGCCACCGACCCGATATACCCTACTCACGCTTTTAGTGCCATCCAGCTTATTGACTTGTCCCAACGCTGGTAGCACAATACCAGCACCACTAATGCAGAGGACAACGTTCATGGCCGATTTGACTAAAGAGGAAGTGAGGTCCCTAGGCAAGGCTGCCGGGCTCGACCTTCAGGATCCCCACCTTACCGAAGTTACCTACAACATCAACGCTCTGAAGGAGCTTCTCGACGACCTGAATCCTCCGGGTATCGACGAGGTGGAACCGCTGCCCATCATCCACCCCTACCAGCAGATAGGCCAGTGAACACCGCGGACATCCCCTTTCTGACAGCCGCGGCCTTGGGCCGACTGATTCAGCGTCAGGAAGTCTCCCCCGTCGAGGCCGTTGAAGCCTACCTCGAGCGCATCTATCGGGTGGACCGGAAGCTCAACAGCTACATCACCGTCTGCCGCAATCACGCCCTCGCCGCCGCTCGTCAGGCCGAAGAAGAAATCGCCGCCGGTGAGCATCGCGGGCCCCTTCACGGGGTGCCCATAGCCGTCAAGGACCAGTTCAACACCGCTGGCATCCTGACCACCGGCGGCTCCAAGGTCCTCGCAACCAACGTCCCCGATCACGACGCCACGGTTATTACCAACCTCAGAAACGCTGGCGCAATTCTCCTTGGCAAGCTCAACATGAGCGAGTTCGCCACCGGCAACAGCGTCTATCACCATTGGGGCACCCCCCGAAATCCCTGGGACCGCAGCAGAAACCCCGGCACCTCCAGCAGCGGCTCCGGCGCCGCCACCGCCGCCTTCCTCTGCGCCACCTCCCTCGGCGAGGACACCGGCGGCTCCATCCGCAACCCCGCCAACAACTGTGGCCTCGTCGGCCTTCGCCCCACCTGGGGCCTCGTCAGCCGCCACGGCATGCTGGGCGCTTCATGGTCTAACGACATCGGCGGCCCCATATCACGCACCGCCGAAGATTGCGCCCTTACCCTGCAGGCCATCGCCGGCCCCGACCCCAACGACCCCTATACCGCTCAGGCCCCGTCCACAGACTACCGGACGGAGTTGAACGGCGACATCAAAGGTCTAAGAATAGGCGTGGTAAAGGAAGGACTCTACGCCGACTTCGTCCAGCCCCAGGTCCGTAAAACCGTGTCCAGGGCCATCGGTACGCTCGAGAGCCTTGGCGCCTCCATCGACGAAGTCTCTATCTCTCTTCTGCCCTACACCGCCGCCATCAACCGGATCCACATCGAAGTGGAAGCCGCCCCTGCCCATCGCGAATGGCTCGCCACTCAACCCCAGAATTATGACCACAACGTCCGCACCGATTTCCTCACCGGCTGTGTGGTGCCCGGCCAGCTCTACTACAAGGCCCTCAAGCTCCGCGAACTCATAAGGACCCAAGTTTTCGAAGCCCTGGACAAAGTGGACGTTCTCGCCCTCCCCAACACCTCCGAGCCCGCCCCTCTCATAAACGACAAGCCCGGCATCTTCAGCCAGGAGGAAGCCAAAGCCCGCATGTCAGGCCGTCGCAGCCTCACGGGTTCCTTCAACCTCGCCAGCGTACCGGCATTGGCCGTCCATTGCGGTTTCGTCTCCGCCGAGGGAAGCCCCAAGCTGCCCACCGCGCTGCAGTTGGCGGGACGTCCCTTCTCCGATGGAACGCTGCTCAGGGTGGCCCACAACTTCCAGAAAGCCACTCCCTGGCACATCCAAAGACCGCCCATCTAGCAATTTTCCGCCCCTAGAACATTGGACTTGAACTAAAGCCCCACTTTCTGCTATCTTTCACCGTTGAACAAAAGGTCTGGCAGATGGGCTACGTCGGTTGGGCACTGCTGAAGATTCGACTCCCAACCCGAATGGCGCTCCTTCCCAAAGGTGGACTAACGCCCTACTGATAATTGCGACCGTCGCCGCCGTATCGGGCGTGCTCGCCTTGCTGTTTCCCCCGGATACAGACCCGGGCATCGAAGTCTCTCTTCCTCCCTCCACTCCGCCACCTCGGCTCATGGTCTACCTCAGCGGCGCAATATCCCAGCCGGGCGTCTTCGAGTTTAAGCAGGACGATAGACTGCAAGACGTCCTGGAATCCGCTGGTGGACTCCTGGCCGACGCCGATACCTCCGCGGTCAACATGGCAGCCCTTCTGGAAGACGAGCAGCACTATCACTTCCCCACCATCAGTGAAACCAGGGAGCTAACAACCCGCTCCACCGACGACGACTCTACCGCCGACAATCAATCGCCCCCCACTGAAGCTGCTCCTTCCCCGGAGAATCTGCTGGACCTGAATACCGCCTCACCCGGAGAGTTGCAGACCTTGCCGGGCATCGGCACGGTGAAGGCCGAGGCCATTGTCGAGTTCCGCGACACCTTTGGCCCCTTCGGGGAAGCGTCGGAGATTACCAGCGTTCCCGGCATAGGCCCGGCTACCTATGAAAACATCCGGCATCTGATAACCGTCGCACCCATTGACCAATGAAGCTGCTGTATCTGACGGCCGCTTGGGTTGGCGGACTGCTATTCGGTCTCATCCTCAACCCTCCCATCTGGGCAGTTCTCATCCCTACCGTCGCCCTTCTGGTCATCGGACTGATGTCCCTCGCCATAGCCCGCCGCTCCGCCGCAGAGTGGGCCGAGATGAAGAAGCAACGCCCCTTCACCCTCTTTGTCACAACCCTGCTGGCCGCGCTAATTCTACTGGGTGTGCTCAGGTCCGCAGACGCGGAATCTCCACCTCCACTTGTCCCGGACGACTTTCCCAATCCCGTGCGCGTGGAAGGAATCGTCACAGCCCCGCCTGATAGCCTCGGCAATTCCCTCCGTTTTGTCCTGCAAGCGCACACTATTGACACGGGTGACGGATGGGAGGAATTCGCCGCCCACCTGCTCGTAACCGCAAGGCCGACGCCGGAACTCGTATCTCTCAGGAAGCAATCGTACGTCGGCTACGGAGACCGTCTGACCCTCGAGGGTGCCTTCGCCGAGCCTCCCATCCTCGAGACCTTCGACTACCGGGACTACCTCGCACGCCAGGGCATCCACTTGGTCATGGACTTCCCCACCGTAAAGCTGCAGGACGAAGGACGTGGCAGTCCCATTCTCACTGCCGTCTATAATCTCAGAAACTCGCTGTCCTCCAACCTTGAACAGGCCCTCCCGGAGCCCCAGGCCGCCGTAGCCCGAACTCTGCTCCTCGGGAATCGCGACAACCTCTCGCCTCAAGTCCGGGATAACTTCCGCAGCACCGGCACATCCCACCTGCTCGCCATCTCCGGCCTCCACGTCGCCGTGGTCCTCGTGCTGACCATGGCTGCCTCCGCTTTCCTTCTGGGTCGGAAAGGCCCGTACTTCCTCTTTGTCCCCCTTCTTGCCCTCTGGGGCTACGCCATCCTCAGCGGCATGTCCCCATCCGTGGTGCGAGCCGCCATCATGGGCACCATCTATCTGGTCGCCGTAGCCGCCGGACGACCCCGAAACGTCTTTCCCCCATTAGCCCTCGCCGCAGGGGTAATGGCAGGTCTGAACCCCGGAATCCTGCGCGACCTCTCCTTCCAACTCAGCTGCGCAGCCGTTGCCGGAATCGCCCTGCTGGCTCCGTCCATCACCGACTGGCTCCAGGACAAGCTGCGCCTGACCCACGAACGCCACGGCTTCGCAATCTCTGTGGCAAGGGGCGCTCTCCTCAGCGCCGTAGTTTCTTTGGCCGCAACCCTGGCCACCCTGCCACTGGTCGCCTTCCACTTCCAGCAGCTTCCCACCTTCGGCATTCCTGCTACGGTGCTCGCCCTGCCCGCATTGCCTCCCATCCTGCTGACATCGGCCTTAACTGCGACAGCCCACTCAATACACCCAGCCCTGGGCCAAATCATAGGCTGGACAGCTTACATCCCTGTCACCTACCTCACGTCTATAGTCCAGGCGGTTGCCGCCATTCCGGGCGGACTCATCGAGATGGATCGCTTTAGCGGTCTCCTCGTCTGGCTCTACTACCTACCTCTCGCTCTCACCTCCCTGACGCCCTGGCACACTTTGACTGGTTGGGGAAGGAAAACCGCAAGCCTTCTACCACCGCTTTCACTCCGGTCGAAGCCGGCTAACCTGCGTCTCCTCATTCCCGCCGCCGCACTCTTCCTGTTCGCCACGATAGCCTGGACTCAGGCCCTCTCAGAACCCGATGGACGGCTCCACGTCATCTTCCTCGACGTTGACCAGGGAGACAGCATCCTCATCGTCACCCCCTCTGAGCAGCGCGTCCTCGTCGACGGCGGCCCCGACCCCGTCGAGGCAGTCAGGGTGTTGAACGACCACATCCCCTTCTGGGACCGCAGACTCGACCTGCTGGTTTCCACCCACACGGACGGCGACCATCTCACAGGACTGGTAGGCGTCGCACAACGACATCCCATCGGCACAGTTGTGGAAGGTATCCTGGGAGCCTCCTCTCTCTATCTCCGCTGGCAGCAGGCCCTCACGGATAAGTCCATCAATCCCATCGCCGTTCATCGCGGCGCATCCATACACCTTGGCGACGGTCTAACTCTCCAAGTCCTGAATCCTGCTCTCGGAACCGGCCCGTCCTCGGAACGCGGCTCGAATAATAGCAGCGTGGTGCTCCGGCTGAAATACGGCGATGTGAGCTTCCTGCTTACGGGAGACATCGAGGAGGAGGTCGAGTCGGAGCTGCTTCGGGAATGACACGACCTCTCCAGCACTGTCCTCAAGGTCTCTCACCACGGCAGCAACAACGCCTCCAGCCCCTTCTTTCTCAGAGCCGTGAATCCAACCCTTGCCGTAGTCCAGTCGGGTGAAGAAAACCGCTACGGACACGCCCACCAGGATGTCATCGAAAGACTCAAAAGGATCGTCGGTGACGTAGGCCTCTACGTGACAGCCCTGCACGGCTAGGTAGAACTCACCACCGACGGTCGCTCCCTATGGGTCAAGTATGGTCAATAAGAAATCCTCTTCCACCTTGATGAGGGAAGATTGAGATGGGGGTGATTTAGGTGACGTCTAGAAGTCTGGCCGAAAAGTGGTATAGAGGGACTATACTGTAGGAAATGGATGAAGTGGGAGAGAAGTGATGCTGGGAGAGCGATCTGATCAGAGAGGCTTGTGGGAGGCTGACCGGCTG
>DAOUKX010000135.1:0-6431 GCA_034420855.1 Dehalococcoidia bacterium
CAACGAAGTTCCAGATCTCGTCCCCGATGATACGCAACGAGTCGTACCGCATCTTGGGGTCCCGACCCTCCATCTCCTGCCACATGTCGTAGAGGTCCCAATATCCCGTTCCAGCCAGTCCGGGGGCGTCTCGTGTCACCAGCCGTCGCGGTACCACGTTGCCGGGAGCGAACTCCGCCGGCGCGCCGTCGTTGCTGGTCAGCCAGCTGCTGACCTCGGCCAGACGGTCGCCGATTTCCTTCTGGATGTTCGCGCTGGTCGCTTCCAGCCGCGCCTTGTCCCCATCGTCCGCTAGGCTCATGGCGGAGGCGACAGCGCCCTGGTCGCGACGGGCATAATTCTCCAGGCGGCTTCGCACCCGCCCCTCTTCCGACCCGCCCTTGCCTTCCATTGCGATGCTCGAAAGTCGAGACTGGCTGCGGGCGCCTACGACCCGCATGATGTCCTCCGCCTCATCAGACCCGGCGCAGGCCAGCAGATAGGCGGCTAGCGCCGTTGTGATGCCACCTCGCTTGAACACCTTGGCGTCCAGGTTGTCCGCCGTCAGGTAGTCCGTGTGGAAGTAGAGGTCCGGCCAGGACATGAGCAGAGGAGAAGGAATCCCGAAAGCTGGGTAGTATTTGTTGTCGCTCCACGGACAGTAGGGATGCTCCAGGAAGTTCACAAACGGTATCGAATTCACGTTGTGGAACACCCAGCGCGTCTCTTTGGGTGTCTGCTCTATCAGGCTGCCGTAGAAGTCGTTGACGTATGTGGGCACCGAGTCCGGCGAGTGATAGAAGAGCAGCGCCGACTTGCACTTCTCCTGGTCGTGCCCCACGCTGTCCAAAGCAAAGACCACGTGGGTGTTCTCAATCTCCTTTGGATGATTGTGGACGTAGTTCTTGGTGCCCTGTCCCTCCACGTTTACCAAGAAGCGAATGCTCCGGCGAGGCCTGGGTATCTTGCCGCTGGCAATCAGCTTCGCGTATGTCCTGCCCATCTCCGCCTGCAATGCAGGACCGGAGGCGCAGTTTGCGCCGGGCTTGGTGCCCGCTGTGGCGTGACACACGAATTGGATGTACTCGTCCGCCTTGTCGGTGCCGGTAATCTCCCCCAGCAGATTCTGGCCCTCACCCGCGAATGTCGCGCACTGCACGTCTGCAAAGACCTTCGTTCCGCCGTTGGCCACCAGAGACGCCAGTTTTTCTGCGGCATGATAGTTCACCACGATGGACCAGGCGGTGTTGCGGATGCCGGGCATCCGCAGCAGCATCACCGGGTCGGGAAGGGTCTCGCGGGTGCGGAAGGGCGCCGTCTGGTACAGCAGGTAGTCGGTCACGATGCCTGCAACCCCAGCTTCCATGGCCAGCGTTGCGGCGTGACCCCAGCCGCTGGCCCGGTCTGTGCTGCGAATCAGCACCACCTTGCCCCGCACGTCCTGCTTCTGGTAGTCCTCCGGCCTCTCGCCCGTGCCCACGTCAACCAGATCCAGCGTTACGCCCCCCTTCGGAGTTGGCAGCGTCCACCAGGGCAGACAAGAAGGTGACTCCTCATAGGATACGAGGAGTTCGCCCTGGGCGGAACCGATGCGAAGCTCGGCGCTGTAGGGATCCCACGCCAGTGGCATGGATTGGGTGACAAACTTCGTCTCACCGTCCAGCGGATATCGCTCCACCCAGACCTTGTCAAAACCATTCTCTCGAAAAAGGTCCGCCGTAAAGTCCGTTGCCCGATGATAACCCTGTGCTCCGGGCGACCGGTAAAAGGCGGTCATGTGCGCAGCCGATTTAAGGGCGCGCTCTCCCGAAAGTTCCTCGTCAATCAAGCGAATGAGGTTTTGCCGGTTCATCTTTATCTCCCTTCTGCGTAAGACTTCAACATGTGAATGTGGGAAAGCGAGCACTCCACCAGCCCGCCCATCTTGTCTGTACCGTCGAGTACCAGGTATTCGTTGGCGCCCGCGCCGCCGCCGCCCACGCCCACGCTGCGCACCATCGGGATGCCCAACTCCGTCGGGAACAGCGACCAAGGACCTCCCCCGCCGCTGAAGGGCGCAATGCTCAAAGGCACCTCCATAGTGTCGAAGGCCCGCACGATGGACTGCACAAGCTCCGAGTCGGGATCCGCGCTGGAAGGGTCATAAGCCCCCATAGCGTTGAACTCCACGTCTGCGTAACCCGCGGCGTCTAGATGCTCCCGGATCAGCCTCACCGCCGTCTCCGCCTTGTACCCGCGCGGCACCCGAATGTCGAACCTCGCCGACGCCTCGTGTGGCAGGCTGAAAGGCAGCGTGCCCGGCCCGGTGAGCCCGCCGCGAATCCCGTTGATGTTCATGCTCGGCCCGTAATAGAAGTTCAATATAGTCTGCTCGTCGCTCAGATCTCCCGCCGGCGCCGGCACGCCTCCCACCCCCGCAAGCGCCTCGTTCCACGGCTTCCCCGAAAGGACGGCAGCCTTTTCTGCCTCAGTGGGCGGCTGCACGTCGTCGTAGAATCCCTTGACCGCGATGGTGTTCCCGTCCGGCTCCGTCAGCGTCGAAAGGGCATGGACCAGACGCCACACGGGGCTGTCCACCACGGACTTGGTCATGCCGTGAAGCGGCGCGCCCTGGGGCCCCCGGCCCCAACGGTCTCCACTCGCCGTAAGCTCCGCGTATATCATCCCCTTGTAGCCCAGCGTCATCCCCACCGTGCCGTTGGCCCCCTGGGATGCCCCCGGGCTCAGGCTTGCGTCTGCCTTCTCCAGCCGGTCCCGGTACTTGGCGAACATGTCCTTATAGTAGGGACTGCCCAGAATCTCATCCCCCTCCAGAAGCATCATCACGTTGACGGGCAGCGTCCCCTCCACCGCAATCAGCGCCTCCAGGGTGTTCAACCACGCTCCGTAGGGCCCCTTGTAGGACATTGCACCTCGGCCCATCAGCACCCTTCCCGAGGAACCCATTGTCGTTATGGTCCCACCGAAAGGCGGATGCTCCCACTTCTCGCTGGGAAGCACCGGCCTGGTGTCGAAGTTTGCGTAGACTACTATGGTCTTGGGCGCTCCTGCGTCGTAGGCCGCCCAGACGCCGGGAAGACCGCCCGTCTGGATAATCTCCGCCTCTTGGCAGCCCACCTCCAGGTGCTGCTCAACCAGTAGTTCAGCGCACTCTTCCACGCCCAGGTCTTCCGTCGACACGCTGGGCTGTCGGATCAGCCGCTGAATGCGTTCGATGTGCCGGGGCTTGTTCTCCTCCAGGTATTTCTTGAGCTTGTCCAGCCCTGCGCCAATCGGCATACACTCCCCCTTAGCCGGTGTAAATTTGCGGGGCCTTGCGACCCCTTTTGGATGGCAGTATATATTGACTGTGTGTCTTTGTGAAGAGGCGCACCATTGCAGCGTGCCGCACCGACTCCGGCAGGAATCGGATACGCTCTATGCCGCCGCCATCCTCGCCCCCGTAACCGTGTTCACCAGCAGCATGGCGATAGTCATCGGTCCCACTCCCCCCGGCACCGGCGTTATTGCCGAAGCCTTCTCCGAAACGGCGTCGAAGTCCACGTCCCCCACCAACCGGTAACCCCTCCGGCGGGATGCGTCGTCCACCCGGTTTATCCCCACGTCCACCACCACGACCCCATCCTTCACCATGTCCGCTGTTATGACCTGTGGACGTCCCACCGCCGCCACCAGAATGTCCGCCTCATGGGTTACGCTCCCAAGGTCGGCAGTTCCCGTGTGGCACACCGTCACCGTAGCATTGGCCCCGGCTTGCTTCTGGGCCATCATCATCGCCAATGGCTTGCACACAATGTTGCTCCGACCGCAAATCACCACGTGCTTCCCCTCCGGGCTTAGTCCGTTGCGAATCAGAAGCTGCTGTATTCCCCCGGGCGTTGCCGGCAGGAAGTCCGAAGTCCCCTGACTCAGCAATCCCACGTTCAAGGGGTGAATGCAGTCCACGTCCTTGTTCGGTGACACCGCCCTGATAGTCATGCCCTCGTCGATATGTGCAGGCAGTGGAAGCTGGACCAGGACCCCGTGATACTGGTCGTCGTTGTTCAACATATCTATGACATATAAGAGTTCCTCTTGAGACGTGTCAGCCGCAAGATGAACGGTCTTCGAGCGAATCCCCGCCTTCTCGCAGGCCCGCGCCTTGTTCCTCACGTAGACAGCCGAAGCCGGATCGTCACCCGCCAGCACAACCGCCAGCCCCGGAACAAAGCTATGATTCCGACGCAGCCCCGCAACCTCCTCGGCAACCTCCCCGTGCATCTCCAATGCCGTGGCCCGTCCGTCGAGAATCTTCGCCATGCCGCCTCCTTTCGTCCATCAATCCCAGAATTAGACACCCCCTAAACCCAAGCCTATAATACAGCCTCAGGCATCAAGTGTGCCGCCGAAACCTTCATCATGCTCGTCACTGGCATAGACATTATAGAGATTCCCCGTATCAGGAGGGTCATCGAACGCTGGGGCGACCGCTTTCTGAACAGAATCTACACACCCCAGGAGTTGGCATTCTGCAACGGCAAAGCAAACAGGCTCGCCGCCCGTTTCGCCGCCAAAGAAGCCGCGTCCAAGGCCCTCGGCCTCGGCATCCGGGGCATCGCCTGGAGGGAGATAGAGGTGGTCCGACAGCGCGGCCACCCACCCACCCTCAAACTCCACGGTCGGGCCGCCAAACGCGCCAAATTTCTGAACATCACCCAGCTTGCTATATCCATCTCTCACTCCAGGGAATACGCCGTGGCCTCCGTTGTGGGCTGGCGTGAGGATGAAACGTGAAGATAGTCACACCCGCGGAAATGGCGGAACTGGAACGAAACTCCGAAGCTCTCGGAATCTCTACCGACGACCTGATGGAGACCGCTGGACTCGGCATAGCCCGCGAAATCCGCAACGCCCTGAACGGCATCGCCGGACGTCGAATTCTGGTCTTGGTAGGCCCGGGCAACAATGGCGGCGACGGTCTCCTAGCGGCGCGACACCTCGCCCGATGGGGCGCATCTGTCATGCTATATCTCGCCGCCACCCGCCTAGATGATGACCCAAAGCTGAGGCTGGCTCTATCCGAAGGCGCACAACTACTCAGCGTCAGCAGCGACGAGGGTTTGAAGACATTGGAACGCCTCCTGGATTCGTCGAACGTCGTGATCGACGCCGTCCTCGGAACTGGACGGTCTCGCCCCATCACCGGCCCTCTTGCAGACCTGATGGAGCAAGTCTCTCGCAACGCCCGCCTCTCAAGCGACAAAAGACCCCTCTATGTCGCCGTGGACGTTCCCACGGGCGTCGATGCTGCCTCTGGAAACGCCGATCGCCTCACGCCCCCAGCGGACATCACCCTGGCATTGGGATTCCCCAAGACGGGCCACTTCGAATTTCCTGCCGCCAACTTCACCGGAACCCTCAAGACCTTGGATATCGGCATCCCCACGCAACTCTCCAAAGACATATCTCTGGAATTGATAACCGCCTCTTGGGTCCGCAAACACCTGCCGCCCCGTCCCAAGGAAGGACACAAAGGTACCTACGGCCACACCCTCATCATCGGAGGTTGCGCAAACTACCCCGGCGCGCCATCCCTTGCCGCCGGCGCCGCCCTCCGCTCCGGCCCCGGCTTGGTGACCCTTGCCGCTCCCAAGAGCATCTATCCCTTGGTCGCCTCCAACCTCACCGAAGCCATCCAGCTTCCCTTGCCCGATAACGGCGTAGGAAGTCTCCACCCACAAGCCTTGCCCACCCTCATTAACGCGCTGCCCAGCTACACCTCAATTGTCATTGGGTGCGGCATGGGTCGTTCCAAGCCTGCGAAACGATTCCTCGAAGATTTTTTGCTGTCTGAGCGCACCCCCAACCAGACCCTCCTCATAGACGCCGACGCCCTAAACATCCTCGCCGAAACCCCGGACTGGTGGCGACGTATCCCCCAACTCGACGTCCTGACTCCCCACCCAGGCGAAATGTCCCGGCTGACCGGTCTCCCTACCCAAGAAATCCAGTCCCGCCGTTTCGAAACGGCCCGCGAATATGCCCGCAAGTGGGGACACGTTGCCGTCCTGAAAGGGGCCCACACCGTCATCGCCCAACCGGATGGCCTATGCCGCATCTCCCCCTTCGCCAACCCCCTTCTGTCCGTTGGCGGCACCGGAGATGTGCTGTCGGGCATCATCGGCGGCCTGTTGGCCCAGGGCGTGACACCCGCCGACTCTGCCGTCTGCGGCGTCTACCTCCACGGAGCCGCCGCGGAAAGTCTCCGCCACACCCACGGCGACCGCGGCGCCACCGCAGGAGATGTCATCAACGCCATACCAAAACCACCCGCGCTCTTCTAGAAGCAGGACCCGCCTAGCGCCCTAACCCCTCCTCGCCATACGCCTCGTCCAGCAGGTCCACCACGTGGCACACCCGCCCGTCTGACCCGGCAAGCCTCAGCCCCGCCTCCAGTTGCAGCGCACAACCCG
>DAOUKX010000136.1:0-7945 GCA_034420855.1 Dehalococcoidia bacterium
GCTCTCCCCAGTGCATCCCCCAGATCGAGGTAGTTGTCTACCAGTTCACCCAGACCCAGATGATGGGCCAAGGTGAGCGGCAGGATCAGGCCGGCATTGGCCACCAGTCGGGATTCGCCTGAGGCTACGGAGATGCGGTCAGGACGCTCAGGTGATACCATCTATTAGATGCTCCTTGCTCTGGATCGGTTTTCGGTGTAAAAACCATTATCCCAGATTCAAAGGAGCACTTTCTCTTCCCATTTTCCACATCCTCCCACCTACTTCTTCGGTGGATTGGGGATTAGGCTCGTTCGTCCAATGGTCGAGGGGGAAGATGGGTTCCCGCCTGTGCGGGAATTGGGAAGGGGGAGAGGTTCGGGAGACGCCATGGTGAGAAGGCTGATTCGAAGGATTAGACAGTATAAGAAAGACTATGCCACATGAGGCTTTATTCAGCCGCCTTGGCGCCGCATATATGAACATGATGCGGGCTGAGGGGCGCAAGGTGGGACCCAACAATGTAGTCTGCAAAACCATACCCCAACTTATACGCGCCCTCAAGCGGGGCGGGGCATGGCTGGGCTTTGCGGAGAAATTCATGGTGTTGGAAGTACGGGGCAAGCTGTACGACCCCGATGGTGTTATTGTGATCAGACAGAGGTTAGGGAAGGATTAACCTCTTCCCCGAGTACAATGCAAGTAGAGGGGAGAATCGGCTCGCGTGTCGCCCCTACGATAGGCAATCGTATTTTGGGGAGGGCGACCCTTCGACAAGCTCAGGGTGAGCGGTTGGGGGGATGGAGGGAGGGGAGTCTCAGGCCCTAGTACAGACAGGGTAAAGAGGGGCTTTGTTTTTTAGTCAGAGGTCTTGTGTGATGTGGGCGTAGGGTCTAGAATTTTGGTCTGCATTGAAATTCTTCGAGGGGGCAGGTGCTTGGATGCGTTAGGGACACATTTGCTGCTTGAACTGAGGCAGTGCAATCCGCGCCTGTTGGACGACCTGGCGTTCGTCAAGGATACGATGATTGAGGCTGCCAAGTTCATGGACGCCCAGATAATCGGCGAGTCGTTCCACCGGTTCAATCCCCAGGGGATAACGGGCGTGCTGGCGATAGCAGAGTCCCACCTGAGCATTCACACCTGGCCGGAGCTGGACTACGCTGCGGCGGACATCTTCACGTGCGGATCGTCGCAAAATCCGCAGGCGGCGGCGCGGGTAATCATCGAGAGGATGGAGTCGAAGGACCCGTCCATACAGATAATCAAACGGGGCATAGAGGCCCCGGCAAGTGTCGCCCGTTCCTGAATCCAGCCCGCCCGTGAGCCTGGAAGGGAAGTGGTTCTTCGAGCTCATCACCCCCGACCTGGTGATGACGTACAGGGTGAAGAGCTACGTCTACTCCGGCAAGACACCATACCAATCGGTGGAGATACTGGAGACTGAGAGCCTGGGCCGTTCGCTGGTGCTGGACGGCAAGACCCAGTCGACGACTTTCGACGAGCACATCTACCACGAAGCGCTGGTGCATCCTGCCATGCTGCTTCATCCCAACCCGCGGTCGGTGTTCATCGGCGGTGGCGGCGAGGGGGCGACGCTGCGGGAGGCGCTGGTGCATCCAACGGTGGAGCGGGTGACGATGGTGGACCTGGATGCACGGGTGGTGGAACTGGCGCGGCTGCATCTGCCGACGCATAGCGGGGGAGCGTTCGACGACCCAAAGACGCAGCTTCTTCACGAGGACGCCCGCGGGTTCCTTGAGAATACGTCCGACAGGTACGACGTGATGATTCTGGACCTGGTGGACCCGCTGGAGGAGGGTACGGCTTATACCTTGTATACGCGGGAGTTTTACACGACGGCGCTGGGGCGGCTGAATCCGGGGGGAGTGCTGGTGACGCAGTCGGGGCCGGGGAGTCCGTTGAATCACAGGGAGTGTTTTACGGCCATCGTACACACACTGTCGGGGCTGGCGGCAGACGTGCTTCCCTATTCCGCCTACGTGGCGTCGTTCGTGACGCCGTGGACGTTCACTATGGCGTTGGCGGACGGGGACGTGAGAGTCCCGACAGAGCCTGAGGAGGTGGACAGGTTGATCCGGGAGCGGTTCAGGAGAAAGCTGAGGTTCTACGACGGGGAGACTCACCGGCACATGTTCTCGCTGCCGAGGTACCTGCGGGAGGGGATCGCGTCGGAGACGCGGGTGGTGACGGACGAGAATCCGGTGTTTATGGTTTAGTGGGGAGTATCACCCTCACCCCAGCCCTCTCCCTCCAGGGAGATGGGGTCAGGGGGTCAAGCGGTAGGTGGCAACGTCGGAGGAGCGTACCTCGAAGTGCTTGACCCAGTATTCGCCGGCGTAGAGGTGGTCGGCGGCACGGGCGTTGGCGTGCCGCTGGGGGCTTTTGTCGTAGGCGTCCACCTCGTCCTTAGTATCCCAAAAGGTTATGGAGATCCCCTCGTCGGGGTTTTCGGTGCTGCGTAGAAGCTGGCGACCGCTGAATCCGGGCATTTTTTCGCCGAGTGCCTGGATGTTCTCGTTGTAGTGGGCCTCGTATTCGTCCCACCTGCCAGGTTTGATTTTTCCCCAGAAGATTCTTACGTACATCTTTTTTCCCTTATTCAGGCTTTAGCTTCGTGATGTTGTCTTGTGAATCCAGAGTTGGTTCTCGGTTTGCCATTGAGGTTGTATTATTCTCAACGCCGTTCGACGTCGGGGTCGAGGAGGAGGCATGGTTCTCCCCACTGGTTGGGGCTTCCCAAGTCCCACTGCTCGTCGTTATCGACGGGTTTGAGTCGGATGCCCTCGTCGCCGCCGAATATGAGGGTCACGACCCCCTCGCCGGAGTCAGCTACGTGCACGGCGTAGGCGGGAGCGGGCCCGTCGGCGGACCAGCCGGTGACGCTGCATATGGCGTCGACGCCCATGGAGTCGGGGGCAGCTATGGTCTTCACGGGCTGGACAGAGCCCATAGTCTGGAAGATCCTATGGAGAGGCCAGCAGTTGTCGTTCTCCTCCACTTCGACGTCGATGTATCGGGGTTGGGGCTGCATAGTTCAAAGTTACCATTGAGGTGATGGCAAGTCTAGTTTCGACAAGACAGCGGAACGGGTGAGGAGTGGATTCCCGCCTGCGCGGGAATGGGGGAGGGAGAGGAGGGAGAAGGTGGATGCCGGCGGCATTGACACTTTGGGGGTGCTTTGTTAGACTGCGAAACGAGTTGGCAATCTGCCCTAGAGACTGCTAAAACGTAACAAACGGAGAGAATACCGTTGCCCCGCTACGATTACGAATGCCTCAGTTGCAGTAACGTGTTCGAGTTGAAGCAGAGCTTCAGCGACGAGCCCGTGGCCTTCTGCCCGGTGTGTGGCAGCCGCTCCCGGCGCAAGTTCCACGCCGTACCCGTCATCTACAAGGGTTCCGGCTTCTACACCACGGACTACGCCCGTTCCAGCCTGCGAGCTAACGGGACGGGATCCAGCTCCTACGACAGCTCCGAGGAGAACGAGGAGGAGTCTTCCTCCAAGTCGGCGAAGAAGGACGCGTCCAAGTCCAGCGCATCCGAGAGCAGGAAAGGCTCCGACAGCGCGGTTTCCAGCAGTTCCCACTCGGGGGACTAGCGTCCTTGAGGGCCCTGCTCCAACGGGCAGCGGCGGCCTCCGTTTCCATTGACGGCGAAACCACCGCCAGCATAGGCTGCGGCCTTGTTGTCCTTCTCGGGGTGGCCCGGGGAGACGCAGAGGCGGACGCGGAGTACCTGGTGGGCAAGACGGTGAATCTGCGGATTTTTGCCGACGAATCCGGCCATTTCAATCTTTCGGCATTGGACGTGGGAGCGGAGTTGCTGGTGGTGAGCCAGTTCACCCTTTACGCACAAACACGGAAGGGACGGCGTCCGGACTTCACCGCCGCCGCGCCGCCAGGGGAGGCGGAAGCGTTGTATGAGCAGACGGTGGAGCTTTTTCGGGAATCCGGGCTGCGGGTGGCCACGGGGCGGTTCGGTGCGTTGATGTCGGTGAGCATTGAGAATCACGGGCCGGTTACGATTATGCTGGACAGTTCGGACAGGCGGAGGCCGAGGAGGGATTAGGGGAACTGCGTTGCGGCAAGTTTTGCAGAGTGGGGGTTGGGGGAAGGGTTTGGTGATTGTGGGGGACGTTGCCGATGGAGGGAGAGAGAGGGGAGCACCCTCACCTCAGTCCTCTCCCAGGACGGGAGAGGAGGGAAAAGGGGTATTTCCCCATCCCTTCGACAAGCTCAGGGTGAACGGTAGGGAGGAGGGGGGTTGAGTGGGGGTGGGTTAGAGGTGGAGGGGTTCTGAGGGCTGAGAGGCTCCGTTGGCTGAGACTTTGCTTCTTCTACGGTCGCGGAGGCCGGTGTAGGCCAGGATTGCCAGGAATATGAGGGCGGCGAATAGGACGACGCTGGCGCCTGAGGACACGTCCACGTACCAGCTTACATAGATGCCAGCCATGCCGCAGAAGGCGCCAAGGGCGGTTGAGAGGAACAGCATTTTCCTGAAGGAGTGGGTGAGAAGTCGGGCGATGACTGGCGGGATTACGATGGCGGCGGCGATGAGGGTGACGCCGACCACCTGCATGGATACGACTATGGTGGCGGCAAGGACCAGGGAGAAGAAAGCGTCGACCCAGCCGGTGGGCACGTTGTAGAAGGGGGCTGCGTCGGGGTCGAAGGTAGCGAAGAGGAGCAGCTTGTATCCAACGAAGAAGAAGAGGGCGGCCCCCGCAGCGACCGCGGCAATGGCGACGAGGTCTCCGGCGGACACCCCAAGCATGTTGCCAATGAGGGCGGCTTCGAAGTCGCGGGTGAAGGTGTTGTAGCGGCTGATGATGGCCACTCCGAGGGCGAAGGAGGCGGTGGTGACGATACCGATGGCAGAGTCGGTGGCTATCTGTCGCTTTCGGGTGGTGAGGATAATGAGGATGGAGGACAGGAAACCCCAGACGGTGGCGCCGATGAAGAAGTTGATTCCCATGACGAAGCTGACTACGGCGCCGCCGAAGACGGCGTGGGATAGTCCATGGCCCACGTAGGCCATGCGCCGGAGGACGATGTAGACGCCGATGAGGCCGCACAGCGCGCCAACAAGGGTTGTTGCTATGAGGCCCTTGACGAAGAAGTCGTATTCAAAGGGTTCCAGCATTCTCTTTTACCCCTTAAAGAGCGGTTTTGGGCGCAGGATGCGTGGGGTGTTGGAGGCAACAATGAGGGGAATCACCCCCATCCCAACCTTCCTCCCTCGAGGGGGAAGGGGAAAGATTGCCTCCCGCCTTCGCGGGAATGACGACGGAATGGGAGGCGTGAAGGCTACGAGATTCTCCACTGGGCTGCGCTCCGTTCAGAATGACATGTGGGCGAGGGTGAGGAAGAGGCATCAGGGGTGTTTCTTCGAATGGGCGGCGTCGGGAGAACCCTGGGGGTTTGCGCCGTTGAAGCGGTGGGGGCTTTCCGCCACGAGGGTCATGTCCATGTACTTGATTACCGGCATCTCGGCATTGTAGGTGAGCTTGAAGGTCTCCGGCGTGAACACTTCGGACGGTGGGCCACTGGCCAGGATTCGACCGTTTAGGCAGACCACCCAGGGGAGATGGGCGGCCACGGCGTTGATTTCGTGGGTGGTCATGACTATGGTCACTCCCTGGTGGTTGAGCTCATGGAGGAGGTGCAGGAATTCGTCCCGGGTCTTGATGTCTATACCCGTTGTGGGTTCGTCGAGAAGGAGCAGGTTGGGATTGCTTACCAGCGCCCGGGCGAGGAATACGCGCTGCTGCTGTCCGCCGGAAAGCTGGCGGATGTGGCGCTTCCTTAGATCCTTGATGCCCAGGCGTTCGAGCATCCGAAGGGCGAGCTGACGGTCCCTGGCCTTGCTCCAGGGGAAGAAGGGGTTGGACATGGTGAGACCCATCATCACCGTCTCTTCAACAGTGACGGGGAAATTCCAGTCTATTGTCTTGAGCTGTGGCACGTAGCCGATGCGGGACCTGCCGTTGGCGGTGGATAGGCCCTGCACCAGCACCTGACCACAGTATAGGTCGATGGCGCCGAGTATGGCGCGGAGCAGGGTTGTTTTGCCGGAGCCGCTGGGACCGAGCAGACCGACGAAATCGCCGGGCATGAGCTTGAGGTCAACATCGTGGAGGACGGGACGACCGTTGTAGCCGCAGGTGACGCCGCGGAGTTCGACGACGGGATCGCCGGAGGGGATTTGGTGAGGCATGGGGTGAAGCATGGTTCGCTGCTCTACTGGGGGTAGACGGCTGTGCTCTCTCCTTGGAATACGGGGCCGGGGTCGAAGCCCTCGAGGGCGGAGGGATCTCCCCCGAGGGAGGAAACGATGACGCGGGTATTGGCGAGCATCATTCCGAGATAGCTGTGGAGGGGATCGCCGGGGGCGCCGGGCAGGTCGTCGTCTCGGAGCTGGTCAACGAACTCAGCGCCGCTCTCCTTTGCAATCTGCTCCATGACGTCGCTGGGGAACACCGCCGAGCCGAAGATGGCGGGCACTCCGCTATCACGCACCTGGTTGATGAGCCTGGCCATCTCCCGGGCGGAGGGCTGGCTGAAGTCGGAAGGCTGAATGGCACCGATTATCTCCATGCCGTAGCGAGGGGCGAAGAAGGGGAAGGAGTCGTGATAGGTGAGGAGTTTACGGTTCTGGGGCGGGATGGTGTTGACGGCGGTTTCTATTCGGCCGTCCAGATCCAGGATTCGGACCCTCAGCTTGTCGTAGTTTTCGTCGTAATGGGTTGCGTTGCCTGGGTCGAGGGCCGAGAGGCGTTCCTTGACGATTTCGGCGTACCGCAGGGCGAGGAGGGGGGCGGTCCAGAGGTGGGGGTTGGGGTGTCCGCCAGACTCGGGGAAGGAGAAGTCGAAGACCCACTCTTCCCTGGATATGGCTTTGTCCGCCAGGGTGAGGATTTCCGCCTCGTCCTGCTTGCTGGCCCGGGCCAGTTCCAGGAAGGGTTCTTCGAGGAACAGCCCGTTAAGGATGATGAGGTCGGCGTCTGCGAGGGTACGGGCCACGGATGGGGACGGTTCAAAGGTGTGGGAGTTGACGCCTTCCGGGACGACTCCCTCCAGGGTGATGCGATTGCCCCCGACGTTTTCGACGAGGCTGGTGATGGGGGCAACGGAGCTGACGACGCGGAGTGGATCGTTGGAAATGCCACCATCGCCGGCGCAGGCCTGAGCGAGGAGGAGCAGGAGGGCGGCGAGGAGGAGTGGGACTATTCTATCAGGCATGACATTGGCTGGATCACTTCTGGAAGACATGCCCTGTGGGGGTGTTGCAGTTTGAGCAGACGCCGGTGACGGTGAAGTTGTCCAAGTCCGGTTCGAAGTTAAACTCCGAGGTAAGGGTTTTGCGGAACTCGTCGAGGTAGTCCGGGGCGAGGTCGAAGGCGCCACCGCAGATGCGGCAGACCATGTGATGGTGGCGCGCCTCGGGGTCGGTGATTTCAAAGTGGAGGCGGTCGCCGATGGCCACCTCAGTGACTACGCCCATGCGCTTGAGGAGGTGGAGGGTGCGATAGACGGTGGCGATGTCCATGTAGGGGTAAGTTTCCCTTGCCTTTTGGAAGACTTCATCGACGCCCATGTGGCCGCCGCCCTGGGAGACGGCGTTGAGGATGAGGAGCCGCTGCGGAGTGAGGCGGACACCTCTGCCGCGAAGCTCATCAAGGATATTTGGCAGAATCATGTTGCAAATCAACTCTTTTGCAAATGTTTGCGGCTGCTTATATTAACATTTCGCGGCGGGTTGTCAAGGGAAGGCGGGGCACCCAGATCCACCGCCAAGGAAAAGAAGAAGGCCTCGTTGGAGCCGGCAGCAAAGCCAGCTATGATGGAAAGTGCCAAAAACAAGCCATCACCAACGAGGTGCGACTATTATGCAGCAAGGACCACTGCCAATCCAGTACGCAGAGGAGAACAGCTCCACGGGT
>DAOUKX010000137.1:0-6580 GCA_034420855.1 Dehalococcoidia bacterium
ACCCCCGTCGTCGTCGCCGACATCACCGGCGGCGCGATAAGAACCGAGCTCGCCAACCTCTACGACGAAGCCGCCGCTCAAAACGTCTACGTCCTCTACGGCGGTAGCGTCAACCCCGAAAACGTCACCGCCTTCGTGGAACAGCCCAGCATCCAGGGCACTCTCGTTGGCGGCGCAAGCCTCGACGCCGCCCAGTTCGCCCAAATCGTCAAACTCACCGCCCAGGTCAAAGGCAACACCCCGGCATGACCCCTTCCACTCAGCCCTCCCCCTTCTTCCTCCTCTCCCGTCCTAGGAGAGGATTGAGGTGAGGGTGTTCTCCCCTTCCCAGCCTCAGCATCCCCTCGTAGGGGCGGTTCGCGAACCGCCCTCCCCCTCTTCCCCCTTGACGGGGGAAGATTGAGATGGGGGTGATTCACGTGACCCCCTTCCCCCTCCACGCAAATGTCATTCCGAGCGCAGCGAAGCGGAGCCGAGGAATCTCGTTGCTCCCTCACTCCCCATTCCCGCGCCGGCGGGAATCCATCTTCTCCCCCTTCTCCCTCTTCTCCCGTCCTGGGAGAGGATTGAGGTGAGTGTGTCCTCCCCCTCCCAACCCCCTCCTCCCCTCGTAGCCATCGTAGGCCCCACCGCCGTCGGCAAGAGCGCCCTCGCCATCCAACTCGCCCAAAAGCTGAACGGCGAAATCATCAACGCCGACAGCCGCCAGGTATACCGAGGCATGGACGTCGGCACCGCCAAGCTCAGCCCCGAAGAACGCGCCCTCGTCCCCCATCACCTCTTTGACATCCGCGACCCCAACGACCCCTACAGCCTCGCCCTCTTCCTCGAGCAAGCCCGCGACGCAGTGAAAGACGTCCAGAGCCGCAGCAGGCTCCCCCTCCTCGTCGGCGGCTCCGGCCAGTACGTGTGGGCTTTGCTGGAAGGATGGCAGCCCCCCAAAGCCCCCCCCAACCCGGCAATCCGCGCCGACCTTGAATTTCAGCTGAATCGACGCGGCATCTGGCCCCTCTTTGAACTCCTCCAGGGCATCGACCCTGAAACCGCCAAACGCACCGACCCCAATAACCACCGCCGCGTCCTGCGCGCCCTGGAAATCCACCTCTCCGGCGGCAAAAACCCCGCCGCCGACCACGTCCGCAAAAACGCCCAAATAAACGCCCTCGTCATCGGCCTCACTATGCCCCGAGAAAGCCTCTACGCCCGAATCGACCGTCGCGTCGATGAAATGATGCAGCGCGGCTTCCTGGAAGAAGTGCGCGGCCTCATCAACGCTGGCCACCCCCCGTCCCTCCCCGCCATGTCCGGCGTGGGATATCAGGAACTCGCCTCCCACCTCTCCGGCGAACTCCCCCTGGAAGAAGCCGTCCAGCGCATAAAATACCGCACCCACGGCATCGCCCGACGCCAGTTCGCCTGGTTCCGGCTGAAAGACCCCCGCATCCACTGGCTGGACACCACGGATCCCCCCTTGCATGCAGCCCTACCCATAGTCCAATCCTGCCTCTACCCCTGACCCAAAATCCCTCCCCCATTCCCGCGCAGGCGGGAATCCATCCTCTCCCCCTCCCAAAAGCCTTCCCCCTCGACGGAGACCTTTGCGTAACCGTCATCTTCGCCTCTCTTGTCCCTTCCCCCATCATGGGGGAAGGTTAGGATGGGGGTGATTCCTAGGCTTACCCCGCCGCTCACCCTGAGCCTGTCGAAGGGTCGAGCGCCCCACGCCACACCCAACCTCCCGCACCTCTTCGTCACCCCTGCGAAAGCAGGGGCCTACGGCGGGGCGGTGCCGGGCTGGGTCCCCCTCCCTCTTCCCCTCTCCCTCCCCCGTACGGGCGGCTCGCGAGCCGCCCACCCCCTATACCCACGCATCTAGCTAACCGAACCGCCCTCCCTCCTCCATTCCCGCGCAGGCGGGAATCCATCCCCTCCCCCTCGACGGGGGAAGGTTTGGATGGGGGTGATTCCCAGGCTTACCCCCCCGCTCACCCTGAGCCTGTCGAAGGGTCGAGCGCCCACAACTCCCTAATCCTGCCATCATGCAATGACCCGTCACGCAGTGACCCCCAATCCTGTGCTAAAATAGACCACCAAGGGAGGCAGCAAACATGAGCATTGAATTCACCAAGATGGAAGGCTGCGGCAACGACTACGTATACGTCGACGCCCGAAACATGGACAAAGACTGGCCAGCCCTCTCCGTAGCCATGAGCGACAGGCACTTCGGCATCGGCAGCGACGGGCTAATCCTCATCATGGACTCTGACAAAGCCGCCCTCAAAATGCGTATGTTCAATGCCGACGGCTCAGAGGGCGAAATGTGCGGCAACGGCATCCGCTGCTTCACCAAGTTCGCCATCGAGCGCAACATCGCCACCCCTGCCAACGGCGGCCTCACCGTCGAAACCCTCGGCGGCGTCCGCACCATCACCCCCACCAGCGAAAACGGCCGCGTAACCCGCGCCCGCGTCGCCATGGGCGCCCCCACTTTGACGCCGATGAACGTGCCCGTAGTCGTCAGCCTCTCCAAGGGACGCACCATCGGCGAAGCCGTCGCCGACTACCCCCTCACCATCGACGGCATAGACCTCAAGCTCACCTTCGTCTCAATGGGCAACCCCCACGCCGTCGCATTTATCGACACCCCCGTTGACGAATTCCCCCTGCACACCATCGGCCCCAAGGTCGAGCACCACCCCATCTTCCCCAACCGCGTCAACTTCGAAATCGTCAACCGCCTGGACCGCAACCGGCTCAACGCCCGAGTCTGGGAGCGAGGCAGCGGCGAGACCATGGCCTGCGGCACCGGTGCCTGCGCCATTGCCGTGGCCTCTAATCTTCACGGCTTCGTCGGCTCCAGCGTTGACATTACCCTCCCCGGCGGCACCCTAACCATCGACTGGGTCGGTCGCGGCGAAGTCTACCTCGAAGGCCCCGCCACCGAAGTCTTCTCCGGCCGCTGGCCCTCCTAACCCATCCCTCCCCTCTTTCCCTTCTCCCGTCCTGGGAGAAGGTGAGGATGAGGGTATTCCCCCTCCCCCAACAACATCACCCGTAGGGGCGGGCTTGAAACCCGCCCTCCACTCTTCCCCCTCAACCCACCTGTCATTCTGAACGTAGCGCAGCTAAGTGAAGAATCTCGTAACCTGCCACACCTAACTTCTGCCCGCACTCCCCCAACACTAAGGCAACGGCCGCCCCCAAACGCCAACTCCCTCCCCCCATTTCCGCGCAGGCGGGAATCCACCCCGCTCACCCTGAGCCTGTCGAAGGGTCGAGCACCACAATCACCACCCGCAGGGGCAACTCACGCCCCCCGCTGCCACCAATAACCCCCTCCCCCAACAACATCATCCACAGGGCGACCGGCCGGTCGCCCTCCCCTCAACCAACAAATCACCCCAACCACACCACCCCCCATTCCCGCGCAGGCGGGAATCCATCCCTCACCCCAATTCGCCATTCTGCCCATTGCCACATGACCCCCCATCCTGATACCCTACCTCCATGAACAAAACATCCGCGCCAATCTTCTCACGCACCCCAACCGCGCCCCAAAACAAGTGGGACGCAGTATCAAAAAGGCCTCCATTTTTTCGACAAATTTTTTTGAAACGAATACGAACCTCCCAAACCCTCAATCTTACGCCTGGAACATTACATAATGCAGAAAAATCCCCATATTCGTTTTCAAAACCGAATCACTCCCACGCCTGAACAACCCGAAACGAATCCCTTCGTTTCCCCCTCGTTTTGGAGAAAGCGTCTCACTAATACAACTCAAATCGGCTGTCCTCCTTCATCACGGACCTCCCTATCTCACTCTTCCAACATCCCAAAGTTGCGACCTTCACTCCAAGCCGATATATTTGACTCGCCTTGGGCATAACTGCGCCCTGATGAGTCGGACTGGGAGGATTCTATTTGCCATGCCACTAGCTCCCCTATTGACAATCATAAAGAACCCAAAAGCAACTATTCAGACTTTAATGGCTGCTATTACCCTGTACAAAACAGCAAAGCCGATTGTCCAAGACCTGACCCACCATTCAGGAGAGCAAGGATCAATGAAACTAAGGCCGGTTGCGGAACTTAGGACCCGAGTGACAGAGTTGCAAGCGGAAGTTCATGGCCTGCGCCGCCGCATCACTCTCATGAACCTTGCAATCTTTGGCAACGCCACCGTCGCCGTAACCGCTCTGGTGCTAGCCATCCTCTGGAACTAACCCAAGAACACAAACTTAGAAATAGAGAAGTGCTGACAACATGAAATTTTCCGCCCGCCTGGACAAACTCGCCCCCTACCCCTTCGTCGAAATCTCCCGCATCATCGCCAGAAAGCGTGCCGAAGGCGTCGAAATCGTCACCTTCGGCATCGGCGACCCCGACATCCCCACCCCTGAACCCATCATCGACCGCCTCATCGAGGCCTCCCGCACCCCCGCCAACCACCGCTACCCCGAGACCGACGGTCTCCCAGCGGTCCGCGAGGCCATCGCCGACTGGTACAAGTCCCGCTTCGGCGTCGACGACCTCGACCACGCCTCCGAAGTCCTCCCCCTCATCGGCGCGAAGGAAGGCATCGGCCACGCCGCTTTCTGCTTCCTCGACCCCGGCGATATCTGCCTCATCCCCGACCCCGCCTACCCCGTCTACGCCGCTGGCACCCTCTTCGCTGGTGGCGAGTCCTACGTCATGCCCCTCACGGAAGAGAACGGCTGGCTCCCCGACCTGGAGGCCATCCCCTCAGAAGTCGCCCGCGACGCCAAGGTCATGTGGCTCAACTACCCCAACAACCCCACCGGCGCCGTCGCCGAGAAGGACTACTACGAAAAGGCCATCGCCTTCGCCCGCGAGTACGACATCGGCCTCCTCCACGACGCCGCTTACAGCGAGGTCGTCTTCGATGGCTACAAGGCCCTCAGCTTCCTCGAGTTAGAAGGCGCGAAGGACGTGGGCATCGAGTTCCACTCCCTCTCCAAGTGCTTCAACATGACCGGCTGGCGCTTCGGTTCCGCCGTCGGCAACTCCGATATGGTCCAGGCCCTCTTCACCATCAAGTCAAACCTGGACTCCGGCATCCCCCAGGCAATCCAGGAAATGGCCATCGAAGCCCTCACCGGCCCCCAGGACCATATTGACTCCAACAACAAAATCTACCAGGTCCGCCGCGACAAGGTCATGGACGCCCTCGTCCGCCTCGGCCTCGGCGTCGTTCCCCCCAAGGCCGCCCTCTACGTCTGGGCAAAGGTGCCCACCGGCTACACCTCCGAGTCCTTCACCGCCCGGCTCCTCGACGACCTCGCCCTCGTCGTCACCCCCGGCTCCAGCTACGGCGAGAACGGCGAAGGCTACATCCGCCTCTCCCTCACCACCCCCGACGAAATGATCGACAAGGGCGTCGACCGACTCAACTCCTGGAAGATTCCCCCTCCCTCGGAGGCTTAGCGCCATCGCCAAATCCTGTAAACCTCTGCCCCCTTCCACATCGCATTCATGTCATTCTGAGGAGTCCCCGCGACGAAGAATCTCATCGCCCCCGCTCACCCTGAGCCTGTCGACGGGTCGAGCGCCTCAATCCCCCCGTGGGGGCGGTTCGCGAACCGCCCGTCCCCTCTACCTGCGCATCACTCCAACCCCCACACCCCCTCACATTCCCGCGGAGGCGGGAATCCATCTTCCCATCCCTCCATCCAACATCGTCTCCGGTAGGGGTGACCGGCCGGTCGCCCTCCCTCTCTCTATCCGTCATTCCGGCGAAGGCCGGAATCCAGTCTTCCCTCTTCCCCCTCGATGGGGGAAGATTGAGCCTGTCCTGAGTCTTTCGAAGGGATGGGGGTGGTCCCCATGTCGCCAAGAGCGCCCCTGAGAACGACGCAAAACCCTCAACCACAGGAGGATTAACCCTATCGCCAAACGTAAGTCATGGCCCCTTGACCACACCGAACGCGCTCTCCTCGTAGGCGCCCAGCTCAAGAGCGCAGGCAGCCCCTGGAGCCTTAAGGCGTCCCTGGAAGAACTCGCCCAGTTGACCGACACCGCCGGCGCGGAGGTTGTCGCATCCGTGTCCCAGCGTCTGGAAAAGCCCACCCCGTACTATGTTGGCGAGGGTAAGCTGGAAGAGCTCCGCGACCTCAAGCGCGAGCTTGAGGCAGATGTCGTTATCTTCGACGACGCACTCAGCCCCACCCAGCAGCGCAACCTCGAAAAGGAGCTGGGCGAAAAGGTCATCGACCGCACCGCCCTCATCCTCGATATCTTCGCCCGCCACGCCCGCACCCGAGAAGGCCAGCTACAGGTGGAGCTCGCCCAGCACCAGTACCTGCTCCCGCGCCTCGTTGGCCAGTGGACCCACCTGGAGCGACTCGGCGGCGGAATCGGCACCCGCGGCCCTGGCGAGACCCAGATTGAGACGGACCGCCGATTCATCCGCACCAGAATCAAGCGACTCAAAAGCCAGATTGATCGTGTCCAGCGCACCCGCAAACTCCAGCGAAGCCGCCGCAGCCGCTCCGGCCTCCCCGTGGCGTCCCTCGTAGGCTACACCAACGCCGGCAAGAGCACCCTATTCAACACCCTC
>DAOUKX010000138.1:0-16399 GCA_034420855.1 Dehalococcoidia bacterium
CACCCGGTCCAGTTGACGGACATGGCCCCACCTGTAGCTGCGCAGGAATGTACCCAGGGTCGATGGCGCCTTCACCCTACAGCCCAGCACCCCCTCGGTACCTCCTGCACGCAGTGCGTCCGCGTCGTCGATGCAGTCGCCCCCCCTGCCAGGGCCGAGGCCACCAGGGTCAGCATCTTGTCTCCCGGGTTCGCTCGCCCCGGCGCGTCCCCAAGGTCGAGGTGGTTGTCCACCAGTTCACCCAGACCCAGTCGCCGGGCCAGGGTGAGCGGCACCATCAGACCTGCATTGGCCACCAGTCGGGATTCGCCTGAGGCTACGGAGATGCGGTCAGGACGCTCAGGTCGTACCATCTATTGGGTGCTCCTTGCTCTGGATCGGTTTTCGGTGTAAAAACCATTATCCCAGATTCAAAGGAGCACTTTCTCTTCCCCCTATCTACAACCTCTCCCCTTCCTCTTCGGTGGATTGGGAGTTAGCAATGATGATCGACAAGAGTCCTTCGGCTTCCTCTATATCCTGACCTTTGTGGCTGCGTGCATCACCTTCCTTGTTTGGCTTCATAGAACTTCCAAGAATCTTGGGCCATTGGGATGGGAATCCCAGCGATTCTCACCTGGATGGGCCGTTGGATGGTGGTTCATCCCTATTGCGTGGCTCTTCATGCCCTACCAAGTGATGAAGAAAGTCTGGAAGGGCAGCCTGCCTCAACCATTCCCCAAGACTTCAGGTCCTCCAGCAGACCCAGAGGCAACTCCATTGCTAGGCCCGTGGTGGGGCGCTTTCTTGTTGTCGGCATTTGTGGCTGCCATTCCCCTTGCCATAAGCTCTTCCGACTCTCCGACCACAGGCGACTTGATCGCGGCAGCTTATGCTGCTGTAACGTCAGACCTGGTGGCGCTGGCTTCCCTTATCTTGATCAAAGTATTGATCTGGCAAATCACCATGAACCAAGAAAGACGCCACTCAGAACTAGCGTAAGGTATAGAGGCCGCATCAGGGACTACCATATAAGTCCCGATGACCTCCCCCCTCCCCCACTTCCCAAAAATCCCCTATAATCCCTCCATCCCATCCAACAGGAGCCTCCCATGCCCCTCATGACCGGCGGCAAAGCCGTTGTCGAATGCCTCAAGGCCCACAACGTCGACACCATATTCGGCATCATCTCCACCCACACCATGCACATCTACGACGCTCTCTACCATGAGCAGCACAACATCCGCTTCATCGGCGGCCGCCACGAACACGCTCTCGGCTTCATGGCCGACGGCTACTCCCGCGTCACCGGCAAGCCCGGTATTATGTTCACCAGCGGCGGCCCCGGCGCCGCCGACAGCATGGGCTCAATGGGCGAGGCCTACCACGCCTCCTCCAAGCTCCTCCAGGTCACCGCCAACGCCGAAAAAGACCTCATCGACTCCGGCAAGGGCGCCATCCACGAGGCCAAAGACCAACTCGGCATGTTCCGCTCCGTCACCGGCTGGAACGCCCTCATCGACAACCTCGAAGCTATGCCCGACTACTTCCTCGAAGCCTTCCAGCGCTTCGAATCCGGCAGGCCCCGTCCCATCGAGCTCGAAGTCCCCACCGACCTCTTCGACAAGCAGGCCGACATCGAAGTCATCCCGTCCCGCGACGCGACCATCCCTTCCCCCGACCCCGGCGCCATCGAAAGGGCCGTTATCGCCCTCAAAAACGCCCGGCGTCCCATCATCTGGGTCGGGCGCGGCGTCATGCTCGCCGACGCCACCACCGAACTCCGTCAGATAGCCGAAACCCTCGGCGCCCCCGTAACCTGCGCCACCACCGGCAAGGGCGCTTTCCCCGACGACCACCCCCTCGGCCTCGGCGTCGGTGAATTCGGCGGCATCCGCGGCGACAGCCCCCTCGGCGACTTCCTCGACCAGGCCGACCTGCTGCTCATCGTCGGCTCCACAATGGCCTACCACCGCACCATCCAGCAGGGCCTCACCCTCCCCAAAAACATCGTCCAGATAGACGCAGACCCCGCCGAAATCGGCAAGAACTACCCCGCTTCAGTCGGCATCGTCGCCGACGCCAAGGTCGCGCTCCAACAGATTATCGCCCTCCTCCAAACAAAACCCATCTCCACCCAGGCCGGCTACTCCAGAGAAATCGCCGACCTTAAGAAAGGCATCCACCAGAGCCTCATAGACCAATACCCCAACGAAACGAGGACCCTCGAAGGCATCCGAAGCGTCCTCGCCCGTGACGCCATCGTCGTCGGCGACGCTACCGTCCCCAACTACCGCGCCTCCCGCTGCATGCCCTTCTACGAACCCAACACCTACCTCGGCCCCAATTCCTGGGCCGGCCTGGGCTTCGGCTTCCCCGCCGGCCTCGGCGCGAAAGTCGGCTGCCCCGATAAGCAGGTCGTCGTCATCACCGGCGACGGCGGCTTCCAGTACAACATCCAAGAACTCGGAACCGCCCTCCAGTACGGCATCAGCCCCGTCGTCCTCGTCTTCAACGACAACGCATGGGGTGTCCTCAAGGGCGTTCAGAAGGAGACCTTCGACGGACGCTACATCGGCACCGACCTGCGCAACCCCGACTTCATCAAGCTCGCCGAAGCCTACGGAGCCCCGGCCACCCGCGTCCATAACCTCGACGAACTAACCACAACCCTCGCCGACGCCCTCGAAGGCGACACCCTCCACCTCATCGAAGTCGCCACCCCCCACGGCTTCCCCGCCTTCCGCTAACCCCTGTCCCCCTCCTCTCCCGTCCTGGGAGAGGATTGAGGTGAGGGTGACTCTGCCTTCCCACTTATTCTCCACTATTCCCGTCTTTGTAAGGGCGGTTAGCAAACCGTCCTCTCTCCCCCTTCCCCTCACCACTCCGTAGGGCCGACCGGCGGTCGCCCACTCCTCCTCCTCACCCACACGTCATTCCGAGCGTAGCGCAGCGGAGCCGAGGAATCTCGCCACCAAGAATCGCCAAACTCCCTTCACACCCCTTTCCTGCGAAGCGCTACCCTTGCATAACCGTCATCTTCGCCTCCCTCTTCCCTCCTCTCCCGTCCTGGGAGAGGATTGGGCCTGTCCTGAGCTTTTCGAAGGAGTGAGGGTAAAATTCCCCGCTGGGGCGTCTTGTGAACCGCCCTCGCCAGCATGTCATTCTGAGCGAAGCGAAGAAACTCGCTACCAAGAATCGCCCAACTCCCCCCACACCTCCCTGTCCTCGCGAAGGCGGGGACCCACTCTTCACCCCCTTTTCACGACCATCCTCCCCAGACAAACGGTCCCTACAAAAGCGCCTTCAATAACCTCTCCGCATGGTCGGCCCCCCCTCACCTTCGCTGGATCCAACCTAGCCAATATCTCGAAGCTGTCCCTGGCCTTCCGATAACCACCCTTACGCGTACCTCTAGCAGCCTGCTCAAGCCGAGTTTCAACATCCCTCTTGGGCACTTCCTCAACATTCGGATTCTTCGGCAACGAACCGCTATTAAATCCCCTACCGAAGTAACCTTCCAACGCATCTACGTCCGCCAGAAACCACGACTCCATCACCTGAACCATCAAATGACACTGATCGTCCGTCGCCCCCTTGGGCCGACTCCATCCATCCCGCTGCTGTAAATGCCCCCACGCAGTCTTCGCAGTTACCGGCCCCTCCCCGTCGACGAGAAAAATCCTGCGATAATCTCGATCCGAGTCGCTGCGGAAGGCATTGTACGCTTCCCCTCTTGCCCCGCGCGCTTCAACTATAATACTGGCGGACTCAATCCCTGCCTTTCGGAAAAACTGATTAAAGGCGCGACGACACTCACCATTCAGCGCCCTCCTACCACCACCCTCCACATAGACCTTGGTCTTCACCAACGATTCCCGCCAAACCTCCCACTTGTCCAAAGCTCCCCAAGCCGGTACTTCTCAAGCCAAGGCTTCAACGACTCCCCATCCAGCCGACGAAGCTGCGTCGCCCCGTCCACCTTCTCGCACACCACCACCGCCTCCGGCACCTCCGACAACAAGTCCAACAGGATGTCTGAATGCGTTGTCACGAAAATCTGGCTCCGCTTTGACGCCTCAACCAACAGCTTCCCCACCTCCGGAATAATGTCCGGATGCAACCCCGACTCCGGCTCTTCAATACAAATCACCGTCGGCGGATGCGGATGTAGCAAAACCGCCAACAGGCAAAGATATTGCAAACTCCCATCAGACAGCCTAGTGGCTGGAATGGCTTGACTTAGCCCCTTCTCATGGAAGAAGACCTGAACTGTTCCTCCAATTAGGCGAGTGTGAATGTCATCAATATATGGATAGAAAACCCTCATACGCTCTAGCAATTCATTCTTCAACCCAGGCCGGTTCATCATCTCGTTGAGCACCAACGCCAGATTGGACGCATCCTCCAAGAGATGGTCCTGCTGTAAGTCTGTTCCCTGCGGCTTGCGGGCTGGTGCTAAACGACCGAAATTCCACTCTCTATAAAAGGACATTCCTTCAAATACAACCGAGAGGTACGACAACTCAGGATAGGCGTTGGGATCTCTTACCTGCGACAAGATGGACTGGTTCGGCTTTACATCCTCCAAGTTGAACTGACGCCGGGGGCGCGACAATGTGTCACTATTCTCAGAAATGGCGCTGATCATTGGCTGTCCGTTCGAGTGTCGATAACTATATAGCGCAACTGGTAAGTCATCAGGGTTTCGCAACAATCCTTCCGCCTCCAGTTCTTCGTGCTGAAGACTGAATTGTCCTCTGAATTCTCTGAAGGAGAGTCGATATCTTATGGGTGTGATGAATTGCTTTAATTCAACCTCTATAGTCGCAACCCAATACCCAACATCCCCCTTCCACATCCACTCCCGAACACCCCCTCCCTCTCGCGTCGGCACCTGAAGGTCCCGTGGCGCCGCATGCAGCACCGACAAGGCCTCAATCAAATTCGACTTCCCCGAAGCATTCGGCCCAATCAGCACGTTCAAAGGCTCAAGCTCAAACGCCTCCTCATTCGGCCCGAACGACAGAATCCTGTCCAGCCGAATCGACTCGATAAATCGCCTTCCCTCCATCATCGCCCCCCTACAGCGGCAGCCCCACCGCCCGACCTCCCTGCGCGCTCCGTGTCACCGCCTCCGTGAACTCCATATACCGCACCCCGTCCTCGAACGACGTGTGCGTCACCCGCTCCAGCCCCAGAATCGCGTTCACAAACTCCTCCTCCACCCGCCAGCCGCCCTCCTTCTCCGGCTCAATCACAATCTCCCGCAGCCCCTCTTCAGTACGACGTCCACCCATCAGCTTCCCCGACCCCATGTCCAGATGCAGCGTTCCCTCGCTCCCGAACAGCCACACCTGCGACGCCGGCGCATGACCCGTCACCGCGCTGAACCGCAGCCGCGCCTGCGCCCCGCAAGCCATCTGGCACAACACCTCCACGTGGTCCGGTATCGACACGCCCTTCAGCCACCCGTTGTCATCCCGACGCTGCCTCACGTTCACCGTCGACATCGCCTGCACCGAAACCGCCGGCCCAATCCAACGCATCAACGTCTCGTACCAGATGCCCATGTTCAAAATGTTGTACCCGCTCAGGTCCCGGTCCTGCCGCCAGTGAAGCGGACTGTCCCAATCGATAAACTCCCCTCCGTGCCCCTGCAGGTCCACCGCCAGAATCTCCCCCAAAAACCCTCCCGCTATCAGGTCCAGAATCGTCCGGTCCCACTTCAAAGTCATCGGCGCTGGCACAATCTGCGTCACCAGCTGCGGGCTCGCCACCGACGCCGATAGCATCTCCCGCGCCTCCGCCGCCGTCATCGCCATCCGCGCCTCCGTCAGTACGTGCTTCCCCTCGTCCAGCGCCGCCAGAGTCACCGGGCAGTGCAGGTACGGCCACGTCCCGATGCAGATCGCGTCCGTGTCGTCCGCTTCCACCAGTTCCTCCCAATCCTCGTAAATCTCAGGGATGCCGAACTCCTCCGCCACTCTCTCACTCGACTCCCGGCTCCGGTTGCACACGCTCACTACTTCCACCGCCGGCAGCGCCTTGAATCCCGGAATGTGGTGACGACGCGTGTTCGCTCCCGCCCCTACGATGCCAATCCGAATCGGTTCCTCCATCAGTAGCCAAGCTCCTTCTCGATGTATTCGATGCCGTCCTTCACGATGTCCGCAATCTCGTCCACTTCTTCCGCCGACAAAGTCAACGCCGGAGTCAGATTCAGATACGGACTAACCCGCGTCAGCAGCCCGTTCTCCGCCAGCCGCGCCGACAGCTTGTCCGCCGCGCCCGGTATCACCGAAAACGGCTCCCCCGTCGCCTTGTCCTTAACCAGTTCGACGGCGCACATCAGCCCCAGCCCCCGCACGTCCCCCACGATGGGAGACTCCTTCAACGCCGTCAGCCTGTCCAGCAGCCGACGCCCCATCACTGCCGAATTCTCCACCAGCCCTTCCCGCTCAATGATCTCGATGTTCGCCAGCGCCGCGGCCGCTCCCGCCGGATGTCCGCTGTACGTGTACCCGTGCCGGAACGTCACCTCCGGATCGCCCACGAACGCGTCCGCCACATGGTCCCTCACGATGCACGCGCCCACCGCCTGGTACCCGCTCGTGATCCCCTTCGCCAGCGTGATGATGTCCGGTTGCACCCCAAAGTGCTCGATGGCAAACATCTTCCCTGTCCGCCCGAACCCGTTGATAACCTCGTCCGCAATCAGTAGCACCCCATGACGGTCGCAGATATCCCGCAGCATCGGCCAGTATTCCGGCCCGGGAATCGCCACCCCCGCCGAAACCGAAACCGGCTCCGCAATCACCGCTGCCACCGTCTCCGCCCCCTCTTCCACAATGATCTTCTCCACCGCCTCGGCGCACCGCACCGCGCACTCCGACGCCGTCTCCTCACCCCGTTTCGGCAAAGGCTGGGGCGCAACCCTCACAATCGGCAGCATCGGCTGGAAGATGTCCCGGTTCACCCACGGAGCCTGGTTGACCGCCAGTGCCCCTAGGCTCACCCCATGGTACGACCCTTGTCGCGAAATAAACTTGATGCGCTCCTTGTCTCCCCGGTTGAAGTGGTACTGTCGCGCCATCTTCATCGCAGTTTCCACCGAGTCCGAACCGCCACTCGTGAAAAACACCCGGTTCAGGTCTCCCGGCGCCAGCGACGCCAGCTTCTCCGCCGCCTTGATTGCCGGAATCGTCCCGTAAGCGAAGGTGTTGGCATAGTGCAGCGTCGAAAGCTGGTCGCGCACTGCGTCGGCAATCTCCTCCCGACCGTACCCCACGTTCACCAGCGCCAGCCCTGCAAATCCGTCAAAATACTCCTGCCCGTCGAAGTCCGTGATCTTCGCCCCCCTGCCCGACCTCATTATCTTCAGGCCGTCCTCTTTCGCCACGTCATTCAACTGCTGCATCGGGAACCACACGTGCGAAAGCGCCGCCTCCCGAAGCCCGTCGAAAGTCTCCGTCTCCAACCATGCCTCCAACCCCTTATAACTCATACCAACCCTCCCGAATTAGTCTTTGTCATCAAATGGCCCGAATCCTAAATCCCCGGCCTCCGCCTATGCCACGGCGTCGACTGCTCATAAGCGTGCGCCGTCGCCAGAATCACATCCTCCCGGAAAGGCCGCCCAATCAACTGCATCCCAATCGGCATCCCGCCCGCCTCAGGCCCCGCAAACCCGCACGGCACGTTCATCGCCGGCACGTTCGAGAGCGGCACCAGCGGCGTCTGGTCCGGCCCCCGCACCAGCAGGTCCGCCGCATCCTCCTTGCTCGAAGGCATCACGTTCGGCTTGATTAGAGGTGCCGTCACCCGCATCGTCGGCGACACTAACATGTCAAACTGCCCCAGCGCCGCGTGCACCTGTCGACGCAGCATCGCCCGCAGACGTTGCACCTTAACGTACAACTCCCCTGGCACCAGGCTTCCCGTCAAAAACTTCACCTGCTGGTCGTAGTCAAACTCCGTCAACCGAGTGTCCATCCACTCCTTGTACCGCGCCGGCATCTCCACGTACATGTGCGTATAGAAAATCAGCCGACCCATCTGCGCCAGCGGCACCGACACCTCCTCCACCTCCGCTCCCAGGTCCGCCAGCATCTCCACCGCCCGCAGAAACGCCCGGCGCACCTCCGGCGTCACCTGCTCGTCCTCCGTCAACTCCCTGATGACCCCCACCCTGAGCGACTCTCCCGAGCTGCCCGAAGGAATCACTCCCGTCAGCGCCTCTCGAAAATCGGGCACGGGCACGTCCGCCGTGTTCGGGTCCTTCGGATCGTGACCGCAGATGGGCTGAAGCGTAATCGCCGCGTCTTCTACGCTCCTCGACATCGCCCCCGCCTGGTCCATCGACCAGATAATAGGCATTAGCCCGTACCTGCTCACCCGACCCCATGTCGGACGAACTCCCACCACCCCGCACCACGACGAAGGATGCCGTATAGACCCCGAAGTGTCCTCTCCCAACGACGTTGCGCACATCCCCGACGCCACCGCCGCACCCGAACCCGAGCTCGAAGCCCCCGGCTCATAGTCCGTGTTCCACGGGTTTCGCGTCCGTCCGTAGGGAAACATGAACCGCCCCCCGGAGGCGAACTCGCTCATGTTCAGCTTCCCCATCAGCACCGCCCCCGCTTCCTTGATTCGCGCGATGACCGTCGCGTCCTCCTCAGGCACGAAGTCCCGCAGCAGAAACGAGGCGTTCGTCGTCCGAATCCCCTCCGTCCACATCTGGTCCTTCACCGCAATCGGAATCCCATGCAAGGGCCCCCGATATTCCCCACGCCGGATCTCTTCTTCCGCCCGACGTGCCTGCTCCAGCGCCTTCTCCGCCGTAATTGTTATGTAAGCAAACAGCCGAGAATTGAGCTTCTCCGTCCGCTCCAGGTACGCTTCCGTCAGCTCCACGGGCGATAATTCTCCGTCTCTCAGCAGTTCCGACTGCTCTGCAACGGAAAGAAAAACAAGCTCTTCTCTATTCACTCATACCTCCCTTGCAAACCCTTCGCGTACCCCCCTCTCCTTTGAGGGAGAGGATTAAGGTGAGGGTGAATCCCCCTCCCAGTAGGGGCAATCCCTTGTGGTTGCCCTCTTCCCCTCAACCGCCTAAGCGGCATTGTGCCCACACCCGCACAGGGTGTCAACCGGCGAGACCTACTTGGGCGGCAGCATCAACGCGAATCCAATCCCTCTATCCAGCCAGTCCCTCAAGTCGGAATCAGAAGCGGTCCCCTCAGCCTCCACCACAACAAACCCGCGCATCGGTCGACCGGTGAAGTCCATCGGGCCGCAGTGTGGCTCGCGCAACGCTTCTTCATAAGCGTCAGCCCCTACCCTAACCATCAGCCGGTCGCCAAGAATCCCCGCCGCCATGTTCCCCCTCACCATGAACGCCAGCCCGCCGAACATCTTCCTCTTTACCACCCCGTCCAACCCACCAAGCGCATCCGAAACCCGCCTCCCCAGCCCCTCATCGTACGCCATTGGTCGACTACTCTGCCGCCCGAAACAACCCGAAGGAGCTTGTATACCCGTGCAAATACGTCGTCCCCTGCACAGGCCCAATCTCACCGTTGCAGAAGAATCCGCCCACCGGAATCTCCCCCATCATCTGCCGGAAAATCCCCGTGTCATGGTCCGGCTGACCGTACAAAAACTGTCCCCGTCCAAGGCACGAAAACAGCAGCGCACCCTCAACCCCCGTCTCCCGGTACCTGTCCCGGTATTGGTCCACCATCGCCGTCAGGTCTTCAGCGGAAGTCTGCGCGTCCCTCAGGTGAAACTGCACAATCTGACCCTCCCGCAGCCGCTCCCCAATCGCCAACGCCCCATGCCGTGGGTCCATCCCGACTATGTTACGAATCAAGAAATCGCCCAGCTGCGGATACTCCTGGAACTCATCCATCACCACTCCCAGAAACAGCGAGTGCCTCGCCAACTCCTTGTCCCTGTCGCTGAGCACCCCGTACAGCTCCCGAAGCACCTCCAGCGCCGTCGACCCGTCCAGCTCCAGCAGAATGTTGTTCTCGCACTTCGTCACGTTCATCGGCTTGCCGATGGGCCTGCACCCCTGCGCCACTATGGTGTCAATGACCACGTCGCCGTGAAACGCCAGTCCCACTGCCCCGGAGCGATGCGCCTTGCCGTCCAGCATAAGCACGTTGGCCCCCGGATGCTGGCCGCCGCTCGCCATCCCGCCCACCTTCACACTGTAGCGAAATGCGTAGTCCAGCCCCAGCAGCAGGTTGTCGCTCCGAATCGTGAATGGATCCGTTATCAATAGAAAGTTGGGACTGTCGTCAGGATTCGTCCCCACCAGCGTCTCCCACTCGGCGGGCGATGCGTCTAGGTCCGGTAGCGACTCGTTTGCCACGTGGAACGGCTTTATCGACACCCCAGGAAGCGACGCTGCCGTCAGCGAGAATCCCGCCCGCTGCTCGATCTCCTGCCCGCCGCCAATAACCCCGCCTGCCGAGCAGCCAATCAGGTGCTTCGCCCCAAGCCGCTTCGCCACCATACTGGGAATACGGTCATACGACTCCCCATGGTGCGGCGAAACAAACACAACCGACAGGTCAACCGGCTCCGACCCCAGCTCTCCGCTAATCGACTCAACGCACGAGTCCAAAGCCTCGTCCAGGGAAGAACTCTCAGATGCAGCCGACGCCCACTTCATCGCACCCTCCGGCAAAGCAAACTCTCGCGAGTATACCAAATCCCCTCCCAACCCACACCCGCCCTACTCTCCTTCCACCCTTCCCCCAACTGTCATTCCGAGCGAATCGGAGCGGAGTCGAGGAATCTCGTTACCGGAAATCGCCTAGCCTCTCCTGCGTTCCTTCTTGTTCCTGCGAAGGCAGGAACCCACTCTCTACCCACACATCCCTCCCCCTTCCCACCAACCCTCCTTTCGTGCACAATATCCCAAAACACCCACGGAGGCCCCATGCCCAACCGACTCGCCAACGAGACCAGCCCCTACCTCCTCCAGCACGCCAACAACCCCGTCGACTGGTATCCTTGGGGCCCGGAAGCCCTCGAAAAATCCCGCTCGGAAAACAAGCCAATCCTCCTCAGCGTCGGCTACTCCGCCTGCCATTGGTGCCACGTCATGGAGCGCGAGTCCTTCGAAAACCCCGCCATCGCCCGCATCATGAACCGCAGCTTCGTCAACATCAAGGTCGACCGCGAGGAGCGCCCCGATATCGACGGCATCTACATGCAGGCCGTTCAGGCCATCACCGGCCAGGGCGGCTGGCCCATGACCGTCTTCCTCACACCCGCAGGCGAACCCTTCTACGCCGGCACTTACTTCCCCCCCGAAGATCGCGGTCCCATGCCCGGCTTCCCCCGCATCCTCATCACCATGGACCAGATCTACCGCACGCGTCGCTCCGAAGTCGCCAACGCCTCCACCGAAATCGTCAACCGCCTGAAGCAGGCCAGCCTGATGAAGTCAGAGGCAGACCTCCTCTCACCCGACATCCTCAACGAGGCCTTCCTCCACTTGGCCTCCGGCTTCGACGCTCAAAACGGCGGCTTCGGCGGTGCCCCCAAGTTCCCCCAGCCCATGAACTTCGACTTCCTCCTCCGCTACCATGACGCTACCGGCAACGAGGAAGCCCTACACATCGTTAACCTCTCCCTGGAAAAAATGGCCCTCGGCGGCATGTACGATCAGCTCGGCGGCGGCTTCCACCGCTACTCTACCGACAGCTACTGGCTCGTCCCCCACTTCGAGAAGATGCTCTACGATAACGCCCTCCTCAGCCGCCTGTACCTCCACGCCTACCTCGCCACCGGCCATGAACTCTACCTCCGCATCGTCAACGAAACCCTCGACTACGTCCTCCGCGAAATGACATCCCCCGAAGGTGGCTTCTACTCCAGCCAGGACGCCGACAGCGAAGGCGAAGAAGGCAAGTTCTTCCTCTGGTCCCCCGAGGAAATCCGCACCGTCCTCGGAGACCGCGACGCTGACATCTTCTGTGCCTACTACGACGTTTCAGACCAGGGCAACTTCGAGGGCAAGACCATCCTCAACGTCCCAATCGGCGCCGACGAAGTCATCGACCGTCTCGACATCGAACCCGAGGATCTCGAGGACGTGCTACAGCGCGGAAAGGCCGCCCTGCTCCCCATCCGCAACGCCCGTATAGCCCCTGACCGAGACGATAAGGTCCTAACCGCCTGGAACGGCCTCATGCTCCGCAGCTTCGCCGAGGCCGCCGCATCCCTCCAGCGTGAAGACTACTACGACGCTGCAGTCAACAACGCCCGCTTCATCACCCATAATCTCCAGGCCAACGGACGCGTCCTCCGCACATGGAAGGACGGCCAGGCCCGACTCAACGGCTACCTCGAAGACTACAGCTTCCTCGTCGACGGCCTCCTCGCCGTCTACGAACTAACCCTCGACGACAACTGGCTCAACGAAGTCCAGCGCCTCACCGATAACATGCTCGACCTCTTCTGGGACCCCAACGAAGAGATCTTCTTCGACACCGGCACAGACCACGAGACCCTGCTAATCCGTCCCAGAGACATCTTCGACAACGCCACTCCCAGCGGCTCCTCCGTCGCCGCCGACGTGCTCCTCCGCATGGCCCTCCTCACCGGCAACGAAAGCCATCGAAGCATCGCTGCCGCCGCCCTGCGCGGACTCGGCCCCATACTCTCCCAGTACGCCAACGGCATGGGACGCTGGCTCGCCACCCTGGGCTTCCATGTGGGCCGGCCCAAGGAAATCGCTATCGTCGGCAACCTCGACTCCGACGCCACCCAGGACCTCCTGGACGAAGTCCACGTCCGATACCTCCCCAACCGCGTCCTCGCCCACTCCGAGACCGGCGACCCCGCCGGCAGCCACCCCCTCCCCCTCCTCCGCTACAAGACCCTCATCAACGGCCAAGCCGCCGCCTACGTCTGCCGCAACTACGCCTGCAACCTCCCCGTCACCACCCCCCAATCCCTCTCAAATCAACTGGAAACCAACCAAGACTAGAACCCGTCCTTCCCACGTAGGGGCGGCTCGCGAGCCGCCCTCTCCCCCATTCCCGCGTAGGCGGGAATCCACTCCCCCTCTTCCCCCTTGACGGGGGAAGATTGAGATGGGGGTGATCTCACCCCTCGTCCCATTCCCGCGAAGGCAGTAACCCACGGCGGCGGGCGGCGGCGGGCCCCTTAACTTGCCTCCTCGCAGGCAGGAACCCAGGTTGCCCCCTCCACCAAAGTAAGCTCCCCAATCCAAATACAACAAGTTGTACTTTTAGTGTGAGTAAAGCAAACTAAGCGACAATCTACATTCCAATAATCATGTAGCGGGACACATTGCAAGATAGAACCATCACAGTCCGACTGCTCATAATCGTCTGTCTATCTGCAATTCTCTTCGTCTCCGCATGCGCCCTCGACGACCTCCCTCCCACCGCACAACCCCGGCCCGAATTGGACACTCCCACTCCCGCCCCAACGCAATCGCCCCAATCAGATCCGGACCCTACTCCCACGCCAACACTCACGGCTCCTCCTCCACCAACATACTCTCCAACTGCCACTCCCTCCCCTCCATCAACTCCTGCCCTCGCCCCCACACCGGAGCCTACCCAAACTCCCACATCCCCACCATTACCCTCACCTGAACCATCACCCATACCTGCCATCACTCCTACCCTCGAACCCACCCCCACGCCTGCCCTTCCTGTCCCACTTGTTCGGACAGTCACCTCCACTCCTACTCCATCCCCTACTCCTACTCCTGAACCTACCCCCACTCCCACACGCTCTCTAATCGGAATTGTAATGGATCATCTCTCGAACGCCCTTCCTTGGTTCGAGAATCCGTGGAATCTCACTGAAGAGCGTGCGTGGCAAACGCTTATTGAATTATCCATTCTTGATATTGAAGTCGGTTTCTCTTCAGCAGCCTTCCCATGGGTTGCTGACGGGGTGACCAATGCCGAGTGGTCCATTCTCAACGCACTGCGATATATCGCAACCTTCGACACAGAAACGGCAAGGCTTGCTGTTGATTTTCCCTGGGTCACGGGAAAAGCGGCCTATACTGGAGACTCACCTTACGGAAAGAGGGATACACTTCAATCTCTGGGAACCATCGCCATTCACCAGCCGGAGATTGCCAGAAACTTGGCAGCCCTTCCCTGGTTATACGATGACTTGACTGTCCCTGAGGAGTTCGCGTTATTCAATCTTGCCGAAATCGCCTCCCTAGACGCAGAAGCGGCTTGGTGGGCGGCAAATCTTGACTGGCTGACAGACGACGTGACTGAGGTTGAACGCCTAGATCTTCGCAACATAGTCGATGTTGCAAGGGAAAACATTAAGTCGGCACGCAATATGCTAAGACTGCAATTCGATGGGGAGCCTCCCATCGCCCCCTTCGAAGTGCCCGACGATGACTAACCCTCCAACCCTCTACTTTACCCCTCCGTTCCCATCCTCCAACTCCCGCGCCTTCCTGATCAGCTCCTTGGCATCTTCAAGCGTCTCAGCCGCCTCCATTTCCCTCTCGAGTTCATCTACCAATTGTGCCCGCCCCTCCCGCCTGAACCTTTCTGCTCTTTGTCTCCGAAATATCTCAGCCAGCATCTCTATTCCCTCCGTTCCCAAGTACAACACTAGAGCCAGTGTGACTGCTATCGATCCGCTGCGTTCCGCAATGGCGAATGAACTGTCTAGGAAACCGTCCTTCGTTACTTGGACCGTCTCGTACCATATTATCACACCCAAAGCAGGCCCAAACAGAAAGAAGAAAACGAACACAAACCAACCGGCATAAAACCTCGGCAACTGCACGAAACTGTCTTTGACCTGGCTCCCCTTCAAGTTCTTAAAGAATCCTGCAGTAATGCACTGGCACTTACATTTTGCCCAATTCTTCTACAAAGCACACTCATTCTAGTACCTTAGAACAAAGCAGTCAATACGTAATTCTTCTCCCTACGTTAAACTGATGCTGTGAAGGGTCATCTTCTTGCGAACTGGTTCCCTCAGCCCACCTTGTCACCCCCCCATTGCCTCAAATCCCCCTCCCCTGCTAACCTACCACCCATCCCCCCAAAGGAGCCTCCCCAATGCCCAACCCCCAAAAACACGCCATCGAAATCGAATACTGCCACGATTGAGGCCACGCCCTCCGCGCCGCCTGGATGGCCGGCGACACCCTCAACCGCATCGGCCACCGCATCTCCTCCTTCACCCTCATCCCCGGCGGCCACGGCAAATTCGACGTCCGAATTGACGGACAACTCGTCGCAGAACACCGCCACGAGCCCGACGCCCACATCTTCCCCGACCTCCAGGACCTCCTCCAGGCCTTCGACCAACACGCCAGCTAAATCACCACCAGGAAAGGCCCCACAATGACCACCCAAGACAACTCTTCCACCACAATCGCAGCCCCACCCCAAGACTACCCCCGCGGCCAGATTCTCGCCTCCTCAGCCGACGAAGCCCGTAAGTCCACCCAGGGTCGACGCCTCGTTCGCGAGCGCGTCCTCTCCCTCGGCAAAGACTCTATCTACAACATGACCGGCCTCGTTCGCGCCTTCCCCCTCGACCCCGAAGACCTCCCCACCCTCGAGAACCAGTTTACCTACTACACCCACTTCCTCGGACGCGCCGAAGCCATGGCTGTCGAGTTCACCGGCGCCAACTCCCGCGACCACCAGGCAGTCATGTGCAACCGCGTAACCTCCGCCATGCTCGCCATCATGCTCGGAACCCTCAAACGCAACGACTCCGTAATCTCCCTCGTCGGCAAAGGCCGCTCCCACCCCTCCGTCCAGCAGGCCGTGGAGCTCGTCGGCGCAGACTTCAACGAAGTCGAAAGCATAGAGGCCCTCGAAGAAACCCTTCCCCTACGAAACTGGAAAATGCTCGTAGTCACCCCGCTGACCCCCTCAAAGCACCACGTCCCCGCCGACCAGGTCGCCCATGCCATCCGGCTGGCCAAAGAACGCGATATGCTCGTCTTCCTCGACGACGCTCACATGATGTCCCGCACCATCTTCTTCGACGAACCCCCCACCTTCCAGCTTGGCGACGTCGACCTCTCCGTCTGGTCCCTCGACAAGCACGTCCCTGGCCCCCGCGGCGCCGCCATCGTAGGACGCAACGACCTGATGGAGCAAGTCTCCGCCCAGGCCTTTCAGTTCGGCCTCGAAGCCCAGTCCGGTCACTACGTCGCAATGGTCAGAGGCATGGAAGCCTTCGACCCCGTACCCATCAAGCGCGCCTCCGCCCTCGCCCGCACCCTCTACCAAAAATTCCACGCCCGCTTCGGCCCCACCGTATATCAAGCCGGCCCGGGCGTCGCTCTCACCGCCGAAGACTTCACCGAAGTAGTCTTCGACCACGCCGGCGCCCGAGAAACCACCCTCGCCCCCTC
>DAOUKX010000139.1:0-6333 GCA_034420855.1 Dehalococcoidia bacterium
GATAGGCGAGATAGCCGCCGTCACCTTCACCGACGCAGCAGCGTCGCAAATGCGAGAGCGGGTGCGTCGCGACGTAATGTCCAAAGATGATCTCGCTGACCATCGAAAGGACCTGGACAAGGCCGTCATCGGCACCATCCACTCCCTCTGCCTCCAGATTCTCCGCGAAAACCCTGTGGAGGCCCGCATGGACCCCGCTGCCGTTGTCCTCTCAGAAGACGAAGCGGAGGTTGAGCGCCTCAATGCCTGCGCCGAAATCCTGGAGGCTGACCTCCCGGATGGACGCGGCCTGCTCGCCCAGCAGGAAATGGGTGTCTACGAGGTCCGAAGAATGCTGCCCGAAATGGTCCGACGGAGGGACGAGGTGGACCAGGCCTACCGCATAATGCCCGGCGACTCTCTTGAGCAGTGGGCTAAAGGTCTCCGCTCTCTGTTGGATGACGAAGCGCGGCCCGTTGTAGAAGCTGCCCGTACCCAACTGAAAGAGTGGTTCGATTATCTACAGGGTGCACACGAGATGGCCGGCGAAGACGTGCAGAAGGACCGCGTCGGCAGGATTCTTGAAATCTTGGAAGATGCCACATCTGCCCCCTGGGAAGACCTACTGCAGATGGTGATAGATGCTAGTGGTGTCATCAACCTCAGTGGAGGGAGAAAAGCCAACTGGGGCGGTAATCTGGATGAAGTAAAGGCTGTCCTTCGCTCCCTGCGCGAAGTGGCAGAGCAATTCGAAAACCTCCCTCGCTGGAACGACTACGACGCCTCAGCCTTGGAAGTCCTCTCCGACTTGCGCCACCTCTTCGACCACGCCAGCGCCCGGTACCAGCAGTCCAAGGACGTCCTCGGTGGCCTCGACTACCTGGACCTGGAAATCAAGGCCAGCCAGCTCCTGCGTGAGCATCCCAAAATCGCAGAATCCCACCGACGCCGCTTCAAGCACCTCATGGTCGACGAACTCCAGGACACAAACCCCGCCCAGATAGAGCTCCTGCAGCTTCTACAGGGCTCCGGAGGTCCAAAGACCTTCTTTGTCGGCGACGCCAAGCAGGCCATCTACCGCTTCCGTGGCGGCGACGTTCGCACCTTCCGGCAGCTTCAGCGACAGGTGGAAGAAACCGGCGGTCTTCACCTCCTCACCCGCACCTTCCGCGCCCACGACCACCTGGTCGAGGGACTGAATGGCCTCTTCGGCCACGTCTTAGACGGCGCGGAGGAAGACTTCGAGGTCTCAATGGAAGCTATGAGCGGTACCGGCAGAGACGCCTCATCCCAGCCCTGCATGGTCCTGATGCGATTGTCGGACAAGACCCCCGAAGGCAAAAGAGCGCCGGAAAACCGCAAACGCCGAATGGAAGCAGACGCCGTCGCTGCTGAAGTGGAAGTCCTCCTCCGACAACCCGTCCCGGTCTGGGACTCCGACCTGAACGAAACACGCCCCATTCGCCCTTCGGACATAGCCATCCTGCTCCGTCGCCTCTCCAACGTCCACTTCTTCGAGCAGGCCTTGGAAAGCCACGGAGTATCCTATCGCACCATGTCCGGCCCCGGTTTCTTCCGTCGGCAGGAAGTCCTGGACCTCATCAACCTGGTCCGCTGGCTCGCCCAGCCTGATGACGACATCGCCCTCGTGGGCCTGCTCCGCTCCCCCATGTTCATGCTTGACGACGAGACCCTGCTCCTCCTCCGCAGCCATTCACCCAGCGCTGACTGGCTGGATCCCCTCCAGCATCCCCCGCCTCAGGTGGACGAAGAGGCCCGCCGGGCCTGCCACTCGGCATGGAAAGTCCTCGCAGGCCTCAGGGCCGAAACTCCCTACGCCCCGGCCAACGACCTGGTTGAGCAGGCGCTGGCGCAAACCGGCTTCGAAGCCTCCTGGGGTGCGCTCCCGGGCGGGGAGCAGGCCCTGGCCAACATCCGCAAGCTCGTCGGAATGTTGCGTGGCCTGAGCGGTCAGTCCCTAGACGAGGTTTACCTATACCTGCGCCGCCGAATCGAGGACACCGTGGCCCGCGAGGGACAAGCCCCCCTTGACGACCTCAATGCCGTCCGCCTGTTGACCATTCACGGCGCCAAGGGGTTGGAGTTCCCCGTGGTCTTCGTCCCCGAGTGTGACACCAACCGCCGCAATTCCTACGACTTCGTCCAATGGCGTCGCGACGCGGGAATAACCGCAACCCTGAGTCCTGACTTGGACACGGACAATGGTCGCCGCCGCCCCGGTTTCTACTCCTATCTCACAAAGCGCGACACGGAAGAAGATGCGGCAGAGTACAAGCGCCTCTTCTACGTTGCCGCCACAAGGGCCGCGGACATGCTATACCTCAGCGGCGTCGAGACCAAAAGCGGCGAAAGCTGGATGTCAATGGCGCAGGACGCCCTTAATGCGGACGCCTGGCCCGGCGTAGAAGTTCGCCCCACCATCCCCGTCGACATGTCCCGCATCGCGAAGCGGCCGAACCAGTCCTTCCTGTCTTTGCCGGACGAGGCCGACGAACAGGAAGTGATGTCGCCCTATGTCGGGCGCCCGCCCGTCGTCCCCATGCGCTCCAGCACCCCCGTAACCGCCCTCGAAACTTCAAAAGAATTCCAAGGGTTCGCGAATTACGGCCCGGGCCTCGGCTTGGCGAGGGGAAATCTGGCCCACCAGGCCATCGAGGCGTGGTTCACCTCCGGACGTCGCCCCTCTCTAAATGACATGGCCCGTCGCATCGATGATATCCTGTCCGATGATGAAGTGGCCCGCCTGACCTCCGAGGTCGACGCCATGCTCGACTTGCTCGACGCCAGCCCCCTGGCGAAGACCCTCCGTGACGACGACACCGAGTACCACCTGGAAATGCCCTTCTCCTGGGACTGGGACGGCATCCCTGTCCACGGGACTATAGACTTGGTCTACCGCAATGGCTCCGGCTGGCATGTGATGGACTTCAAGACCGACGACGTCCGCCGCCGGCCCGTCGCCGACGTCGCCGAACGCTATCTCGCCCAGCTTGCCCTCTACTGCGAAGCCCTGAAGCGCGCCACGGGCGAAACCCCTGAAGCAAGCCTCGTTTTCCTGCGGACGGGACAGGTCTACACTCCTCCTGAAGATGCACTGGCGGCGGCCTTGGTCCAGGTTCGCGACGGTATCGGCCAGGGTTATCAAGTTTCCGACGTGTCTATGGATGAGGACGTGGAGGAGTAACCGGAATGCCAGCCCTCAAACCCTAACCGTTAGCTTCTCGCCGCGATTCAATCGCCGTTTGCGCCATGTGCCTGCCTCCGATGTCATAGGGCGACACCACCTGGTCAGCCCCCGCCCTACGAAGCTTGTCCTCCGCGTCGACGCTGGAAGCCCGCGCTACAATGAGCAAGTCCGAGTTAAGACCCCGCGCCGTCAGCGAAATATAGACGTTCTCGGCGTCGTCCCCCGTTGCTGCCACCAGCCCACGTGCGTCCTTCACCTGCGCCGCCAGCAGGTCCGCGTCCCTCGTAGAGTCCCCCCGAAGGAACAGGTACCCTATCTCCCGGGCGTCCGCCAGTGCCTCCTCGTCCTTGTCGAGGACCAGCAATGGCACCGACTCCTCATGCAGCGTGAACGCCACCGCCCTGCCCACCCGGCCGAAGCCGCAAACTATGAAGTGTCCCTTGAGCCTGGACAACTGTGATCTCATCCTGTGCCTCCGTACAATGCCGCGCAGCACCTCCTGCTCCACCACCAACTGCACCATGCCCGTCAGCATATAAAACATAACCCCAATCCCCGCCACCATCAGCCCCATATTGAACAATCGACCCGTTGGCGAAAGGGGATTCACCTCCGCATACCCCACCGTCGTAAAAGTCAGCACCACCATGTAGGCCGAGTCCAGCACCGACCACCCTTCGATGACAACATACCCCACCACGCCCACTGCCACCAGCACAGCAAGCGTCATGAGCCCCCGCGCCAACTGTAGCCGAAATATCCGTGCCGTAAACTGCATCTATCTTCCCAACTGCCCTGATAACGGGCGTCTCTCGACCCGCACGCTCGCATCTATTCTACCTGAATGTCCGTGCTTGATGACCGACGGGGAATTTCGCACTCCCCACTCTGATCAACCGTGCTGACCTCGGTCAGTCAGCATTGGACCTGATAGGTTGATGTGTGCGCCGGACGCCGGCTTTGGCTTGACGCATGGTATAATTGTCTTGTACAAGTAAAGTGTATCCAACCAGATATCAAGTCGCTGTTTGGAATGCTTGATAATCAAACCGAACTAGAAAGTAGAATCCACCGGATACGTTCCGAATTCGAGCAACTGGGCCCGTTTGCCGCGGGCTATCCGGTCAATCAGGACTTCGACTATTCAGACCTCTACCCGTTGCTGCGGTTCTGCGCCAATAACGTAGGGGATCCATTCGCGCACTCTCGCTTTCAGTCCAACACCCACGAAACGGAACGCGAGGTTGTGCGAGCTATAGCTGAACTGGTGCGGCTGCCGGCGGAGGAGGCTTGGGGTTACGTAACGGCGGGTGGCACCGAGGGCAACATGTACGGTATCTATGTGGGCCGCGAGATGCTGCGTGATCCCATCGCCTACTTCTCGCAGGACACCCACTATTCGGTACTGAAAATTCTGCATGTCCTGAACGTGCGAAACATCATGATCCGCAGCCAGAAGAACGGCGAGATGGACTATGACGACCTCCGAGAGTCCATATTCATTAACCGGGATAAGCCGCCGTTGATAGTGGCCAACATCGGCACCACAATGAAGGGAGCCGTTGACGACCTCGACAAAATCGGGGGCATCCTCAAGGACCTGGCGGTCCCCCGCTCGTACATCCATGCCGATGCTGCGCTTAGTGGCATGATTCTTCCCTTTGTCGATGATCCGCAGCCCTTTGGATTCGACAGTGGCATCGACAGCATAGCCATATCGGGCCATAAATTGATTGGCTCTCCCCTCCCCTGCGGCGTTGTCGTCACCAGGCAGGATTACACGGCCCAGATTGGACGCGCCATCGAGTACGTGGGCGCTTTGGACACCACCCTCCTTGGCTCTCGCAACGCCTTCACTCCGGTGATAATCTGGTACTCTCTTACCAAGAACGGGCGGGACGGCTTTCGCCGCATTGTGGCGAAGATGCTCGATAACGCTGAATACGCAGTCCGGCAATTCAACGCCAACGGCATTCCCGCCTGGCGGGCAAAGAACAGCGCAACCGTCGTGTTTCCGCGTCCCTCTCCATACGTCCTGTTCAAATGGCAACTCGCTCCCATGGATGACATTGCCCACTTGATAACCATGCCTCACGTCACCCGTGAAATGGTAGATAACATCATCGCCGACTGCCTTGAATGGCCGCCCGTAGACCCATGAGCGCCGATTCAGCAGAAAGCATGTCGAGGCCCCGCCGCATTATCGTCATGGTCCCCCACAAGCCGGGGTCCTTAAGCCGCGTCACCCAGGTGCTCGGTGATGCGAACATCAACATCGAATACATCGATGGGCGTTCCATGGGAGAGTTGGGTGTGATATCCCTTGGGACCGACGATGACGACGCGGCCCTTCATGCCATGCTGGAGGACGGCTTGCGGGCCGTAACTTCGGATGCCATCGTCTTCCACCTGCCTGATAGACCCGGAGCCCTCGCCGGCGTCAGCAGGGTCTTCTACGAACATCAAATCAATGTGCGCACAATCCACATCATGCACCGCATTCAGGGCCACGCCATTGTCGCAGTCACGACCGACGACGACGAAACTGCCCGCTCCCTCGTCGACCAAGACTCCCTGATCTAACCAACCGCGCTAGCAAGCATATCAGCGCCAACCGCGGCAGACATATCCACGCCGAAGCTTTTGACTGTCCTTCAAACTCTCCAGCCGCGAATTATGCCTTCGGCTCTACCGCAACCTGCCCCCCCGAGACTGGTCCAGGTGAAATGTCAGTACTGGACCTGATAGGATTTGTCCCATTTTCTGGGCCATTACACCCTTGATATTCACGGCCAGGTTCTTTTGGAAATATAAGCGGGACTAGAAACACTAGGCAGCCAATCAGTCACGCTGGCGGAGAGGCTCCACAGGTCACCAGAGCGTAGGCTTTGGCTGATGAACAGACCACTGCAGACCAGAAAAATAAGCCAGCCGTAGATTTGAAATCGATGCTCCATGCTGTCCATCGACCTCCGTGGTTCTGGATTTTGTGTGCCCCATTATCTATACCGCCAACCTGAACCTCAATACAAAGGCTCTTGTTATTGGCCAGCTTGATAGGCCTAAGGGAACTATAAACAGCACCATTTTCGAGTTGCTGCTGGAGCTGTGATTCAGGCTTCTACCGTGCCCGTCCCTTGACGCAC
>DAOUKX010000140.1:0-2186 GCA_034420855.1 Dehalococcoidia bacterium
GCGAAGTGCCTAACCCTGGGGTACTCTTGCAGCGACAACTGGCCGGCGGTCACCTCCGCGTTGGTGGCCACCACGTCTGCCTTGTGCGTGTCCAGCACGTGCATGATGGCTTCTTCAACGTCCATCCCACCCACGCGGGCGGAGCGGATGGTCTTAGTTACCTTCTTCGTCTCATAGGTGACTGGATCGGTCTCCGTGACAGTTTCGTGCCTCACCAGGGGTGGGCAGAGGTTGGTGTGGAGGACGCCGGTGTCTTCGGCGTCGTCTCCCAGTCCCTCCGTCCAGGCCCAGTAGGCCTCGAAGAGGGCGAAGTGGCCGGAGGTCACCTCGTGGGGCTCTTGCATGAAGGCGGTGTCGGCGTCGGGGCCGCAGGGCTGGGGGTTGGGCCAGGTGTTGTCCGAGGTCTGGGCCCGGGCCGGGCCGGCGGCGTAGCTCGCCGCCAGCAGGGCGATTACCAGGGCAGTCGCAGCGAGCGCCGCCCCGTAGAGTATGGTCTTTCTGGGTATGCTGGAAATGACATTCATAATGGTTTTCGAGTTTCTCCTTGTGTTTCCTTGTAAGACGATTGCATAACCTCCTCTCCATCGAGGGAGAGGGCTGGGGTGAGGGTGAAAGTAGATTGATCGCAAGCTACCAGGCACCACCCATGCCCCTCTGGATTGCCGAGCGGCGAGCCACTTCGTGGGTTCCGGCCTTCGCCGGAACGACGGACTTATGCAATCTTCTCTCTTTGCTTACTGACTTGACTCCGCGCCTATTGGCGCATCCGGGTGTCCTGACTTGATTGCGTAGGTCGATAATAGAGGGCTGTTTAATTTCTCCTTGTTGTGGGGGAAGTGCAAAACTCAACCAGTGGATTCCCGCGTGCGCGGGAATGACGGGAGTATGGCGCTTCTCTCCTTTACTTGAATCCGGCATTGACATTGAGTATCACAACGCGCGCTAAGTGATTACTGCTACCATTAGACCCCGTACAAGTCGGACCGGGCTGCGGCCAGGCTCTATGCCGACCACGGCGTGACCATGCAGCGTTGATACGGTGTATCGCTTATGACTGTTCAACATCGCTTTCAGGATTTCCTTGTGGGGTCATGCCGCGCCGCTGGTCGGGTAAAGATCCCGGAAGCGCGGGATAGCCCATTGTAGGAACTTGTGAATCAAGTTTGGGTCAATGTGCTCCCGAGTTGAATAAAGTTGCGGTGAATTTTGGGCCAATATGCCAAATTCGACCCGAAAAGGCCGTTTCAGCCCGATTTCCCGGAGTCCCCAGGGGGTGAAGAATTGGAGAACGCGCGGCAGCCGGTCCAGGGAACGGACCCCACCAGAGACCGCCTCTCCCGTCTCAGCAAGGCCAGTCTCCGCATCAACGAGAGCCTGGACTTCGACGCGGTGCTCCAGGGCGTCCTCGACTCGGCCCGCGCCCTGACCGCTGCCCGCTACGGCGTGATGACCCTCCTGGACCACGAGGGACAGGTCCAGGACTTCCTCTCCTCGGGCCTGACCGGCGAGGAATCGGAGCTGCTCTGGCTGATGCCGGAGGGGCTGCGCATCTTCCAGGCCCTGACCGACATCTCCGAACCCATGAGGGTCCCGGACCTGGTGGAGCACGTCCATGCCCTGGGCTTCACGGAGTTCACCATCCCCCTGCCGGTGGGGGTCTTCACCTTCATGGCGGCGCCCATGTTCCACCGGGGCGTCCGGGTGGGCCACGTCTTCGTCGGCGACAGGGACGGCGGAGAGGAGTTCACGTATGAGGACGAGGAGGTCCTGGTGATGTTCGCCTCCCAGGCGGCGCAGGTCATCGCCAACGCCCGCGCCCACCGGGAGGAGCGGCGCGCCAGGGCCGACCTGGAGACCCTCATCGACACCTCGCCGGTGGGCGTCGTCGTCTTCGACGTGAAGAAGGGCGCTGCGGTGTCATTCAACCGGGAGACCCGCAGGATCGTCGATGGCCTCCGGGACCCTGAGCAGGCGTCGGAGGACCTCCTGGGAATGATCACCGTTCGCCGCGCCGACGGGAGCGAGGTCTCCCTGCTGAAGTTCCCCCTGGCCGAGATCCTCGGCTCCAGCGAGACTGTACGCGCCGAGGAGATCGTCATGTGCGTCCCCGACGGGCGGAGCGTGACCGTGCTGCTCAACGCCACGCCGATTCTCTCCGACGACGGGAAGGTGGAGTCGGTGGTGGT
>DAOUKX010000141.1:0-5070 GCA_034420855.1 Dehalococcoidia bacterium
GCCCGGAGTTGATCATCAGGTTGCCCGACTCCACCTCCCTGGCGAACCTCATGGCCCAGTCCACGTTCTGGGTGAAGATACCTGCGCTGAGTCCATAGCGAGAGTCGTTGGCAAGCGCGATTGCGTCATCGATGGACTCGAAGGAAGTGACAGCTACCGCCGGGCCGAATAGCTCGTCGCAGGAGATGCGCATTTCCGGGCTGACTTCTGCCACCACCGTCGGGGCCAGCATCGAACCCTCCCTTTCGCCTCCCGTCACAATCCGCGCCCCCTGTCCCACCGCCTCTCGCACCCATTCGCCCACCCGCACGGCGTCAGTCTCTCGAATCATGGGGCCCATCCGCACCGACTCCTCCAGGGGGTTGCCGGTGCTGACCGCCTCCACCTGGGGCTTCAGAGCGTCCAGAAAATCACCGTATATCCCCCCGTGCGCAAGCACTCGTTGGGTGGAGATGCAGACCTGTCCGGCATTGGAGTAGCCGCTCGCCACCGTGGCTTGGGCCACTTTCTCTAGGTCGGCGTCGGGCATGATGATAAGAGGACTGTTGGATCCAAGCTCCATCGTGACCTTCTTCAGGCCCGCCGCCCTCACTATCTGCTCGCCCACGTCCCGGCTGCCGGTGAACGTGACCTTGCGTACTCTCGAATCGCTGACGAGAGCGTCCCCCACAGTATCCCCTGAGCCGGTGATGCACTGTACCCCGTCCGTGGGAACCCCCGCCTCCAGCAGCGCCTCCGTCAGCTTCAGCGCCGACAGCGGAGTGTCACTGGCGGGTTTGATGATTACCGAGTTGCCCGATGCCAGCGCAGGCCCCACCTTGTGGCAAACCAGGTTCAATGGAAAGTTGAAGGGACTGATGGCCACAACCACACCTACAGGTACCCGAAGCGTGAATCCCATCTGCCTGCCGTCGCCCGGCACCCCGTCCAAAGGCACCGTCTCCCCGTGAACCCGCTTCGCCTCTTCCGCCGACAGGGTGAGCGTCTGTATTGCCCTCTGCACCTCGCCCCGTCCTTCGGCAATGACCTTGCCTTCCTCCATCGTAATGATGCGGGCAAACTCCTCTGCCCTCTCGGAGATGATGCCTGCCGCCCTTTGCAGCAGGACGTAGCGGTCGTAGGCCGTTAGACCGTCCATAACCTTGGCCCCTCGCGTGGCGGCGGCCAGCGCCGCTTCCACGTCGGACGCCTCGGCGCGGGGCACCGTTTCGATGACGGAGCCGTCGAAGGGGTTGACTACCTGGGTGACGGATGACCTGTCCACCCACTCACCGGCGACGTACATTTTCATGGGATCACCTCCCTATGTGCTGAATCAGTTGGGCCGGGGAAGGCGGAGGACTTACGTCTCCCGCCGCACGGGATTGCTCAACACGCCGACGCCCTCAACCTCGACCTCGCAAACGTCGCCGTCCTTCAACTCCGCCGGCTCGCCGGGAGTGCCCGTGAAGATCATGTCGCCCGGTTCCAGGGTTATCGACTTGCTGACGTGGCTTATGACGGTCGGCAGGTCGAAGAGGAACATGGCCGTGGTCTCCGCCTGGACCTCCTCCCCGTTCACCCGGGCGCGAAGCATCATGTCGCTGGGATCGAGACCAGTGACCATGAAGGGGCCGGCGGGGCTGAAGGTATCGGACGACTTGGCCCTCCACCACTGCCCGTCGCCACGCTGCCACTGGCGGGCGCTCACGTCGTTGCCGCAGGTGTAGCCCAGCACGTGGTCCAGCGCCTCTTCCTTGGGCACGTTCTTGCACCGGTCCTTGATAATCGCCACCACTTCGCCTTCCTCGTCGACCCGTCCGTCGAAGGACTTGGGAATGACGATTGTATCTCCCGGGCCTGCCAGGGATGTGGTGGTCTTGTAGAAGATGAGGGGTTCCTCCAAAGGCGCCCGATCGCCCAGGTGGCTGCGGTAGTTCAGCCCCACCGCAATTATCTTCCCCGGTACACTAGGGGCCAGGAGCTTGACTTCGTCAAGGGAGTGGGCCTGGTCCGTGATCTCGTAGTCCTCGAAGGGACTGGTGGTTATCTGCTTGATGGTATCTCCCTCGACAACGCCGTAGCTGACATCGCCGTTAGCTTGGTATCGTGCAAAGACGGTCATAGTACATCCTCCAGTAAGTGGCTTGTCACAGATATTAGGCGAGCTTTTCCTCCCCCCGACTCTGTGCAAGTTCATCGGTATTCTAGGCCCATCAAAAGAAATAATCCACCCTTGCAAAAAGCGACACCCCCTGTTGATAAGTACCCCATTGACGATATACAATTGTTCTATTGTGGGCGGAAGGGGACATCCACCAAAAACTCTGAGAATGCAGCAAACGAATATATACGAGGAACAAAGCCGGGTTTTTATGGCCGAAGCTTTCGAAGAGCTTGCTAAAGGAGACTTCCCTCAGGCCTCTGAAAAGGGCTGGGGCGCAGCCGCGCAGATGGTGAAGACAAACGCCCTAGCCCGCGGCTGGGACCACTATACTCACCGCGACCTTATGCGCGTGGTTGGCGAACTCGTTGAGGTAACCCGCGACGCGCAATTGGCTACCCATTTCAACAGCGCGGGCCAACTGCACATGAATTTCTACGAGAACGCTTACCAGGCCAGAGCCGTCGAAGCCAGTCTCCAACCTGTAATTCGTTTCGTGGGCAAGGCGGAAGCTCTCTTGCTATCGTCAGACTGAAAGTTCCCCCATTGACGAACGTCCCCGTCCGTAATAGTATTCCTTTGCCCTATGCCCGCTGTTAAATTGATACCCATTCTTATAGAGGGCTTTACCTGAGGTCGCGCCTGGACGGGCGAGGTGCGTCCTGCAAAGCTCCGGCTTACCTGGTTCACCCCTTAGGCTTTCCCCCTTTCGCAGTTCTTCCCTCGTCTTGGCTCCAGGCTCGTTCCGTGTGGCCGAATGCCCCATGTTCAACCCCATACTTGGAGTCGCCCAGAGGCGAAGGAAGAGATGAAGGTTCTTGTGCACAACTAAGAAATTCGCGCTGATTGCACCATTCCTGCTTTTGGCTCTTGCGCTGTTCGTCGCCTGCGGCAGCGACGATGGCGATACGCAGGAGACTCTTTATATAGGCGGCATTCCTGACCAGGAAACTTCCCTGCTGGTCAGACGCTTCGACGGCTTGTCAGCCTACCTGAGCGACAAGCTGGGAGTGCCCGTTGAATACAAGCCCAGCATCGACTACGCCGCAGTGGTCACCGCCTTTGCCAACGGAGACCTGCATATGGCCTGGTTTGGGGCGCTCACCGGTGCCCAAGCACGAAATCAGGCCCCCGGGGCCAGGGCCATCGCCCACCGTCCCATCGACGCTGAGTTCGTCTCCGCCTACATCGTCCACTCCGCCCTTCCCGCCCCGGGATTGCAAGACCTGAACGGGTTGACCTTCACCTTCGGCAGCATCAACTCCACCTCCGGACACCTGATGCCGCGCCACTTCCTGCTTGAAGCGGGCGTAGACCCGGAAACGGACTTCAACGGTCTGCCCAACTTCTCAGGCTCCCACGATACCACCTGGAAGCTGGTGGAATCCGGCTCCTTCCAGGCCGGAGCACTCAGCAGCACCGTTTGGGACAAGGCTGTCTCCGATAACCGGGTGGACACGTCCAAGGTGCGGCAGGTGGGCGTCACGCCCCCCTACTTCAACTACAACTGGTCGGTGAGAGGAGATTTGGACGAGACCTTCGGCGAGGGGTTCACCGGGCGTCTGCAGAAAGCCCTGTTTGACATGCACCTCGATGAAAGCCAGGCCGACTTGCTTGACGCATTCCGCACGGACTCCTTCGTAGCTTCCAAGAACGAGAACTACGCCGCAATCGAGTCGGTGGCCAAGTCTCTGGAGATGCTCCAGTAGCATGACGACCAACGGCCTGAGTCCCTCTCCCATAGTCCGGCTGGAAGATGTATCCAAGCGGTACAACAGCGTGGCCGCCGTGGCGGCGCTCTCGTTGGAGATTCAAGAGGGTGAACGGGTCGCGGTTCTGGGGCCCAGTGGCAGCGGAAAGACCACCCTCCTTCACCTCATTGCGGGCATCGAGCAGCCCAGCGAGGGGAGGATCCGCCTGGCCGGGCAACCCCTCTCCTCCATGAGCGCAGGGACTAAACTGGCCCAACTGGTGGGCATGATGCACCAGCAGCTGGACCTGGTGCCCCATCTATCCGTGAAACACAACGTGCAGGCAGGGAGGCTCGGAAGATGGAGCCTGTGGAAGTCTCTGGTGTCCCTCGTATCCCTGCGCGAACGGGAGATGGTGGAGCGGGCGTTGGAGCGGGTGGGGATCCCGGAGAAGCTGCACGAAAGGACGTCCCACCTTTCCGGCGGGGAGCAGCAGCGGGTGGCAATGGCCCGGCTGCTGGCCCAGCAGTCGCGGTTAGTGCTGGCGGACGAGCCCGTCGCCTCCCTGGACCCGGCCCGTGCGGAAGACCTGATGCAGCTGCTGACGTCCATAGTTGCGGAGTCCAACAAGACCCTCATCGCCAGCGTCCACTCCACCCATCTGACGCGCACTTACTTTTCGCGGGCCGTCGGTCTCCGTAAAGGGACCCTGGAGTTCGACCTGCCAGTGGAGCATCTGACGGATGAGGCCCTCAACCGCCTCTACAACTTCGCCCCAATCCACCCGTAGACGGAACGGCGATTTCTTCCGCGGGCGGGGGTTCCTGACCCTGTTGCTCGTCGCTGCACTTTTTTGGAGCCTCTCGCCTCTCTCATGGGGAAGTTCTCCGGTCCATCCGGGCGGGCTGGGCTCCATAGCCCAGTTCTTCCAGGCCACCATCCAGCCGGAGCTGTCGGCGGATTTCCTCGGCCTGGCCCTCAGTTCCGCCTGGAAGACCATCGCCTACGCCGTGGCGGGAATCTGCCTTGCGGTGGCGATGGGGCTGCCCCTTGGGATTTTGGCCTCGGGTGTGCTGGCGCGGCGTTCAAGGATGAGAGTGCCCGGCGTGGCCGGATTCCGGTTTCTGCTTGGGGCCATGCGCGCAGTACACGAGCTGATATGGGCCTGGTTCTTCGTGGCAGCTGTGGGGCTCTCGCCTGCGGCGGCCATTTTTGCCCTGGCAATCCCTTACGCAG
>DAOUKX010000142.1:0-7975 GCA_034420855.1 Dehalococcoidia bacterium
AGCCTCCCACAAGCCTCTCTGATCAGATCGCTCTCCCAGCATCACTTCTCTCCCACTTCATCCATTTCCTACAGTATAGTCCCTCTATACCACTTTTCGGCCAGGCTTCTAGCCTTCCTCCGTCAAGGGGGAAGTGGGCCCCCATGCCGCCCCGCCGCGGCGGGTTCCTGCTTTCGCAGGAATGACGAAGGGAGTGGGTGTGGGGTCAGGCGCCGGCAGCGGTTGCCGAGGTCTTCTGCGGGTAGTAGACACTGAGGATCTGGCGGGCGATGCCCTCGGCGTCAAGCTGAAGTCGTCGACGCTGTTCCTCGGCGGTGCCGTGCTCCACGAAGGAGTCGGGCATGCCGATGCGGTGGACGGACACGCCCTTCATGTTGGCGGCGGCAATGGCCTCGAGGACGGCGGAGCCGAATCCCCCTGCCAGGACGTTTTCTTCGACGGTGACCAGGCGTCCGGTGCGCTGGGCGGAGTCGATGATGAGATCCACGTCTAGGGGCTTCACGAAGCGAGGGTTGACCACGCCGCAGGATACGCCGTGTTCTGCGAGGATGTCCGCCGCTTCAACGGCGGCGCCGGCGGCCTTGCCGAGACTGAAGATGACCACGTCGCCGCCCTCACGCATGACGGTGCCTTGCCCCAGAGGAAGGGTGCGAAGCTCATCGTCCATGGGAACGCCCGTGGCAGTGCCGCGGGGGATGCGAATGGCGAAGGGGCCGTCGTGCTTGTAGGCGGTGTAGATGAGATGCTGGAGTTCGTTTTCGTTGGTAGGAGCGGCGACTATCGCATTGGGGAGGCAGCGCAGGTAGGAGACGTCGAAGGCGCCGTGGTGGGTCTTGCCGTCTTCGCCGACGATGCCGGCTCGGTCGGCGATGATGGTGACTGGCAGGTTCTGGAGGCAAACGTCGTGGACCACCTGGTCGAAGGCGCGCTGGAGGAAGGTGGAGTAGATGGAGACGAAGGGCTTTGCGCCGGTGGCGGCCATGCCCGCGGCCATACTGACGGCGTGCTGCTCGGCGATGCCCACGTCGTAGACGCGGTCGGGGAACTCCTGTCGGACCTCTTCTAGGCCGGTGCCTTCCAGCATGGCGGCGGAGATTCCAACCACAGAGGGGTCCTCGTTCATAAGCCGCTTCATGGTATTGGCAAAGACCTTGGAGTAGGTGGGCGCGCCGGAGGTGTCGCCAAGAGGGGAGCTGGGCTGGTGGAAGCGGACGGGGTCGTCCTCGGCGGGCTCGTAGCCGTGGCCCTTGTGGGTGACGACATGGATCAGGGGGACGCGACCCGTTGGTGTACGCGCCTGGGTGAGGGTCTCTTCCAACTGCCTGAGGTCATGGCCGTCCACAGGCCCAAGGTATTCGAAGCCCATCTCCGTCCAGAACGTAGTGGGGATGATGAAGCCGTCCACGCTGTTCTTGAACCGCTTTACCAGCCGGTAGGTGGCGTCGCCCATGGGCACCCGCCTGGAGAGGGCCCTCATGCGGCCTATCATGGCCTGGTACTCCGGATGGGTGATGACGCGCTTGCGCCAGTTGGTAATGAAGCCGATGTTTTCGGAAATGGACATGCCGTTGTCGTTGAGGACGACGATGAACCTTTCCGGGTTGAAATGGACGATGTTGTTGAGAGCTTCGAAGCTGGAGCCGGAGGTGAGGGCGCCGTCGCCGACGACACCGATGGTCCAGGACTCTTCCTGCTGCCGGGCGGCGGCCTGGGCTATGCCGAGGGCGATGGAGAGTCCAGTGCCGGCGTGGCCCGCTGCGAGGGTGTCGTGGGGGCTTTCCATAGGTTCGCCGAAACCGGAGAGTCCGCCTGACAGTCGGATGTTCTGGAAGTCGTCCCGTCTTCCGGTGACGAGCTTGTGGGTGTAGGTCTGGTTGGTGGTGTCCCAGACGATGCGGTCCTTGGGACTATCGAACATGCGATGGATGGCGAGGGTCAGTTCGACGACGCCGAGATTGGAGGCGAGATGACCGCCGCGCTCCGTGATGACGGAGATGATGGTGTCTCTGACTTCCTGGGCCACCTGCTCCACCTGTTCGCGGGTGAGGGGCTTCAGGTCCTGGGGGGCGTCAATGGTGTTCAGGAGAGGACCGTCCACGGCATTCCTCCTTCAAAGCCTTTCGATAAATGATAGCAAATAGGGTGTGGCTCCAGCTAACACCTAGGGTAACTAGGTACAATTTAGGGTACGTTAGTCCCACTGTCAAGGTTTTTGCTCTCGCAATAGTTTGGCAGTCACAACATTTTATTGGTTGGGGGAGAGATAGCCGTGGCGGAAGTTTGACGATTTCTGGCGACGAGATTCCTCGACTCCGCTTCGCTGCGCTCGGAATGACATTTGGGTGGAGGGGCAGGGCGAGGGGGAGGTTCGAGAAACGCCCCTACGGCATGCGTGGTTGGTATCGGGAAGAGCAGAGGGGACCCAGCCCGGCCCCGCCCCGCCGTGGGCCCCTGCTTTGCAGGGGTGACGAAGAGAAGAGGTGCGGGAGATTGGGGGCGGCGTAGGGCACTCAACCCTTCGACAGGCTCAGGGTGAGCGGGGGGTGGATTCCCGCCTGCGCGGGAATGGGGGGTGCATCGGCAACGATAGTCAGGTGATGAGGGGGACGTTCAACTCCTTGAGGAGGGAGTGGAAGTGGGGCAGGTCATGGGTTTCTACCTGCTCCAGGACCGCAAGCTGGGCGCCGACGCGCGACTTGAGCGACTCGAAGACGTCGTATGCCTGCCGGGTGGGTGCGTAGTCGGCGTTGGAGACGACGCTGGAGAGGGCGGCGAGCCTTGCGTCGAGGCCTTTGGGTGGGAGCCTCATGGGGTTGGGGCCGATGACGCGGGTCAGATGGGGCTCTATGGCGGAGAGTTTCTGGTTGATTGCGTCGGCTGCCTCGGCTACGCGGCCCTCGCCATCGTTGCCCTTTGCGCGGTCGGCCCAAGCTTCGACCTGGCTACGGATACCCCTGAGCCTGTCGATGGCGGCGTTGGTCTCGGCGAGGGAGCCAAGGACTCGGAGATGGAGCTGGAACTGGGCTTGCAGGTCTTCGGCGGTTGCTTCGATGCGGGGGTCGATGAGGACTTCGAAATTCTCAGTCTGCTCCACGTCTCCCGCAGTCAGCTTGACCTTGTAGGCACCGGGCGGCGCCAGGGGTGGGCGTGGTGTGGGATTTTCCTGGGGAGTGAGGCCGGTGCCTTCCCCGGCTTCCAGCGCGTTAGGGTAGTGAAGGTCCCAGACGAAGCGGTTCATGCCTGCCGACGCAGGCACGTCCTTGCCGGAGAAACGCTTGATTTCGTTGCCGTCCTCGTTGAGGACTATGATGCACACATCTTCCGCGTCCGACTTTAGGTGGTAGGTGATGGGAACACCGAAGGGGGGATTCTCGCCGCTATCCAGATAGGTGCGGGCCAGCGCTCCAGAGGAGTCGGGCTGGGCGTCGTAGGTGACGACGGTACCCGAGGTCCAGTCGTAGTTCTTGCCGGGCTGGGCGGGGGAACTCCAGCGCAAGGGGCGATTTACCCGGTGGGTGTCCGGGGGTGTGAAGAGGTGGGCGGCGGCTGCCAGGGCTTCGCCGGTCATCTGGCGCAGGGCGGAGAGGTCGTCGAGGACCCAGAAGCCGCGACCGTGGGTGGCGAGGACTAGATCGTCGTCCTTCACCAGCATGTCGTGGACGGCGACGGCGGGGAGGTCCATCTGCATGGACTGCCAGGACTCGCCGCCATCGACGGATATGTAGACGCCGGTTTCGGTGCCGGCGTAGAGCAGGCCTGGGCGTTCCGGGTCTTCGCGGATGACGCGGGCGAAGTCGCCCTCCCGGATGCCGCGGGTAATCATCTTCCAGGTGGCGCCGTAGTCGGTAGTCTTGAGGAGGAAGGGACGGTGGTCGTCCAGCTTAAAGCGGTGGGCGGCAGCGTAGACGGTCCCCGGGTCGTGGGGAGAGGGTTCGATGATGCTGAAGCAGGTCCAGCGGGGGAGATTCCCGGGGCTTACGTCTTCCCAGGTTTCGCCGCCGTCCCTGGAGAGGTGAATGCGCGCGTCGTCAGTGCCCGCCCAGAGGACGCCTGCTTCGTGGGGGGACTCGGCCAGGGCGTAGATGACGTTGGGGAACTGGGAGGAGAGGCCGTGGGAGGTGATTGGGCCACCGGTGATTACCTGCATCTTGCTTTCGTCCTGGGTGGTAAGATCGGGGCTGATTATCTCCCAGCTTGCGCCCTGGTTGGTGGACCTGAAGACTCGGTTGGCGGCGGCGTACAGGGTGTTGCCGTCGTGGGATGAGAGGACGATGGGGTAGGTGAAGGGGAAGCGGTACTTGAAGTCCTTGGTGGCGGAGCCGTACTGGTCCTCGGGCCAGACGGTGATGATGCGGGACTGGCCCGTGGAGTGGTCGTAGCGGAGCATGTTGCCGCCCCCGCCGGGGGAACTGCCGATGGCCCCGGCTATGACTATGTTGGGGTTGTCCGGCAGGACCACGATGTGGCCGCTCTCCGAGCTGCCGACGGGGTAGCAGTCCTTCCAGGGGATGGCGGCCTCGAAGGTGCGGCTAGGGACGCTGACGGCGGTGTTGTCCATGGGCGTGCCGTAGACGCGGTAGGGGAACTGGGTGTCTACGGCGAGGTGGAAGAAGCTGTGTGTGGGCTGGTTGTAGATGCTGGACCAGGTAGCGCCGTCGTTTAGGGTTATTGTCGCGCCGCCGTCGTTGCCTTCAATCATGCGTTTGGGGTTGCGGGGGTCTATCCAGAGGTCGTGGTGGTCGCCGTGGGGCATGGTGAAGGTGTCGAAGGTCTTGCCGCCGTCGGTGGACTTCCAGGCGGAGTAGGAGAGGACGAAGAGGGTCTCTTCATCCTGGGGGTGGGCAAATACGTGGTGGTAGGATGAGGCGCTGCGGCGGAGGTCCCGCTGGTCGGTGGCCAGCTCCCAACTTTCGCCGCCGTTGTCGGAGCGGAAGAGGCCGCCGGCTTTGGCTTCCACCAGGGCCCAGACGCGCTGGGGACGGGCGGGGGAGACGGCCACGCCGATGCGGCCCTTGACGCCGGAGGGGAAGCCGGCGTTGTCGGATAGTTCGGACCAGGTGTCGCCGCCGTCGATGGTCTTGTAGAGACCGCTGTCGGGGCCGCCACTGGTCTCCTCCCAGGGCTGGCGGAGGAAGTGGAAGATTGAGGCGTAGAGGATGCGGGGGTTGGTGGGGTCCATTGAAAGGTCGATGGCGCCGGCCCTTTCGCTTTTGTGAAGGACAAGCTCCCAGGTGTCGCCGCCGTCCCGGGACCGGTAGACGCCGCGTTCCGGGTTGTGGCCGAAGAGGTGCCCCTGGGCGGCTACGTAGACGGTGTTTGGGTCCTGAGGGTGGATGCGGATTCTTGAGATGTGGCGGGTGGCTTCGAGGCCGAGGTGCTGCCATGTTTCGCCGCCGTCGGTGGTTTTGTATACGCCGTCGCCGTGGGAAACATCGGGGCGGGGCAGGGGCTCGCCGGCACCGACGTAGATGACGTTGGGGTCTGAGTCGGAAACGGCTATGGCGCCGATGGGGCCAGTGTTGAGGAAGCCGTCGGAGATGCAGCGCCAGTAGACACCGCCGTCGTGGGTCTTCCAGACCCCGCTGCCGGAGCCTCCGAAGAAGAAGGTCATGGGGTCGTGGGGGTGGCCTGCGACGGCGATGGAGCGTCCGCCGCGGTGGGGGCCGATGTTGCGCCAGCGGAAGGCCTGGAGCAGGCCGGGGTTCCAGGGAATGTGGGCTTTGTCGTCGGACGGCTGGTTAGTCAAGGGAGCACCTCTTGTGGTTTACTGATGGATCAGAGCGCCCGTCCTCAATAGAGGGATGGGAAGCCGCTATCGGTATTCTACACTGTTTTTGCGCGGGGAGGATTGCATGGCATCCAGTTTCAAAGTGACGAAAAAGGTTAAGGAGTTGCTACACTTTTTTGATGAGAAACCGGATTGGTCCCGCGGCCAGGCCACAAGTGTAGTTGGGGTGATCGGTGAAGACCTAAACACCGCATGCTTTCAGAGCTATCTTGAGTCCACGGGCGGCAGCGCAAAGGTGCTTACCGATACTAAGAGCAGTAAGCCTCTGTCTGTGACTACGGGGAAACAGAAGGGCCCTCGGCTTGACAGGTGGATGGATGTGAATTGGCCAGACGGGTCTAGCACGGTATTTCAGACCGAAATCAAGAACTGGTCAGCCCATGCAATCGGAGGCAAGGTCCTTTCAAAAAAAGGCTGGTTGGGACGAGGTGGTTGAGTATAAGCAGAAACGTTGGGAAAGGCATTGGAATGAGGAATGCAAGAACCTCAAAAGCACCGCCACAGGCAAGGTGCTCGTCGGCATGAAGACTCCTGACGGGGTTGACGAGGACAAGGTTAGGCCGCTTCTGATTTTTTGGGAAGCAATAGGTCCCAAAGAACAGGGCAAGAAGCACTTGTTTAGTATAGAGGCGTGTACAAGCAGATTCCCTTTTGCGAAACCGGATAGCTGGACCGAGTTTTGCAAGGTTCCAGAATTGTGGGTCTTTTCGGTATCCAGCTATCTACGAAGCATTGCGGGACCAACGCTAGATTTGTCCATGCCCGTTGGCGTTAGCCGCCTCAAGATACTCAACAACCTGTTTCACGTGGGCTAGACTAACGCCGGGCCACTTTTCAAACTTGGGATTTTAATGGGGTGGATTCGCGCCTGTGCGGGAATGGTGAGTGGGCGAGGGGAATGGGGAGGCGGGGAAGGTTGGTTATGGGCGCTCGACCCTTCGACAGGCTCAGGGTGAGCGGATTGAGGGGTAGAGTGGGCGGGGAGTGAGAGGAGTCACCCCTAGGAAGGCCAGGAGAGAGATTACTCTTGGGGGCGAGATTCTTCGCTTCGCTCAGAATGACATATGTAGCAAACGCCCCGGGGAGTTTAAGGCTCCCCGGGGCGCATTTGCTCTTGCCCGGCTACGAGTTAGTTAAGTCTACTGGTAGACGGGCATGGTGTACTCGTGCTTCACCGCGGGGCCGAAGTGGAGCATGTTCTGGCGGTACTCCTGCACGTAGTTGGGGTTCACCACCGCTCTTGGGAAGAGGAAGAAGAGGGGCACGGTGATGTAGTTCTCGTAGAGGTAGTCGCCGATTCTGAAGGTCTCGCGCAGAATGTCATCGGCTTCGACTGCTGCGGCAAGGTCAATCCAGATGTCGTCCAAATCGTGGATCTCCCAGAGGCCGTTGCCCGCGCCGCCGGGGACGGGTCCGAGACGGTACTGGATGTTGCCGCGGGTGTAGATGCCGCCGGGGCCTGCGCCCTGACGGAAGGTGCCAACGGTGCGGCCCACGTCACGGGCCTTCATCTCTGACCTCATGTTGCCGTATTCGATCGGCGTTAGTTTGGGGTCAAGGCCAATGTCCTGCCACATGGCGGTCACAGCCTCTGCCACGTCCGGAGCTTCCGGCACGCCGGAAACGACGGATGTCTGAAAGTCAAACGTAAAGCCGTCTGGGTATCCCGCTTCTGCAAGAAGCTGTCTGGCCCTGTCGGGATCGAAGGGGTAGGGCGTCCAGTCGTCGTGCTTGAAGTCGGGATGGGTAGGCGGGAATCCGTGGATCAGCTGCGGAATGGCGTTGCCTTCCCAGAAGGTCTCGTTGAGCAGGTCGCGATTCACTGAGATGTTAAGGGCCTCGCGAACCCGGACATCCCGAAGGGGATCGTCGGGGTCGAATCCGGGCGCTATCTCGCGGAGTTCGCCCGCCCGTTCGCCGACTCGTATGGGCACTTCTTCACCGTAGAAGAGGCCGCCGATCCAGATGTAGAGGAAGAAGCCGGGCAGGGTGCCGATGGAGACAACGTGGCCTCTTTCCTCAGCCTCTGGGATGAGCACCGCCGGAATGTCGGCAATGTGGGACTCTTCCGCCAATTGCATGGCAAGCCGTGTGGAGTCTTCCTTGACGTAGAAGAACTTCAACTCATGGAAGTGAGGCGTCTGACGCCAGTGGTCTTCCACTCGCTCGTAGCTGATGTGGGAATCG
>DAOUKX010000143.1:0-5986 GCA_034420855.1 Dehalococcoidia bacterium
ATCCTCCGATACCCTCGCCAAAGAAGAAGAAATTCTCGACCTCCTCGAAAGGTCCCGCGAGGCCAACCCCATGCTCGGACACCGCGGCTGCCGCCTCGGCATCACCTTCCCCTCCATCTACCGCATGCAAATCAAGGCCATCATAGCCGCCTGCTGCGACCTCATCGAGTCCGGCCTCACCGTGCAGCCCGAGGTGATGATTCCCCTCACATCCCACGCCAACGAGATGAACCTCCTCCGCCGCCGTCTCGTCATAGTCGCCGACGACATTCAGAAGGAACGAAAGGTCGACGTGCCCTACAAGTTCGGCACCATGATAGAAGTCCCCCGCGCCGCCCTCACCGCCGGCGAGGTAGCCGAGGAGTCCGACTTCTTCAGCTTCGGCACCAACGACCTCACCCAGACCACCTTCGGCTACAGCCGCGACGACGCCGAGGGCAAGTTTCTGCGCTCCTACATCGACGACGGCATCCTCCCCCTGGACCCCTTCGTCACCATCGACACCGATGGCGTCGGCGAGCTAATCCGTATCGGCACCGAGAAGGGGCGCAACCTGAAGCCCGACCTCGAAGTCGGCATCTGCGGCGAACACGGCGGCGATCCCGACAGCATCGACTTCTGCCACCGCGTCGGCCTCGACTACGTCAGCTCCTCCCCCTTTCGCGTCCCCGTCGCCCGCCTCGCCGCCGCCCAGGCCGCCCTCCGCCACACCGACTAATCCCTTCCTCCTCGACGGGGGAAGGCCGGGGTGGGGATGAATCACCCACCGCTCACCCTGAGCCTGTCGAAGGGGCTAACTTCCCCTTTCCGTTAACCCGTATGGGCGATTCGCGAATTACCTGCCCCCTCTCTTACCCCTCCCCCACTCCACCCACATCTCATCCTGAGCGCAGCGCAGCGGAGTCGAAGGATCTCGCCCCCGAAGCATACCCCTCCCTTACACCATTCCCGCGCAGGCGGGAATCCATCACTACCCATCCCCAAACCTCAAAGGCGGCCAATACCGAAACCACATCCGCCCCCGAATCCACGCCCCCCGAATCGGCCCAAGCCGGCGGCTGTCCAAGCTAGACCCAAGATTGTCCCCCAGCACAAAACACTCATCCTCCCCCAAAACCCACTCCACCTCCCACCCCTCATCCGCCTCCCATTCGTTGCCGCCCGCATCCACAGACATTCGCCCCCCCACCATTCCAACCCGTTCCCCAGGCAGCGCCGTCACCCGCTTCAGCATCAGCCGGTCCTCAACGCTGGGATGACTGAACACCACCACGTCCCACCGACGCAACTCCCCGGTGTCACTCCCGCCCCAGACCACGACGAAATCCCCCTCGCGTAGGCCCGGCTCCATGCTCCGACCCTTCACCCGGAACAACCCAACCCTCCACAACTTTCGCAAAATGGCCATCCCCGGCAATCTGTCAAAAAGTCCCATCAACAGCGTTCATCCCTCAACCTCATATTCCTACACATAAGCCCGTCTCCCTCAAGGGGGAGCCCTCCCATCTCTCCATTCCCGAGAAGGGGGGAATCCATCTTCTGTCCCTCTGATCCCTTTATCGAGAAAGATTGACTCTGTCTTAAGCTTGACGAAGGGATGGGGGTGAATCATCCACGCTCATCCTGAGCCTGTCGAAGGGTCTAGCGCCCCCCTCCACCTAGGGGCGCCCCTTGTGGCCGCCCACTGCCCCCGCCCCCCACTCGTTGGCATCAAAGCCATTTTGCAGTATACTCCAGCAATCTGAATTCCGCATAAGGAGAGCACAAACAATGTCCCTTTCGAACCTGATATCACGCTTCACTCCCACCGATGCCCACGCCCACTGCGACATTCCCTGCGGGATCTACGACCCCCATCTGGCTCAAATCGCCGCCCACACCGTCGTCCGAATGTCCACCCTCATCTGCGAGCTTGAAAAGCCCGGCCCCGACGCCTCTCAGGACGAGGCCCAGATCTACGCCCACAAGATCGCCCGCATGACCGCCGTCAAGGAGCACCACGCCGAGCTCGCCAAGCAGGAGCTCCGCATCCTCTGGGGGGACTACTTCAAGCCGGAGCACCTAGAGGCCTTCCCCAGCCTCCACGACACCTTCTGGAACGCCATGAAGGCCGCCTCCGAGGCCCGCGTCCACCGCAACCTCGACGCTGCCAACGGCCTCCTCGCCGCCACCCTCGACATCGCCGAGATGTTCTGGAAGAGCAAGGGCGCCACCCCCGTCCGCCAGCCCTCCCGCCAGACCACCGGCGGCGAGCTGGTCTACCCCTCCTAAGAGACACCAAATGGGCGGGGGCCTCAAAAACCCCCGCCCAACAATTCTCCCACTCCCGTGTCCTCGCGCATGCGGGGATCCATATCTTCATCCTCCTGCAATTCCGAGACCCCGCGAAGAATCTCGCCTCCAGCCACTCCTTCTTTCATCATTTAGCTGCGATACGAGGCAGCCCTTCCCACAATCCCATACTCAGTAATGAACTTTCATACTGATGAAAGATGGAAGCAGCGTAGACCCGTCCCTAATCCCTTTGACATCATGGTAATTTACGCTTTGTTCCAAAGCACAAACCATTAGTGGATAAGACGTAATATAGGTCATGTCCAGAGGCGCATTGCTAATTCTTGTAATCTTTAGCCCCTTCATCGTGGCAGCCACTTGCCTCGGCTTTCAATACATTATTCTGCCTGGGAGTTGGGGTTTCTTCTATACTGAAGACAGCCATGAATCGCCCCCGATCTTCTCACCTACCGCCACCTTTTCAGCGACTCCAACCTCGGCTCACTTCGCCCAATCTCCCGCCACGGTTACTGCAACGCCCGCCCCTACTCCAACTTCTCCACCCACCTCACCCCCTCCGCCGGGCCCTACCACTCAACCTACTGCCACGGTCACGCCAACCCCCACCGCCCCTCCCTCCCAATCCCCGCCGGACCAACTCGCCGCTGCCTCAGCACAGGTCTATGGCTTACTGGAAGAACTAATGGTTGAACTGGGCCATCGGGTCAGTGCCACGTCCGAAGAGACCCGCGCTGCCGAAAATCTGCAAACCCGCTTCCAGACAATGGGCTACTCAACGGAGATCCAACCATTCTCCTTCCGCAATTTTGATTTTGTCCTATGGCGCGAAACCAGAGGAGAAAACTCCAATGTCGTCATTAATGACATGGACTTCACCGGCCTTCCATTTACCCTCCCTCCCAACACCGTAACCGTCATCGGCCCATTGACTCCTGTGGAACTGGAAGCGATGGAAGGTCTCCCGCCGGAAGAACTCGATGGAAAAGTCGCCTGGCTCCAACCCCAGGATGGCATTCTGAACGATGAAGAGGCCCTCCGGGATCTGCATGAGAATATCGAGAGCGCGGCGGAAGCAGGGGCCGTCGCTGTCGTAATTTCCGGCGACCTGGGCAACTATTCCATTCTTCTAATCGTAGAAGCATCAATACCGGCCCTGTTCTTCAACTCAAGCGTGGAAGAACCCTGGGCCCAGGCCCTGTCCGCCGGACAAGTGGACATGTCTGTAACCCTTGAAGTGCAAAACCTCGAGTCCCGCAACGTGATAGCAGAAATGAAGGGCTACGGCGACGGCATAGTCATCATTGGCGCCCACTACGACATTGTTCCCGCAACCATTGCCGGAGCCAACGACAACACCTCCGGCGTAGCCCTCGTCCTCTCATTGGCGGAAGCCCTGGCCGGACATCCGCTGCCCTACACCCTCCGGTTTGTCACCTTTGGATCGGAAGAGCTTGGACTCTTCGGCAGCCGTCACTACGTCGAATGCTTGGACGAAAAGGAACTGGCCCGGATAACGGCCATGTTCAATTTTGACGTGGTTGGCTCCGGCGCTCAGTTGCAGGCTGTGGGCACGGGGACATTGACGGATCTTGCCCTGAGCACAGCCGCCGCGTGGGAAATCGAAGCCCAACCGGGCAGTCTACCGCCGGGAGCCGCCAGCGACCACGCTCCCTTCGAAGACAAGGGCATCCCGACGCTGCTGCTCTTCGGCCCCGACATCTCCCGCATCCACACGCCCGAGGACCTGCTGGAATTCATCGAACCTGAGCTTCTCGGCGGCGCCTACCTGATTGTCCTCACGATCCTGCAATCCGATGAATTCGGCCAGTAGCCGCTTCCTACCCATCCTCCTTCAACGCCGGTATAACCCTCGTCCCCCAAAGCTCTATCGACCGCATCACGTCCTGGTGCGGCATCGGCCCCTCGTGTCCGTAGATCAGCAGATACCCCGCCTTCAGTTCCTCCCGAATCCGACGCAACGTCGCGATTACCGTCTCCGGGCTCCCCACAATCAGGTTGTCCATACCGATCAGATCGTCGTAAGTCCAACTCCCGAATCCCGGCTGCACCCGGCGAGACGCAATCTTTGCCGAGTCCCGGCTCCGGTAACCCGGCGGGTCCGCATGCTCCTCGATCGACTTGAACCGGTAATTCTCGTTCCACATGAAATGCTTGCCTATCTCGTAGGCCCGCTCGTCCGTATCCGCCACAAACGCCCGGATTAAGTAGCCGTAATGCTCCGGCCCCGTGTCATGTCCCGCCGCATGGGCAGTCTTGTGGTACAACTCATTCGTCTGCACCGCCACGTCCAGCAGGCTCCCCAGGCTCATGTACGAATACCCCCGCTCCGCCGCCCACACCACGCTCTCCACGCTCGAAGTTCCCGGATACCATATCGGCGGGTGCGGCTTCTGTATCGGCTTCATCCACGGATTCACAATCCGGTTGTGATAATACTTCCCTTCCCACCGGAACGGCCCGTCCGTCGTCCACGTCTTGATGATGAGGTCGTGCGCCTCCTCGAACCGCTCCATGTTCTCCGCGGGGTTGATGTTCGCCTGCAGACTCTCCACCGGCGTCCCCCGCACGAACCCCGAAATCACCCGACCGCCGGAAATCACGTCCACCATCGCAATCTCTTCCGCCAGACGCACTGGATTCTCCGTCACCGGTATCACGTTCCCCAGAATCGCAATCTTGCAGTTCTTCGTCACCTTCGCGATAGCCGTTGCGTCGATGTTCGCCGATGGCTTCATACACCACCATGCGTTGTGGTGCTCGTTCGTCATAATCCCATCGAACCCCACCTCGTCCGCAAAGGCGTACTGCTCGTGGTACTCGTTGTAGAGCTGGTGCGCCTTCATCGGATCGAAGAAGCGGTTGCTCAACGTGAAATACGACTCCGACTGATGTTCAGCCAGAATATCCTCTGTCGTAAAACTGTAAGGCTGCTCCGTAAACCAATAGACCTGTACGGACATCGCCTGCCTCCTTATCAAAAATTACTTGGGACCACACCCTCCTCTCCCTACCCCCTAACTCCCTTTCCCCTTTCCCGAGCCTCTCCTTCGTCATTCCTGCGAAAGCAGGAACCCACGGGCGGCGGGGCCGGATGGGGTCTCCCTCCCCATCTTCTTCCCTACCCCCTAACTCACCCACCTCCATTCCCGTGAATGCGGGAATCCTTGGCTCAAATCACATCCATCATCCCCGCTTAACCTATCCCCACAACCCCTACTCGCCCCGCAAAAACGGCCCCACGGCGTCCAGAAACTCCTGTGGCTTTTCCACCTGCGGAATATGCCCGCACCGCTCAATCACGTGCACCCGCGAGTCCTTGATTGCCCGTCGATAGAGCTCCGCGCACTCCACCGGTACAATCCCGTCCTCCCGGCCCCAAACAATCAACGTGGGCGCGGACACCCTCTGCAGGTAGTGGGGCAGGTTCGGATTGTGCATATACGGCTTCCAACACCAACGACTCGCCGTCTCCCGGTTGCTCCGCTCCTGCGCCGCTTGCTCCCGCGTCATTGGCTGTCCGTATGTCTCCTCGTAGTTGGGCACCTGCGACGTATCGAAGAACCGGATCTCCGCCACCGCTTCCCTCGCCACCGTGAACAACTCAGCAATTTCCCCCTCCTCCGGCTTGATACCCACCCCTGAGCCGATGACCAGCTTGTCCAGACTTTGC
>DAOUKX010000144.1:0-8593 GCA_034420855.1 Dehalococcoidia bacterium
TCAGAGCGAAATGATGGAAGGTCTGGGTTCCCGACCCTCGGGGAGCCTGTGGGCGCAGGCCCTACGCCGACTGCTGCGGAAGAAGGTTGCCGTAGCCTGCCTTGCCGTCATTGGAATCATGTACCTGGCGGGTGCATTCACCATATTCCGATCGCCGACCCCCTACGGCTACAACGATCAGGAAATCCGCGCCGAAACGGTGAAACAGGGGCCAAGCTGGGCCCATCCCTTCGGCACCGACCGACTGGGAAGAGACCTGCTTACGAGGGTCATATACGGACTTCGCACCACGGTCATCATCACAGTGGCCGCCATGCTAACGGGAAGCCTCATCTTGGGCATCGGGTTGGGGCTGATTTCCGGCTACTTCGGACGGTGGTTGGACTCGGTGATAATGCGCGTGGGTGAGGTGTTCTTAGCATTCCCGGGGCTGTTGCTGGTGATTCTAATCGCCGCTACGGTGAAGCCCCGGGTGAAAGAGTGGGTGGAAGGGTGGTCCGGCGGACTGGAGAACCTCACCGGCATAGACTTGATCCAACTGGGCATCGTGGACTACGTAGTTCTCTTCGCCGCCCTTTCCGCCTTCTCCTGGGTGGGCATGGCGCGGCTTGTGAGGGGGCAGGTGCTTTATGTAAAGCAGGCGCAGTACGTAGAGGCGGCGGTGGCCATGGGCGCTTCCCACTGGCGCATCCTGACTTCCCACGTGCTGCCGAACATCATAAGCCCCGTCATCGTGGTTGTGTCCATGGGAATGGGAGCGACAGCGGGCTCCGAGATTATCCTGAGCTGGCTGGGCATCGGCATTCAGCCTCCCACGCCCAGCCTGGGGGTGATGATCTTCCAGAACGGCAACATCAGCGTTTTGCGCTCAGACCCTCACCTGATACTTTTCCCCGTGCTTACGGTTACGGTGCTCATCTTCGCCTTCAACCTGCTGGGGGATGCCCTCAACGACGCGCTGAATCCCCGCGCCCGCTGAGGTCAGGGCAGTTCGAGAACCGCTCCTACAGGGGAAGGCGAGGATGGATTCCCGCCTTCTCGGGAACGGCGGTTATGGGTTTAGAAGGGTGGCTTTCTGAACCGTCTAAAGCCAAGGAAGCCCACGGGGCCGGCCAGCAGCAACAGCATGAAGGGTTCCGAGGGGATGGAAGAAGAGTTGACGCGAGCGTCCCTGCTGCAGCCGCCCGGACGCCGCTCCGCTTCCACGTCGCCCGCCATCGGTTCCGGGATGGGGGTATCGGCAGCCTCGGTGGGAACGGCCGTCACGGGAGCGGGTTGCGCCGTGGATTCGGGCGGCGCCTCTCCGAAGGGACGCAGTCCCATGCGGGTGCGCCACTCCGCGTCCAACCCGTCCTGGTCGAAGCCGTAGACCTGAATCATTGCCTGGTCCAGGGAAAGTGTTTGGTCAAGCCGGGACATGAGGTCCGCCATCTTGGATTCTCCATAGGTGTGGATGAGATAGGACACCACTGAGCGAGACTGACCGTAGGCGATGACCACGTCGTCGGGTTCGCCCAGGAACCTGTTCAAGTGGGAAAGGGGCTTCACGCGACGGGTGTATATGCCGTAGAGAAGGGCGTTGTCGTAGCTTTCGCTGGGAGATACGTTGCCGAATTCCGCAAGCCCTTCGTTCAGCCAGGTGGGAAGAAGGGTGTAGGCCCGTCCCGCCGCGTCGTCCACCAGCACGTGGGTCACCTCGTGGGAGGCGATGCCCTCGATGGTCGGATCGGTGCCCAGGACCAACAGCACCCGGATATCCGTGAATGCCTGTCCCTGGGTGATGAGTCCTTCGCGCACGGTCTGAGGCCGGGGCGGGAGCGCGGCCTGCATGTGCCTGTAGTTGTTGTAGGTCACTATGTTAATGGGTTCCACCTGCTCCATTCCAAGCACGCGGGACATGGTGGCGGTGGCCTCCAGGGAAGCGTCCATTATCAGCCGGGCCCGGGTCTCCGTGGGCCCGTAGTAGTAGACGGTGAGGGGGCCTTCGGTCAGGGACTCCCACTCGAAGCGCGAGTCAATGTAAACGAACTCCTTCTGCTCTGTCTTGAAGGACTCGCCGTCTTCCGTGAACACCTGGTAATGGTATCGGAACACGGTACCCGGCGGGATGAAGTTGGTGCCCCCTGAAGTGCCCACGCTGGTGTCGAGGAAGAAGCTGCCCTGGATGGCGGTACCCTCGTCGAACTCCAATCGGCCGTAGGCGATGTTTTCAGCTCCCTTGGACTTGTAGAAGACCCGGATGTCGTCGACGGGGCTGGGGGTCTCAACAGAAAGGTTGAAGTTGATGCCGTCGGGGAACTGGCTGGTGACTTCGTCGGATAGCACCACCAGGCCGTCGTCCGCGCTGGCGGTTGTCAGTCCGGCGGCGAGAATGAAGGTCGCGACTATAAGAGTGACAAGGGCAAAATATCGTTTCACTGGGATACTCCCACTATATATATGAAGGGCCGGTTACTCCCTCCCAATAGTTCTACGATGCAACTCCGCAGCGGGATTTACGGGGCACCGTTCCGGGACCGTTTTGCCCTGTCCAAATGACCCGATGGCTACCGGGTAATGAACATGGGCATGATGAGGTGAACGTACTCGTCTGAGCCGGGAGACGTAAACACGCCGGCGCGGGAGGGGCCGCTGGTCCTGATGGACACTTCCTCGCCGTCCATGTTGGCGAGAACGTCCAGAAGGTACTGGCCGTTGAAGGCGATGGTGGCCTCTTCGCCGGTTATATCGCCGTCCAGTTCGGCGGCATTCTCACCCACCTCGTCATCCTTGGAAGAGATGATAATCTGGCCCGTCGGACCATCCTCACTGCCCGGGTTCATCTGGAGCTTTACTATGTTGTTGCTGTCCCTGACGAAGATATAGACGGACCTGGACGCCGCCAGCACGTCCGTAATCCTGAGCGACGCCTCAGCCTTGGTGTCGCGGATGGCGTCTTCCAGCAGGTCCCGGTAGCGGGGGAAGTTCCCCTGGATTATCTGGGAGACTATCTGCAGGTCGTCAAGCTTGAACAGCACCTGGTTTCTCTCGGAGGACACCAGCACCTCCATGGTCCCATCCTGGTCGCCAATCAGTCGGCTCACCTCGCCGAAGGTGCGGGCGGGGATGATGACGTTGACGGGGTTCTCCACGGGGTTCAGGGTCTTGCCCTGCTTGACCGCCAGGCGGAAGCCGTCAGCGGCGGCCAGGGTCATCCTATCCTCTTCAATCTCAACCAGAATGCCGGAGAGCACGGGACGCGTCTCCTCGGTATCTGCGGCGAAGACGGTCTGATTGATGGAACGCTTGACGTCGCGAGTGGAGACCTGAATGGCCACCCCCTCCTCGGCGGTGATGGTGGGGATGGGAGGAAAGTCTTCGGCGTCGGTGCCGCTGATGCGGGCGTTGATGCGGCCGCTGCTGAGACTCAGGCTCTTGGGACGGTCGCTGCCCGTTATCTCAATCTGGCCAGCGGGAAGGGAGCCGATGAACTCCGTGAGGAGGCGGGCGGGAACGGTGATGGACCCTTCTTCCTCTATCATCGCCCCAATCCAGGTGGTTATGCCGATTTCAAGGTTGGTGGCGGAAAGCCTGAGCCTTCCACCATCCGTTGCCAGGAGAACGTTCTGAGTGATGGGAAGGGTGCTACGAACGGCGACTGCCCGACCTACGACGGCCAGGGCCCTGCTGAGATTCTCCTGCAGACAAGACAGCTTCATGTACCAGACCTCTTTCCTGAAGTGCACGTATGATAAGCATTTGCCGAAAAAGGGTCAACCGCAGACGCCGGACGAAGAACGGACGGGGGCCGGAGTTCCCACCAAACATGAGACAGTAAGGGCGGAGTGGCGTTGGGACAGCAAATTCGGAGGAACATTCCCTGCCAAGGGGCGTCTGCGTTACCCCAAGGGACGGATAGTCCTACTTGCCTGCAAAGTGTAACGATTACGTCGCAGTCGGTACAGCAGCCGTAGTTGCACGGCGTTACCGCAAGTGAGGGGGAAGAGTTGGACCCCCACATGGGATCCCAGGAGACCTGCCGCGCAGGAGTGCAGGTTGCGCGGTATACCGGGGATGGTTGGAGGATAAAGAGGGCGACTTTTGGAAAAAAATAAAGTGGCGGGGTGCGTTACCCCGCCACTTTAGAACGATTGCCGTCAAATTTAGCTGACGCGCTTCACCTCAAGGGTCTCTCCGGGAGCCAAAGCAACCCTTCGAACTTCAATGCCGAGCTTGAGGAGCCAGTAGCCAAGGGTGGCCTTGCTGACACCCAATTCCGCGGCGGTCTCCGAAAGACCAAGTTCGTTGACCTTCTCGGGAAGGAGCTTCTCCAAGTCCCTCTGGTATGCATCCTCAACCCTTTTCATCAACTTTGTCTTCCTTGCCAAACTGCACCCCCTTACTAGCTATTTGGACTTCTTGTGGGGCATAATAGCACCTGTTCCGGCCAAGTGTCAAGGGTATTCAAGAGTTTTATTAGAAAAAACTTAACTTTGTCTAGAACGGCAGGAATTTATTAGAACAAGCCTGTTTCGGGCAATTACACTTCTACTAATTCTCCCTTGACTGAGTCTTTCCCTGGAAATTGCCGGAGATTTACAGTGAATGTACTGCATTTCTATTCCAATGCGTTACTACATTCTTTGTCCTGTATATCGGTAACAGAAATGCAGCGCTACATTTCACTACCGCCCATTACCGCGCCGTTGGAGGAATCGACGTGAAGCTAGGCAAGTTGACCCCAGACACTCTTGAGGCCCTTCTAAGCCGCGTTCCGGTTTCCGACCCGCGGGTCATCCTCGGGCCCAAAGTAGGGGAGGACGCCGCGCTGCTGGACTTCGGCGACGAGATACTGGTGGCCAAGACGGACCCCATAACCTTCGCCACAGACCTCATCGGCTGGTACGCCGTGCACGTGAACGCCAACGACGTGGCCTGCGCCGGAGCGAAGCCCCGGTGGTTCATGGCCACCCTGCTGCTTCCCCAGAAGATGAACGAAGAGAACGTATCGGAGATATTCCGACAGATTACGGACGCCTGCGCCTCCCTGGGCGTGACGCTGGTGGGCGGACACACGGAGGTGACGCAAGATCTGGACAAGCCCATCATCGTCGGCTGCATGCTGGGAGTTGCGCCCAGAGACCGCGCATTGACCACCGGCGGCGCACAGGTTGGGGATTATGTAATACTGACGAAGGGCGTATCCCTGGAAGGTTCCGCCCTGCTGGCCCGGGAGCAGGCCGAAGTGCTCCGGGAGGGCGGCATGGACCCCTCCCTCATCGAGGAAGCGGCGGGGTTGCTGTTCAATCCAGGCATCAGTGTAGTCCAGGACGCCCGCATCGCCTGCGACGCCGCCAACGTCCACAGCCTCCACGACCCAACGGAGGGCGGGCTGGCCACGGCGCTTCAGGAAGTTGCCTCCGCGGCCGGCGTGGGGATGGTGGTGGACAGAGAGAGCATTCCCTTCCTGCCCCATTGCGTGGAGATATGTAAAGTTCTGAAGCTGGACCCACTGGGCCTTCTGGCCTCCGGTTCCCTGATTATCACCCTGCCCACGCAGGAGGCGCCCAAACTGCTTTCCGCGCTGGAACGGGAAGGCATCGAAGCCTGGCACATCGGCCACGTTACTCCAGCGGAAGAGGGAATCATGCTGCGAAGGGCGGGAAACCTCTCGCCCATGCCTGTTTTCGAGCGGGACGAGCTGGCCCGCTACTTCGAAGAGTCCGAGTAGATCGGTCCGACTCGAGTCTCCCGCAGCTAGTCGGCAGCTACCGGGCTGTCGGACGCCTTTTTGGTCCCCACATCGGGCAACTGGCGACCACGCAGGGGAATTTCCTTCAGAAACAGCGTAGCCACAATGGCTACGATTATGACAATCAGCGCGATGCTGAACACGTCTGCGATGGCTGATGATAGCGCCGAGCGCAGGGATTCCATCACCTGCTCAAGCATTGTCACGCCCTGCGGGCCCGCCCCGCTGAACGTCTCCCGGAGACCCTCCTGGGCCTCGGCGTTGACAAGTTCCTGGGGATTATGGGCCAGCTCCAGGAGCCGCTCCGTTCCCAGCACACCTTCTGCATCGGCGCCCACGGAACCCAGGAATTTGGAGGAAAACCGGTTGGTGAGGACGGAACCCAGAATGGCAAGACCCATCAACCCGCCAACACTGCGGAAAAACTGCGATGCCGACGTGGCTACGCCCATGAACCGCGGATGCACTGAGTTCTGAATGGCTATGGTGTAGGTTGGGAAGGTGGTGCCCAGGCCAAACCCCATGAGCACCAGGTTGAACAGGGCCATGGTGAAGCTCGTTTCGGCCGTCATCCGGGATATCAGGTAGAGTCCGACGGCCAGAATCCCCAGCCCCACCAGTCCCTGCGTCCGGTAGTGTCCGCCCAACCGTGAGAGGGCCTGTCCGGAAAGCGTCGCTCCCACCACCATCCCCAGCATCATGGGCGTCATGATGGTCCCCGTGCTGGTGGCCGACTTACCCAACACCCCCTGGGCGTAGAGGGGAACAAAGATTATGCCGCCAAACATGGCGAAGCCGGTAAAAAATATGGTTATTAGGGACGACGACAGCACCCGGTTCTTGAAGAGATGCAGGGGCACAATGGGCTGCTCCGCCCTCGTCTCTATGAAAATGAACAGAAGCGTCATCATAAAGGAGAAGGCGAGGAACCCTGCCACCTGCGGCGATCCCCAGGAGTATTGGACGCCGCCCCAGGAGAGAGCGAGCATGAGAGGCACAACGGAAAGAATTAGCGTGGCCACTCCCAGCACGTCCAGCTTGTGTCGCAGCGTTTCCGGCTGCACGTGCGGGAAGAAGCGGATGAACAGGATAATCAAGGGAATTCCCAGGGGCAGGTTTATGTAAAATATCCAGTTCCATGAAAGCTGGTCCGTGATGAGCCCGCCAAGCATGGGGCCCAGGATCGACGACATGGCGTAAACGGCTGCCACGTATCCCTGGTTCTTGCCCCGCTCCGCCGGAGGGAAGAGGTCTCCCACAGCAACAAAGGCGATGGCCATGATTGCCCCACCACCAAGTCCCTGGACGGCCCTGAACACGATGAGCTGAGTCATGGTCTGGCTCAAGCCCGCCAGGACCGAACCTACCAGGAAGACAACGAGGGCAGCGACCACGAACCACTTGCGTCCATAGATGTCAGTGAGCCTGCCGACGATGGGCAGGATGGAGGTGGACGCCACCAGGTAAGAGGTGCTCACCCAGGTGTACCGGTCGAACCCTCCCAGGTCGGCGACCATGCGCGGAAGCGCCGTGCTGACCACGGTCTGGTCCAGGGCGGAGAGGAACATTGCCAGCAGCACACCCGACATGGTGATGACTACCTGCCGGCGGGTGAGGAGTTCGTAGCTATTCATCAGGACGCCGCAGTCGTTTGTGGTCTATGACCGTGAAGGAGCTAGTGCCGACTTCCCCAACCACCCACTGCCGGTTTGCGCGCCAGGTCTTCAAGGGCAAGAATCCCCTAGTCTCCAGAATAGGCGGCCAGCACGTCTTTCAGTCTTTCGAGGGTTATATTGGCGCCACTAACTACGACCACAACCTTCTTGCCCTGAAGCTCGTCCTTCATCTTCAGCGTGCCCGCCAAGGCCGCCGCGCCAGCATCTTCCGCCAGGGTGTGAGCCTTATCCAGGAGGATGCCGATAGCATGTCCGATTTCGTCGTCGCTGACCAGCAGGAAATCGTCCAGCAGGTCCCAGAGGATCTCCTGGGGCACCTGGTAGCCGGATTCCGTCGCAAGCCCCTCCGCCTTGGTGTTCATTGGGGCGTGGGAGATTTCCCGGTTCTTCCAGGAAAGATACCCCGCCGGCGCCTGCATGGACTGTACGGCCACCACCTTGACGCTCGGCTTGACCGCCTTGGCCACTATCGAGCATCCCGCGGCCCCGCTGCCACCTCCGAGGGGCGCAATGATGTATTCCACCTCGGGGAACTCCTCCAGAATTTCAAGGGCGTAGGTAGCCACCCCCGCAACCAGCAGCGGTTCGTTGGCGGCATGGACGTAACGGTATCCCTCCTCCTTAGCCAGCCGTTCGCTGTACTCCCGGGCCTGGTCGAAGTTCGGCCCGTGAAAGAGAACGTCGGCGCCCAGATTGCGCATGGAGCGGACCTTGAGCGGATTCGCCCCCTCAGGGACTACGACCACTACCTTCGCGCCGAAGATGCGCCCGGCGTTGGCGACGGACTGTCCATGATTGCCGGTGGAGGCGGTTATCAGCCCCTGACGCAGCTGCTCTTCGTCCAGATGGGCCAGAAGGTTTATGCCTCCTCGTACCTTGAAGGCGCCCATGGGATGATGGTTCTCATGCTTGAGACGGACCTCCGCGCCAAGATAGCTATCCAGGGCCGGGTAGGAGATCAGGGGAGTGGGGCTGACGTATGGGGCGATGGTCTTCCGAGCCTCCAGCACGTCGGTTAGGGTAGGTCTGTTCATGGACGCAATCCTCAATTGAATGGGTAGGGGTAAGAAACCAATGTTATGCCCTCAACCCAAATGGCGCAATATGGGGCTGGACGCAACCCAAGATACAACCCTGCAAGTGCAATGAGTTTGCCCTCTATCCGGGGGTGGTGAACGAACCTATA
>DAOUKX010000145.1:0-18258 GCA_034420855.1 Dehalococcoidia bacterium
GCAAACGGTGTACCACGGCGGTAGAGCGGGAAGCTTTGGGCGGGACGTGAACGCGCCGGAGGGGTCCAATCCACAGATGATCGGGTGGACGCATCGGATAAACGGGGAGACTATCGTTGGATGCACGATAGAGGACATCAGCGCCGTGAACGAAATGGAGGAGATTCTGGCCCTTCCGTCGTTGGACTTCATAGGAATCGGGCCGGGAGACCTGGCGCACTCGATGGGGTGGCCGCCGCAGGATGAGGTGGACGCGCTGACAGAGAAGATTCGGGAAGCGTCCGTTGCCGCGGGGAAGACGGTGTTCATTCCCGCATCGGTGGAGGATATGCCGGAAGCGTTGGATAAGGGGTTTCGGGCATTCGCGTTTTCGCCGCGGGCGGCGCTGCAGTCTGCGGCGTCGGGATTCCTGGAGGGTGGAAGGGCGGAGGCTCGTTCCAAGGGACTGGCAGACTGACGTAGGACGGGGGAACCTTCAGTTCAGGATCCAGGATTTGGCATTGACAATTCGCCCTAATCAGTTTAGGATGCATCGGAATCACTACTTTTGAGCGGGCAAGTATGCTCGCTTTCCGTCATTGCAACTTTCTATAGCAACCGAGGAGGTCCAATCATGAAGACACCGATTTGGATCAGGAGATGGCAGACGCTGGTTGTGCTGTCATTGGTCGCGCTGATGGCGATGGTAATCGTCGCTTGCGGTGGTGATGATGAGGAAACGCCAGCGGCCACCGCCGCTCCGACGGCGGCGCCAGCGCCGGCCCCGACAGCAGCGCCGACTATGGCTCCGACGGCAGCACCGGCTCCGACGGCAGCACCGGCGGCCACCGCCGCGCCTGCGACAGCGGCGCCCAGGCCAGCCCCGACGGCAGCGCCCGCGGCCACAGCGGCTCCAACTCCGACGCGTCAAAGATTTATCCCTGAAGTTACGGCGACACCCGAAGCGACGACGCCTGCGGCAATGATGGAGCCGAAGGAGCCGGTGCAGCCGCGCATAAGGGTAGCGATTGCACCACCCATCAGCCAAAGCTCCGCCATGTTCGACCTGGGACAGCTGCAGAGCCCGCAGGGGCCTCTTACAGGCATGTACGACGGACTGCTCGCAAACGAACGCTTCACCGAGGAATGGGTAGGTTACGTAGCCGAAAGCTGGAACATAAGCGATAATGCCCGGGACTGGACCTTCAAGTTGAGGGAGAACGTGCCCTTCTACCAGAGAGGCGCGCCGACTGAGTATATGGTCACGTCGGCGGACATACTGCACTCCATCAACATCAACTACTACGAGCCCTGGCAGGCCGGCAACTCCAGCCGTTATGCCGACTTCTTCTCCCCGGACGAGGAACACTTCGAGATCCTCAACGACCGCGAGTTCATCTGGAAGCTGACAAAACCCAACCTGATTTGGGGCCAGCACCAAACGGATGAACGGCGTGGCGTAATCAGCAAGGGTTACTTCGAGAAAGTGGGCTGGGACGGATACATAGCCGATCCCATCGGCGCCGGACCCTTCACCTTCCTGGACTTTGAGATCAACCGAGGAGTCTCCATGGAGAGGGTGAAGGACCACTACCGGCAGACGCCGTTGATTCACGAGCTTGAATTCATCTACGTGAATGAAGAGGCGACACGGACGGCCATGCTCTACACAAACGAAGCGGACATCTCCGAGATGTCGCTTGCGCTTCACGAGCAGGCCATTTCCCGCGGGTACCAGGTGGCCAGCAGCACCACACCCAGCGCCCGTTTCTTCATGTTCATCGGCGGAATGTTTGAGGAGACCAGGCCCGACGGCTTCAAGAACTGCCCGCCTGGCACCGACGTGCAGCCCGATCCCCCTGCCTTCTGGGGGCGATGCCCGGCCGGAAGGTACGAGGTCGATACCGAGAGCCCCTTGCGCAATCAGGACGTGAGAGAGGCCCTCAACCTGGCAATCAACCGGGACGAGATGAACGAGGTCTTCTTCAACAACACGGCAATCCCGATGATCCAGTGGAACTTCCCGCACTGGTGGGGACATCATTCCGCTGACTGGGTCCCCTATGAATACGATCCCGACCGCGGCAGGCAGTTGATCATAGACGCGGGATACCCCAACGGGTTCGAGATGCAGATCTACACCACAAATGCCCTGCCGGGCCTGCCTGAGGTTGGTGAACTGATGGAGGCTCTCACCCAGTACTTCAACAACGTTGGCGTTTCCATAGACCTTCAGGTAATCGACAGGTCGCAAATGGTGCCGACAATCAGGAACCGGCGTCACACCCGGGGAATCATTCCTGCCCGGTGGGGTTCGCCCACCCCCGGAAGCGTAGTCAGTGCCTTCAAGAACAACGTGGACTGGCGGCAGGAGTGGCAGATGTGGGATGCGGTCTATGAGCACATCAACATCCTGGAAGCGGCCACCAATTGGGACCAGCTACGCGGACTGGAGGTAGAGGCAGTGAATTGGGAAAGATCCAATCACCTGATGCTTCCGATGTTCTGGCTGGTGGGACAGGTAATGTTCAACCCCGATACTGTGGAATCGTATGTGTCACGCCACATCCACATGGGACCGACGCGGCATCACGAGTATACGGTGCCCGTGTACAAGTAGTTTCCAAGGAACTGGGGAACTGATTGACAGCCGCCCTCATTTCGAGGGCGGCTGTTTTGCATTTGTGTCATTAGCGACGGGTGCAGGCGGCCAGCTACGGATTTCGTAATTGCTATTGACAACTTGACTCCGCTGGTTTAGGATGCACCGGATTCACTGCTTTCGAGCGGGCGCGCGTACCCGTTTGCCGGCAGTGCAACTTTTGTGAAAATCGAGGAGGTCCGAAGGTGAAGACAGCAAGGTGGATCAAGAGATGGCAGACGCTGGTTGTGCTGTCATTGGTCGCGCTGATGGCGATGGTAATTGTCGCCTGCGGCGATGACGATGAGGAAACGCCGGCGGCAACTGCCGCTCCGACAGTGGCGCCAGCGCCTGCTCCGACGGCAGCGCCAGCGCCTGCTCCGACGCCGGTAGCAACGATGGCTCCGACAGCGGCGCCGAGGCCTACGGCGGCCCCGGCACCCACGGCAGCCCCGGCACCCACAGCGGCTCCGGCGGCTACGATGGCGCCGACGCCGACGAGGCAAAGGTTCATACCTGCGGTAACAGCTACCCCAGCGCCCACGACGGAGGCGCCAATGATGGAAAGGGAGCCGGTACAGCCGAGGCTAAGGGTAGCGATTGCGCCGCCGATTTCGCAGACCACTGTTCAGTTTGCCATTGGGGCGCTTCAGAGTCCTCAGGGCCCGATGACGGGTATGTTTGATACTCTCCTGCACAACGAGCGGTACACTGAGGCGTTGGAGGGATACCTGGCGGAAAGCTGGTCCATCAGCGCTGACGCAAGCGAATGGCGGTTTGTACTACATCAGAACGTGCCCTTCTACAGGGGCGGTCAGCCATCGGAATACACGATGACAGTTGCCGACGTGATTCACTCGTACGACGTCAACAACTTCGCTCCCTACCAGGAGGCCGACAACGGTTCGGTGATTGACTACAGCACCGCAGACGCAAGGCATTTTGACATCATCAGCGACCACGAGTTCATCTGGAAGCTGGACCTGCCCAACTGGGTATGGGGTCAGACGATTAACTCTGACGACAGGCGTGGCGTTATCAGCAAGCAGCACTTCGATGCTGTTGGGTGGGACGGCTATATCGCCGATCCGATCGGAACGGGCCCCTTCACTTTCCTGGACTTTGAACTCAACCAGGGAATCTCAATGGAGAGGGTGCAAGACCACTACCGGCAAACGCCGCTATTCCATGAGCTTGAGTTCTTCTACGTGGGCGAAGAGGCCACCCGGTCGGCGATGATGTACACGAACGAGACGGACATTTCCGAAATGTCCCAGGCGCTTCACGAGCAGGCCATATCCAGGGGTTATGCAGTTGCATTCAGCACAACGGCCAGCGCCCGCTTCTTCATGTTCATTGGCGGCATGTTTAGCGAGACAGGGGTTGACGGCTACAAGAGATGCCCGCCTGGAACCGATGTTGAGCCCGAACCCCCTTACCCTGGCGCCCCTGCGTATTTGGGCCAATGTCCGGCCGGAAGGTATGAAATTGACGTAGAGAGTCCGATGCGCGACGTCAGGGTGAGGGAAGCCCTCAATCTGGCGATCAATCGGGATGAGATAAACGACGTGTTCTTCAAGGGGGCGGCAGTAAAGCAGACCCTGTTCAATTATCCCCAGTCATGGCCCCATCACAAGGACAGTTGGGTCCCATACGACTTTGACCCGGACCGGGCGCGTGCGCTTCTGGCTGAGGCCGGCTATGCCGATGGGTTCACGATGCAGATCTTTACGCCCAGCGCCTTTCCGAGCCTGCCGGAAATCGGCGACATCATGGAGGCTTTGGTGTCGTACTTTGCAAACGTAGGCATCAATGCAGAGTTGAAGTCGGTCGACAGGGCCCAATTTGCTCCTCTAATCAGGAACCGCGAGCATACCCGGGGGGTCATACCCTCTCGCTGGGGCGCTCCGACTCCTGGAAGAGTAACAGGCGACTTCAGGAACAACGTTGACTGGCGTCAGGAATGGCAGGGGCATCCGGAGGTGTACGAATTCATCAGCAAGATGGAAGCGCCCACAAGCTGGGAGCACCTGCAGGAGCTGGAAGTGGAAGCGACGCAGTGGACATACGAGCAGCACTTGATGATTCCGCTGTTCTGGCTGGTTGGCCAGGTGGTATACAACCCGCAGACGGTAGAGTCATACGAGTCGCGGCACATCCACATGGGACCGACGCGTCACCACGAGTTCACGGTGCCAGTGTACAAGTAGTTCCCCGCTTAGTATTCGGAGAAATCAGAAACAGCCGCCCTCGAATTGGGGGCGGCTGTTTCGTTGAGCGGGTGATCTACCGCGTGAAAGCCGAGGAACCGGACCAGAGAGAGATAGCGGGCGCCTACGAGATGCTGGCTACGAGATGCGCAGTCAGAGGTTTGTACCGGCTATTGACAAGGTGATTCGCCTAGTCTAGGATGCAGCCAAATCACTGCTCTCATGCGGGCGGGCGAGTCCGCTTGTGGGCAGTGCAAATTTGGGAGAGCTCCAGGAGGTGAATACATGAAGTCTCCAATGTGGCTAAGGAGATGGCAGGTGTTGGGTCTGCTATCGATAGTCGCGCTGATGGCAATGGTTATCGTAGCATGCGGCGGCGATGACGAAGAGGAAACAACAACGCCGGCACCGACCGCGGCACCGGCACCCGCTGCGACGCCAACAGCGCCTCAGCCGACTGCGGCACCGACGCCGGTAGCAACGATGGCGCCGACCACAGAAGCGCCCAGGGCCACAGCAGCCCCCGCGACGGCAGCCCCCGCAACAGCGGCGCCGGCAACGATGGCACCGACGCCGACACGCCAGAGGTTTATACCTGACGTGACGGCTACACCGACGGCGACGATGGCCCCATCCGATACCATGATGGAACCTGTGCAGCCGCGTCTGAGAGTGTCCATGTCGCCGCCCGGCGTTCAGGCCACCACCCATTGGAAGCTGGCCGGCTGGCAGAGCGCACAAGGCCCGCTTTACACAATCTATGACACCCTCATTCACCTTGACAGGTACGACGAGAGCTACGTTCCCTACCTGGCCGAGAGCTGGGAGATTGGCAGCGGAGCCACTGAGTGGACCTTCAAATTGAAGGAGGGCGTACCCTTCTACAGGAACAAGCAACCGACCGAATACACCATGACGGTCGAAGACGTAATCCACTCCTTCGAGATTAACTTCTTCCCGCCGTATCAGGCCGGCATTCCCGGCTTGGCGGCGCAGTCGACCCCGGACCCGCGCCACTTCGACATCAAGAGTGACTACGAGTTCGTCTGGAAGCTGGACAAGCCGGACCTGACCTGGGGCTACTGGAGTTCCGACGACCGGCGTGGCGTGGCCAGCAAGGCCTATTGGGACGATGTTGGTGACGAGGCGTACATTGCCGACCCCATTGGCAACGGCCCGTTCACCTTCAGCTGGTTCGAGCTGAACCAGGGCCTGATAGTTGAGAGGGTCGAAGACCACTACCGACAGACGCCGATGTTCCACGAGGTCCAGTTCTTCTACGTGATTGAAGAATCAACGCGAATGGCGATGCTCTTCACGAAGGAAGCGGACATCGTGAGCATAGCAAGGTCGCTCCACGGACAGGCTACTGCCCAGGGCTTCCAGGTTGTGAACAGCACAACGCCGAGTTCCTACACCTTCATGTTCATCGGCGGCATGTTCTCCGAAACCCGGCCCGACGGTTATTCGAAGTGCCCGCCCGGCGATGAGATCAAGCCCGACGAGAACCAGATGTGTCCCCCGGGACGGTACGAGATTGACGAAGAGAGCCCGATGCGCAACGTGCTCGTTCGCGAGGCTCTCAACCTGGCAATCAACCGGGACGAGATGAACGACGTGTTCTTCGACAGTCAGGCCGTTAAGACGACTCACTGGGCCTTCCCGCCCTGGTGGCCGCACGGCGACCCGTCCTGGGCCCCCTACCCCTTCGACCAGGCACGGGCAAGGGACCTGATAGCGCAAGCCGGCTACCCCAACGGATTTGCGATGGATGTTTACGTACCGCCTCCAATTACGGGACTGCCGGAGATAGGCGAAATGGCAGAGGTCATTGCGCAGTACTTCGAGCAGGTTGGTCTTGAGGTAACGCTGAAGCCGATTAACACGGCCCAGCAGTCCTCGATTCCAAGGAACCGGGAGCACTCCCGGGGCGTGATCCAGACCCGATTCGGCCCGCCTGGGCGCGGTCAGCTGGTGCGTCACTTCAAGAACAACGTCAACTGGCGACAAGAGTGGCAGCAGCACGACGAGATTTACGACTTCGTAAACAGGTTGGAAGCCGCGGGCACCTGGCCGGATCTGGATGCAATTGAAATTGAGGCCGCCAACTGGGCGCGAGACAATCACCTGATGATCCCGCTGTACTGGCTGGTTGGTCAGGTTGTGGTTAACCCGGACGTTGTAGCGTCCTACGAGTCACGCCACCTGCACATGGGACCGTCCAGGCATCACGAGTACACGGTGCCCGTGTATAAGTAGGTCGATCCCAGAAGCCAAAAGGACTTGCAAACAGCCGCCCTCGCTACGGGGGCGGCTGTTCCTTTTTAGGTCAAGACCTACTGTTCAGATGTGAGGATTCTTTTCGGATTAACCGTGACTGTGCAAGGCGGTTATGAAAATGGAATTCAGAGGGGCAATTCGACGCGTGAGGTGGCGTTTATTGGAGGTCGCGACAATTTGTCTCATAACATTCTTCGTATGTTGACACACATATACCCTTCCTATAAGATGCAGTGAGCGCTTTTGGGCGTGCATTACCCTAAAAAAGCACAGATTGGGGGTACTTATGAGTAGAGGATGGCGACACGCAACCTGGAATGTACTGGCAATGCTGGCCTTGATTGGAGGGCTTTTGCTGGTGATTGTGGCGTGCGGCGGGGACGACGAGGATGAAGCAACGCCCACACCGGCAGCCACGGCAGCGCCAGCAGCACCGGCGCCGACAGCAGCGCCAACAATGGCTCCAACGCAACCGCCCGCACCAGCGGCGACGCAACCTCCTGCGCCAGCTGCGACGCAGCGGCCCGCACCGGCGGCGACGCAGGCCCCCGCACCGGCGGCGACTGTTGCGCCCACACCGACGCGGCAGAGGTTTATTCCTGATGTGACGGCTACGCCGACAGCGACGGCACCGCCGGCTATGATGGAGCCCAAGGAACCCGTGCAGCCGCGGCTGCGAGTGTCCATGGCGCCACCGGGCGTTCAGGCAACGACCAAATGGCAGCTTGCCGGCTGGCAAAGCGCCCAAGGCCCTCTCTGTAATATATATGAGGGTATGCTGCACATAGACCGCTTCAGTGAACAGTGGGTAGGCTACTTGGCGGAGAGCTGGGAAGTGAGCAACAACGCCCAGGACTGGCGGTTCAAGCTGCACGAGGGCGTTCCCTTCTACCAGAACAAGCAACCCACGGACTACGTGTTTACCGTTGACGACGTTCAATTCTCGTACATGGTGAACAACTTCCCGCCGTGGCAGGCGAGCTTCCCGGGCGCGGTGGGTCCGTTCTCCACGTTTGACGACGAACACTTTGAGAAGATCAGCGACTACGAGTTCGTGTGGAAGCTCAACTCGCCCAACCTGACTTGGGGCTACTGGAGCACCGACGACCGGCGTGGCGTAGCCAGCGAAGACTATTACAATGACGTGGGCGAGGATGCCTACATAGCTGATCCCATCGGCACCGGCCCCTTCACATACGTCGACTTCGCTATAAACCAGGGACTGACACTTGAAAGAGTGGAAGATCACTACAGGCAGACTCCGGAGTTCCATGAGCTCCAGTTCTTCTACGTGACGGAAGAGGCCACTCGCACTGCCATGCTCTACACCAAAGAGGCAGACATTGTGAGCATCGCCAGGAGCCTTCACGAGCAGGCAATATCCAGAGGCTTCCAGGTACAGAACAGCACAGTGCCAGCCTTCTATACGTTCATGTTCATTGGCGGCATGTTCTCAGCCACCCGTCCGGACGGCTACGGCAATTGCCCGCCCGGCAATGAAGTCAAGCCTGACGAGAACAGGATGTGTCCTCCAGGGCGCTATGAGATAGACGAGGAAAGCCCGCTAAGAGTGAAGGACGTTCGAGAGGCGCTGAACCTGGCCATAAACCGGGATGAGTTGAACAAGCAGTTCTTTGGCGACCAGGGCATCGTCACAACCCACTGGGCCTTCCCTCCGTGGTGGCCCCATGCCAACCCGAACTGGGCTCCCTACGCATACGACCCGGACAGGGCCCGGGAATTGATAGTCAACGCCGGCTATCCCAACGGCTTTGAAATTGAGCTCCACGTTACGCCTCCGCTGACGGGCCTCCCTGAGATAGGTGAAACGGCGGAGGTGATAGCCCAATACTTCGAACAAGTCGGTATCGACGTGAATCTCATTCCGATCAACACGGCGCAGATGACTTCAAAGGCGAGAAATCGGGAGCACGCCAGAGGCGTCCACCAGACGCGGTTTGGCCCGCCCACCACAGGCGGACTGGTGAACCATTTCAGGAACAACGTCAGATGGCGGCAGGAATGGCAGATGCATGACGAGATTTACGATTTCGTCGACCGACTGGAGGCAGTCTCCGACTGGGACACCCTTCGCGCTATCGAGATAGAAGCGACGGAATGGGCGCGCGAGAACCACCTGATCATCCCGCTGTTCTGGGTGTTCGGTCAGGTTGTGGTCAACCCCGAGGTGGTACAGTCCTACGAGGGACGGCACCTGCACATGGGACCGTCCAGGCATCACGAGTACACGGTGCCCGTGTATAAGTAAGCCTACCTCTGAAAGCTAGAGACAAGGTTAACAATCGCCCTCCACACGGAGGGCGATTGTTTTTGTATGGTCCCAATGAGAGGGAGGGAGACGGTAGCGGGAGTTCAAAAACTGAAGGAAAGCTGCATATTGCGATTTTCGTAATTTGAACGGAAGAGGCTGTGTGAGTAGGTATATACTGAGGAAGTCATGCGTAATTCGGCGTGGCGACTATCGAAGTTGACACTCAAAAAGCGTTCCTTTAATATGCGGTGAGCGCCTGCGGGCGGGAACCCAACCTAGATTTGATAGATAGGGGGTAACTTCGATGGATGCCTGGCGACAGAAAACTTGGAAAGTAATGGGATTGTTGGCGGTGCTGGGGTGTGCGTTGCTGGTGATTGTGGCTTGCGGAGGTGATGACGAGGAGGAGACACCGGCGCCTGCGCCAACGGCAGCACCCGTTGACGTCACGGCGTTGGCCGACCAGATGGCTGCCCGGCTGGAGCAGACCATGATGAATGCAATGGCGCAGATGCAGCCGCCTTTGAGCGAGGACCAGATTCGGTCCCTGATTGAGGCAGCGGTCAGCGAAAGTGCGCCTGAGGGCATCTCCAGCGCAGAGATTCAGAGAATGGTGGACAGCGCAGTGACGGCAGCAGCAGCCGAAGGGGTTAAACAGGAAGACGTTACTGCGGCCATAGGAGCGGCGCTAGCGGAAGCGGCGGCGGCTCAGACGGAGCCACTTAGTGAGGCAGACGTGGCTCGCATTGTGCGGTCAGCGGTCGCTACACCTGTTCCGACGCCGACGCCTGCGCCTACGGCAGCACCCACACCGACGCCTGCGCCGACAATGGCGCCTGAACCGGTGACAACAAGAGTTGCGATTGCCATGCCGCCGATGGTGATTCAGGATACTCTGCCGAGGAAGGCGGGCTTCGGCGGCGTTATCCACATTCGCCCTGCCTTTGACTTCCTTATTGGGAATGACCGGGTGACCTATGAATTCGAGCCGCAGCTGGCCAAGGAATGGTCGGTGAGCCCGGACGGCACAACCTGGTCTTTCCAGCTACAGGAAGGCGTGATGTTCAACGACGCGCCCGGCTGGCAGGGGGTTGAATTCAACGCCGATGACGTAATCCACACGTGGCGCGAGGTGACGAAGGACGACGCAGCGCTTACAGGTGCGGTGTTCTGGGCCGGCAACTTGCCGGATGAGAGTCACTTTGACGTGAAGGGTCCCTATGAAATAGACATGAATACCGTTGAACCGTGGCCGATCCTAGATGTCTGGGCGGCCGAACTCACGTTTGTTATGCAGAGTGAGGACTACTACAATCAGGTAGGCGACGAGGGTTATTCGGACCATCCGGTTGGCACCGGCGCCTTCAGGTTTGTGGACCACGTAACCAACGAGTTTTTCCTCTACGAGAAGGTGGAGGACCACTGGCGCAAGACGGCAGAGATGGACGAGTTGGAGTTCCGGCTTATCCGGGAGCAGGCCACCAGAGAGGCGGTGCTGTTGACCAAAGAGGTGCAGGCGGCGATAGTCTCTAACACGACTGACGGAATTCAGCGGATCAGGGACAGGGGCTTCGCGATTACATGGAGCACCCAGCCTTCCAACATGGTGGAATTGCACTGGGGCGGCCAGTTCTACCAGCTTCCGGAAGGAGCGACGGAAGAGTACGGCGTGACCTTGAACGAGAACAACCCGCTGCTTGATCTGAGGGTGAGGAAGGCCTTGAACATAGCCATCAACCGGGAGGAGATGAACGATGTCTTCTACGGCGGGGAGATGGCGTACATGCCCGTAACCCACATATTCCCTGCCTCTGACTACGGCTTCAAGGACAGCTTTGTGCCGTATCCCTATGATCCCGAGGAGGCGAAACGGCTTCTGACGGAGGCGGGATATCCCGACGGATTCAAGATGGAGGTCAAGTTTGGAGCTTCCAGCGTTATTCCCGAAGTTGGAGACCTGACAGAGACGGTGGCCAACTACTGGCAGGCCGTGGGGATTCAGATTGATTCGGTGGACCAGACGGATAATCTCTGGGGTCAGATGAAGGAGTACGGGTTGGATGTGGGAGCCGCCATGATGCCCTTCGGTCGGGTATCCCACGAGCTGCAGGTCGCACTGAACCTGAAGATACCTGAACACATCGACCAGAATTTCACTTCGCATACCTTTGATCACCCGGACCTCGACCGGTTGGTCAGAGAGTTTGCGGTAACCATCGATAAGACAGAGCGGATACGACAGATGGAGGCGCTGGGCGACTACCTGTACAACAACTACGCCACAGTGCCGCTGTTCTGGTACCTGCAGGCTTACGGGTACGATCCCGGGGTGATTGAGGAGTACCAGGGTCTGCGTTCCGCGACAGTGAAGTGGGAGTACGCAAAGATGAGGTAGCGGTTACCTCCCCAGACTGATTAGCGAAGAGAAATGAAAGGCGCCCGGTCTCATTTGAGGCCGGGCGCTTTAGCGTTGGGGGGCGAGCGACCCCCCTCCGCTTTCGCGGGGGAAGGCTCTACGGAGGATGGGGATTTTACCCTCACCCCTTCGAAAGCTCAGGGCAGGCTCAATCCTCTCCCAGGATGGGAGAGGAGAGGATGGGTTGTTGGGGTTTGGGGGGTTATTGGAGTTTGAGGCGCTTGCCGGTGCGGGATGACTCTTCGATGGTGTGGATGAGGCGGTGAATCTGGAGAGCACGGTCGAAGTCGGGCTGAACGTCCTGGCCGTCGCGAACGCCTTCGCCCATTTTGCGGAAGATCTGGGCCACGTTGTAGCCGGGGCCCTGGGGGACTTCATCGGGAATCCAGATCAGTTCGTCGGGGATGGTGATTTCCTTCAGTTCAGTGTCGTCTTTGCGGGCGCCGAAGAGGCGGGGCTTGACAATTTGGGGGTAGCTGTCAGAGATGGCCCTGAGGGTGCCTTCGGAGCCGTAGACTTCTATTCTCCAGCCGCTGGTGTGCCAGGGAACGTAGGCGACGGTGGCGGAGACGGCGGCGCCGTTTGCCAGCTTGCCGCCGATGAGGATGTGGTCAGGGGAGGTGACGAGGACGTAGGTGTTGGTGTCGGAGACGTAGCGATGCTTGAGCTCCGTGGAGACCTGGGCGGAGATTTCGTGGAATTCGGCGACGCAGAAGGCGAGGGCGTCGAGGGTGTGTCCGCCGCCGATGGTGAGGGCCGAGGCTCCGTTGGCGTACTCGGCTTCCCAGACGTCAGCGGATTCGAGGTGGATGCGGCCTTCGGTGAAGAGGGTCATATTGCAACTGAGGACCTGGCCTACGTAGCCTTCCTGGAGGAGCTGCTTGAGGCGGAGGAGGACGGGGTCTCCCTGGGCCTGGAGGCCGACCATGGTGCGCAGATTACGTCCGCGTGCGGCGGAGGCCATTTCTTCAGCTTCAGCGAGGTTTCTGCCGAGGGGCCATTCACAGAAGACGTGCTTGCCTGCGGCGAGGGCGGCCAGGACCATTTCGTGATGGAGGGTGACCCTTACGGAGACGGAGATAACGTCCAGGTCGGGCTGCTGGACCATTTCGCGGAAGTCGTGAAAATAGTTGGGGACGCCGTAGTATTCGGCGGCGGATTTGGCGCTTTCGGGCCTGCTGGTGCAGAGGGCGGCGACTTCAAATTCTGGGAGGTTGAGGAGGGCGGGGAAGTGGGCGCGTCCTGCCCAGCCGACGTTGGGGTTGGCACCGATGATGCCTATTTTTATTCGTTCCTGGGTCATGGTGGTCCTTTCAGTTTGGTTGGGAGGGGTTTCACCCCCATCCTAACCTTCCCCCGTCGAGGGGGAAGGGATAAGGCCGGAAATGGGGGTGGGTTGCGCTCGCACCCTCACCTCAATCCTCTCCCAGGACGGGATGAGGAAGAAGATGGGGGGAGTTCATCGGATGCGGCGGCCACCTTGGAAGACGGCCCATATGTTGCGGAGGGCCTGCATGTCGTACATGGGGTCGCCGTCGACGAGGATGAGGTCGGCTAGCTTGCCGACTTCAACGGTACCAACCTGGTCCAGGGTGCCGGTAAGCTCGGCGGCGAGGCTGGTAGCGGCGCGGATAGAGTCCATGGGTGACATGCCGGACTGGACGAGGAGTTCCATTTCGCGGACGAGGGTGCCGTGACGCACGGGCGCGCCACCGGCGTCGGTACCGGCGACTATCTTAACGCCGTACTTCATAGTGCGCTTGACGCTGGCGATGGAGGAGTCCCGCTGATGTTCATACTTCTCCACGTCAGCCCTAGGCATGTTCCAGCGTTCGGCGGCGCGGATTGGGTAGTCCCAGGTGGACTGGGTGGGAACGTGGTAGGTGCCCATTTCTGCCATGAGTTTGGCAGTTTCGTCGTCGATGTGGGTGCCGTGCTCGATGGAGTCGATGCCGCCGGCGACGGCCTGTCGGGCGCCTTCGAAAACACCGGCAGTGTCCTCGGGGCGGGCGTACCAGCAGTGGGCGGCGGCCCTGAGTCCAGCGGCGTGGGCCATGTCGGCGACGAGCTTGGCGATGTCGTAGCCGAGGGGGCCGTAGCCGGTGCCGTCCTCGTTTTCGCCGGTGGCACCGACCTTGATGAGGCCGGCGCCCTGGGCTATCTGGGCGGTGATGGTCTCGCGCATCTGCTCTGCGGTGTTGACGGTGCGCATGCTCGCGCCGGGCCAGGTGGTGGGAAACTGGATCCACTGACCGGAGGCGGTGATGCGGGGGCCGGGGATGGAGCCAGCGGCGACGGCGCGGGCGAGGGTGATACTGATGCCGTGGGGGGAGCCAACGTCGCGGGCGGAGGTCTGGCCGGCCATGAGGGAGCGTCGGGCATTGGCGACGGCGCGTTCAAAGAGGACGTCGCGGTCGTCGGCCTGCTGGCTCATGATGCGGACGCCGTCCTTGCCGCCATCGCCGCAGAAGTGCTCGTGGCAGTCGAGGGTGCCGGGCATGAGGGTGAGGTCCTGGCCGTTGATTTCCTCGTAGTGGGAGCGGTTGAGGGAAGAGATGTCGCCTTCTCCAATCCAGGAGATGATGCCGTTTTCGACGACCACGCTGGCGGAGGGGACGGGATCGGCGCCTGAGCCGTCGATGAGGTTAACATTGCGGATGATGAGATTCATGTCGGTATAGGGCCTCCAAATGTCGGGGTTGGTGGGATTGTAGCTGTAGGCGGGTAGGGGGTCAACCGTGGGCGGGGACAGGGGTAGTGTGGAGGCAAGGGGTAATATCGGAGATGTAATGGGGTTGGAAGAAGTGAGACTGAGTCTCTAAAACGACTGATTCGTTTTCAGAAACGACTATGGTCATTTTAGAGGTAGTCAGGCGTAGATATGGTGGAATTAGATTCGTTTCGTTTGAAAATTTTTTGTGGCATGGTGGAGATGTGTTGACAAGAAGTATCGATATTGGCAGCGGTGCTGGAGGTAGAGGAAGAGTAGTTGGATTGTTCATAGGAACAGGTTAGCAGGAGAGGGGGATTTGTGACAATGGGCAGTATGGCACAATGGAGTCACTGGGTGACGGCAAGTTTTGCGGAGATGGACGTGGGGGAGATTGTTGGCTGTGCCCAGCGTGGCCGAGGGCGGAGGGGGGCCAGACCGACACCTCCCCGCCGTGGGCCCCTGCTTTCGCAGGGGTGACGAATATAGTGGGCGCTGCGCTGTGCGTAATGACATTTGGGTTGAGGGGGAGGGGGCGACCACGAGGGTTTTGCATCTAGGGGGTAAGATGGTTGGGGATTCACCCCCATCTCAATCTCCCCTCGTCAAGGGGGAAGAGGGAAGAAGATGGACTCGCGCTTACGGAGACCCTTGCGCAGCCGCCAGGCCTGTCCTACACACCACCCCGATTACCCTCACCTCCCTCCTCTCCCAGGACGGGAGAGGAGGGAGGAGGTAGGAGGTAGGGGGAGGGAGGGAGATTGTTGCCCAAACGTTGCATCTCTTGTATAGTCGCAGCAATACTGGCTAAGGGGGAGCGTAATGGAATACAACCGAGTATCCGGGGACTCGCACATCGACCTGAGCTGGCTGCCCGGGGATCTTTTTGTCGACAATGCGCCGGAACATCTGAAGGATGAAGTGCCGCGGGTGGTGGACACGGAGGAGGGGCCCCGCTGGGTGGCGGAAGGCACGGAGCTGGGTGTGGCGGGCGGACTTAGTTTCGCCTTTACGGCTCCTCGACGGAACCTGCGATATCGCATCGACAGGATGTACGACGTGGGATACTACGAGGGCGGGCCTCATCCGACAACGCCGGAACTGCGCATGAAGGACATGGAGATGGACGGGATTGACGCAGAGGTGCTCTACGGGATGACGAACGCGGGGATGCGGATCAAGGATCTGGACCTGCTGACTACTACGTATCGCATATACAACGAGTGGGTTGTGGACTTCTGCAACACCCGTCCCGGGCGCTGGTACGCGCTGGCCTGCATTCCCATTACGGACCCGATTACTGCTGCAAATGAGCTTCGTCGTGCGGCGAAGCTGGGCCTGAGGGGTGCGGACCTGTATACGTCGTTCACGTGGCCGATTTACATGCGGGACGGCTATTGGGACCCGCTATGGGAGGCAGCGCAGGATACGGGGCTGCCGCTTTCCTTCCACATTGGCGGGGGCGGAATTCGCGTGCCCCAGCCGCCGACGGAGCGGAAGTCGGGGGAGGCCTATACCCCGGAGGAGGCGGAGCAGAACGAGCTGGCCCAGAAGGGGACGTACCTGACTCTGAGCCAGCTGGCCGGTTCCGAATGGCTTGTGAGCACGATCATGAGCGGCACATGCGAGAAGTTCCCGGAGTTCCAGTTTGTGCTGGGCGAATGCGGCGCGGGCTGGGTTCCCTTTGTGACGGAGCGTCTGGACGTGCAGTACAAGGACAATCTTATTGACAAGAAGTTCGACCCGCCGTTGAGCCTGATGCCGAGCGAGTACTGGTTCCGGCAGGGGGCGACGACCTTCCAGGACGACCCGACGGTGGGGTACATGGCCAAGTTCATCGGCGAGAACAATCTGATGTGGGGTTCGGACTATCCCCATCCGGACGGCGTATGGCCGGACTCCGGTGACGTAATCGAGCGGACCATGGGTCAGTTGGATGAAAGCGTGAAGCGCAAGATTGTGTGCGACAACGCGGTCCAGCGTTACAGGATGGGGGTGTAGGTCATTGCATGACGGCAAGTTTGAGGTTGGCCGAGGGAGTGGAAGATGGATTCCGGCTTTCGCCGGAATGACGAAATGGAGGGGGATTTACCCTCACCCCTTCGACAAGCTCAGGACAGGCTCAATCTTCCCCCGTCAAGGGGGAAGAGGGATGGTAAAGGTACTGGCAATCAAGCAGCGAAAGGTATGAGGTGGAATCGTGCTAGAGGTTGAACTGACTATCAAGACGGAAAACACCCTCAAGATGTTCGAGGAGGCGCGGAAGTATTCGCCCGCCGGGGTCATCGGCGATGGTCGTTGGTATGAGCCATACCCGCTGTTCATCAAGAAGACCCTTGGTTCCCGTATCTGGGACGTGGACGACAACGAGTTCATCGACTACCACGGGTCGTTTGGCCCGGCGGTACTGGGGTACAACGACCCGCAGGTACGCCAGGCGGTCTTCGAGGTGATGGAGGACGAGGGGGTGCTTTCGGCGACGCCGCATCCGAAGGAGCTGGAGCTGACCAAACTGCTTTCGGAGATCATTCCCTGCGGGGAAATGAGCATTCTGTGCGGCGGCGGAGGGTCCGACCCGATGTACAACGCCGTTCGGGTGTCGCGCGCATATACAGGCAAGACGAAGGTGTTGAAGTTCGAAGGCGGGTACCACGGCTGGCACGATTATTTGATTGTGAGCATCCGCCCCAATCTGGAGGATGCGGGCCCGGCAGACAATCCCACCCCGGTGGCGAAGTATCCCGGAATGCTGCAGTCGACGGCGGAGCAGGTAGTGGTGGCGCCCTTCAACGACAACGAGGCGGTGGAGCGCATCGTGGAGCGGGAGAAGGACGAGCTGGCGGCGATTGTGGTGGAGCCGGGGTACAGCGGCGGCTGCCCGGTGATGAGGCTGGACTTCCTTCAACTGCTGCGGGACCTGTGCGACAAGCACGGCATCATCCTGATCTTCGACGAGGTGGTGACGGGATTTCGGACACACCTGGGCGGGGCGGGAGCGATGCTGGGCGTTACGCCGGACTTGGGGGTCTTCGGGAAGGCGATGGCCAACGGATTTCCCATTGCGGCGTTGACGGGGAAGAGGGATATAATTTCGTTGTTCCAGCCGGAAGGTCCTGTGTTCTTCCAGGGCACGTACAACGGACAGGTTATCGGAGTGGCGGCGGCGCTGAAGACTATCGAACTGCTTCGTGACGGGGAGATCCACAAGAAGCTGTGGCGTCTGGGGGACAAGATCACGGACGAGCTGAACGCTATGGCGGACGAGCTGGAGATTGATGCCCGGTGCTACAACTTCGGCTCGATATGGGGGATGTACTTCACCCGACAGCCTTTGGATAATTACCGGGACATCGCGAATATGACGCTGCTGAACCGGGATAACCCGAAGGGGTACGCGATGAAGAACCACCTGATGAACAACGGGGTGTTCGTTACGCGGAGTCCGCGGGGGTTCATATCGGGGGCGCATTCGGAAGCGGAGATCGACCGGACGATTGACATAATCAGCGACTTCTGCCGGACGCACCAGGAGGAATTGCGGTAAAAGAGGGTTCACCCTCACCCTAGCCCTCTCCCAGGACGGGAGAGGAGGGAAGAGGGAGGTGACGGTTAAGCAAGGGTCTTCGTAGGCGTGAACAAATGGGGGAGTTCAGGTGTGGCTGGGAGCGAGATTTCTCGGCTCCGCTGCGCTTCGTTCGAAATGACAGGTGACGTTGGGGGGAAGAGGGAGACCCAAGGGTCGTCCCTACG
>DAOUKX010000146.1:0-18125 GCA_034420855.1 Dehalococcoidia bacterium
AGCCTCCCACAAGCCTCTCTGATCAGATCGCTCTCCCAGCATCACTTCTCTCCCACTTCATCCATTTCCTACAGTATAGTCCCTCTATACCACTTTTCGGCCAGGCTTCTAGCTTCCGATCAACGTCTTCAGTGGGCTCAATAATGAAGTCCGTAAACGCTTTCGCTCCGGCCATTTGATTCTTTTGATCAACGCTGACTGTCCCCTCGAAGGTATCCGGATAAGCAAGATGGAGCAGGGCATGACGTTGGGCGCTGGGTGTGTTTGGGTAGTCCCTGAGAAGCTGGCTACGCAATTCCAACCCAAGTACAAAGTTCTTGAATGCCCACGGATCGTCAAGCAAACGGCCTCGTTCGATTGCATCCTGTTCTTTCAACTGCTCGGCGAACTCAATGAGGAATCCAACCTGATATGGACGGGATGTGTGGAAGTAAGCCCCGGGAGCTGCTATTCCTGGTGTTAGAGCATTGATAAGGTTGTCCGGGATCTCCACGGGTTCCGAAGACCATCCGAGTACGGTTTCAATTCTTAAGCGCTCATTGTAACTGCTGCTCGTCCAAACAATCAGGAAATGGAAGTACAGCATCTCCCCCATAAGCTGATAGATCTCTGGGGGACTATCCGATAACTGCCGTTCCAGCTTTACAAGGAAGCTGTCATTTGACACATCCGGCTGGTCTAAGAACCGCCGTCGCAACTCTCCCAGCAACTCCCGCGTCCAAATGGGCTTGTCGGGGGTGAACAGGGAATCGTCTTTGCGCAGAGCGCAGTCCACCCATGCTTCAGCCGCCGCGTAGACTTTTTCTACGCCTTCGTGGGTCTTCCTGCTGCCCATTGTCTGCCTAAGGCACTATGCCATCTGGAGCCAGTTAGCCCTCTGCCATGCCTGGGGGGACGACGCCGGGGATCCACCACTTTTCCCACATCTGGTCGACCTGGTCCTGGAAGTAGGCCACGTCTTCCTTGGTGAAGTGGGCGAACCGGCCCTGACGCTCCAGGTACTTCTCCACCGGCAAGCGGGGGCGTCCCGCTGCCAACGTTCGCGAGGGGCCGTTGAGGATTATCTTCCCATCTTCGATTTCGTACTGCACCCAGATGCCCGTCTGCACCGCCAGCATCCCTAGCTCATGGGAATACATGGGGTCGTAGTCCCAACCCTTCGGGCACGGGTCGAAGGTGTGAATGAACGTGGGCCCCCCGATGCTGAGGGCCTTCCTGACCTTGTTCATCATGTCTGTGGCGTAGGACGCGCAGCCGGTTGCGATGTACCTCACCTGGGGATGACCAGCTGCCAGCATTCCCGCCGTGTTCTTCTTCCACCGCTTGTTCATGATGCGGTGGACGCTGCCCGGTGGACTGAAGGTGGAGTTGGCGCCCCAGGGGGAAGAGCCGGAGACCTGAATGTCCGTGTTGGCGTAGGACTCATTGTCATAAAGGAGAATCAGCAGATTGTAGTCGTTGTGGGTCAGGGCGGCTGAGATAGCAGAGAGGCCCATATCCACGCCGCCTCCGTCGCCGCAGAAGGCAATGACGTTTATGGGTTCGTCCTTCATCTTAGCCTTGCGCATCAGGGCCTTGAGTCCCGCCGCGGTGCCTAGGGCTGCAGAACCGGAGGAGCCAAGCTGGGTGTGCATCCACGGCACCACCCAGGGCGTGGAGTAGTAGGTGGTGTTGGCCACGTACATGCAGCCCGTGCTGCCAAGGACGATGGTCCGAGGCCCGGCGGCCTTGATCATGAGCTTCATAACGAGGGCCGACTCGCAGCCCTGGCAGGTGCGATGGCCGGAGGTGAAGAACTCCTCCAGGGGCGACTGTTTTACTCCCCGCAGGGGCGTCAGCTGTTGTGTGGTCGTCATATCTACTCCCTCACTCCAATCCAGTGAATTTCTTGTCCCTTGGTGCCTTCTTCCGCGGCCTTCTCGATGATATCGAACATCTCGCGGGTGGCACGCAAGGTTATCTCCCGCCCTCCCAGTCCGGCGACGAACCCGACTATGGGCACACGCGTCTCCGACGAGTACATGGTCGAGCGCACTTCATTGAAGAGCACTCCACCGTTCAGCGGCGACCCAAGCGAGTAGTCCCTGTCGATAACCCCCACCGCCTTGAATCTCGAAAGACTTTCGATTATCTCCGGCGTGGGGAATGGACGGAACCACTTGACACGGATGAACCCAACCTTGTGGCCCCGCTCTCGCAACCGACGCACGGTGACCTTCAGGGGAAGGGTGAGCGTCCCCATGCCCATCAGGACCACGTCGGCGTCGTCAGTCATATACTCTTCCAGGAAGGGGTCGCCGCCCCGCCCGAAGATGCTTTTAAAGTCTTCGTGGGCCTCGATGATGACGCCCCGGGCGCGGCGCATGGCTGCGTCCGTTTGGCGCCGAATCTCCATCAGCCAGTCCTCGTTGACCTGGGGCGCGATGGTGATGGGGTTGTCCGGATGAAGCTGGAACTTCCCCCGGTCGTAGGCGGGCAGGAACTTGTCGACCAGGCTCTTGTCCGGCACCTTCACTATCTGCTGCGAGTGCGTGAGAAACGCTCCGTCCGTGCTGATGGCAACGGGGAGGAAGACGCGGGGGTCTTCCGCCACTCGCCAGGCCAGAAAAGCGGTGTCGATGCAGTCCTGGGCTGTGGCGGCCCAGTTCAGCATCCACCCCAGGTCGCGAACGGCAAGGGCGTCGTTATGTTCGCAGCCGAAAGCGCCGGGATCGTCCAGCGCCCGGTTGCCCACCATGGCCACCATCGGCAGCCGAAGCCCGCAGGTGACGGCAAGGGCCTCGAAGGCGTAGAACCAGCCCACGCCGCTGGACCCGGTGAACACACGCGCGCCAACGGCGGAGGCGTGCTTCACAATCTCGAACTGGGAGTGCTCACTCTCCGCCACGATGTATTCGCAGGTGAGCTCCCCGTCGGCGATGAGCTTGGAGACGAACTGCATCACCGTGTCGTAGGGACGGATGGGATAGGCGGTGATTACGTCCACGTCGGCCAGGGCGCAGGCGCGGGCGATGGCTTCGCTGCCGCTTATCAGCTCCTCGGTCTCAAGGGTCTGAATGTCTGTCTTAGTCGTCACTGCCCACCTCCGCTAGCTCCTCCTGGTACTGGCCCACGTGGTGGAACCCGTGGGAGCGGCGTTCGCTCTTGCCCAAGGCTATCTTCTTCTCCAGCCACTCCATGTAGTCATCACGATTCTTCTGCCAGTGTTCATACTGGCTGTCGTTGTCGCCGAAGGCTTCCTCGTTGACCATGGTTATGCAGTTTGGCACGGGGCAAACGTCCTCGCAGACGCCGCAGCCGCAACACGCCTCCATGTTGGCGTCGTACAGCCCGTCCGGCGTCACGTCGAAGCAGGAATCGGGACACTGGAGCCAGCAGAGAGTACACTTGGTGCAGGTCTCAAAGTTCACTACCGGACGCATGGTGCGGGTGGAGTATTTCTTGAACACTGCGCTGCGAACGGGCTCGAAGCCGCCTTCGCCGCCGCGGAATCCGCCGCCCTCGGCGATGCCGGGGATGACCAGTGCCTCCTCCATCTCCTGCCAGCCGGGCATCTCGAAGCTGTAGGGCTCCGTCTCGTTGCCCTCGCCAGGCTCCACGGGCGTGATGTGCACCCGCTCGTGGGAACGCTGGGAGGAGACGACTTTGGTGTCGCTCTTCCACTGTTGAAGTATGGCCTTCTGGTAGGACTCCAGGCCCACCATTTCGGGCACCACCCGGGCCAACGCCCCGAGAACGCGCACGTCTGTATGGTCGTCCTTGTAGACCCACAGTCCTGAGAAGCTCTTCGACCCCTTGACGATGGCCAGATTATAGGGCTCGTCCTTGACGTGGATATCCTCCTTCAACTGCTCCGGGTCCTGGTAGGAGGTGACGACGACGGTCCCGCCGGGCTTAGTCAGTGCATTGATCGGCTGAAGCCCGTACCACGCCCAGGACTCGACGCCCTTGCACAGGGTATCGTCGACGACGATAGTCGCGTCTACCTGGGTAGGTTCGTACTGGGCCAGGTATTCTTCCAGCTCAAGAGCGTCGTCGGCAACCACCGCGAAATACTTGGCGGGTATGCCGTTGCGCTCCGGCGAATCGCCGTAGCGCCCGAAGGCCGTGCCAATCTTCCCTTCAAGTCGGGAAGCAAGCACAATGGAACGACATATATTGCCTGAAAGTCTCTTCTGGAAGATGCCCCTATAGACCACCTCTACGGCGTATGTACTCAACAATCACCTCCTGAGCGGGCGCTGAGCGCACTCCGCCCCCTATTCTATAGCGGAATCAGCGTTGATGATAGCCGATAGGCGGTCAGGATTGCAAAGGTTGGGCTAAACTTGCAAATGGAACGCCTGTTGTTTATGGCGGTTAGGTAAGATTGACACGAAAACGTACAGGTTGGAAAGATGATACCAATTGAAACCATAACCCTAATTGCTACCCTGAGTGTAGGCTTCGCGCTGGCGTTGTTTATGTTCTTCCTAATGCTTAGGATTCAAGGGCGCAGCATTGAAGATACCAACAAACGTATTGAGTCCTTAGAGGTCCCTGTTAGTCGACTAGATACAGACATTGCTAAGGTCAAGAGTTACCGCGCAACCGTTCAAGACAGATTCATGATTCAGGCCGGTGAACCGCCCCAGTAGCTACTCCCCCTTCGTTCCTTGCCCACCACTGCGCGCATCGGCACTGCCCGATGCGCTTTTTTCATCTGTCTCCAACTCGTCAGCGATAGCAGGCGCAACACTAGGGACTTTCGTACGGTGGGCGGCGGAGATTATCGCAGTGCTGGCCAGGGGATACGTCAGCAAGACGAATACCATCGTCAGGGCGGCGAGAACGCTGAGAGTCACTGAGCGGGTGGCGAAGTATACGACCACTCCCGCCAGCAGCAACGCAATGCCCCCGGTGGACGCCAACCCCGTGGCATGAAGCCTCGTGTATACGTCGGGGAATCGCAGAAGGCCCAACACCCCCAAAAGGGTCCAGCCCGCCCCAACGGCCATTAGGGTCGATGCTATTCCGTCGGCCACGTTCATCCTAGAAGGGCTTCCCGTTAATCAGGTACTTGGATACCGCAACGGAGGACACCACCGCAATCAGGGCCAGCACCAGCACTGCAGGGAATAGCTCCGGCGCATACTTGACGGTGAAGACGGCGATAAGCCCCAGGGCAAGCAGTATGGCGGTCTCCACGGCCAGCAGCCGGTCCGCCGCGGTTGGGCCCTGCACCAGCCTGTAGAGGGACACTGGCAGACCCAGCGCTAGCAGAATCAACGCGACGTTCAGGGCGATTTCCACCACTTGAGTCCCTTTCCGAAGTGGGTTTCCAGATGTCCCAGCAGCGCTTGCCTGGCGGCATCCACATCGTCGGCCTCCAGAACGTGGACGTACATGTACCGTCTGTCGTCAGAAAAGTCCACGGTGATGGTACCTGGCGTCAGAGTGATGGAATTGGCCACGATGGTCCCCTCAAGCTCCCCCATCTCGCCCGCATAGACTTTCAGGATGGCGGTACGTACCGGGCGTCTGAAGTCGATAATCAGGCGGGCAACCTTCAGGTTGGCTATCACCACTGACCAAGAGTAGCGGACTATGCCAATAATTGCGGAGAAGGGGTCCTTCCACGCACCCCAACCTCTCTCGAAAATTGTGGAAAGCAGGTTACCCCGCAGGTAGAAATATAGCAGGCCCGCCAATAGAACTCCTGCCAATGCCGCCACCCACTGAAGGGTGCTGCCTAGAAACAACCAGAAGGCTGCGGCAAGCAGGATGAAGGTAAGCGCTCTCATGGTATTTCGCTATTCTAGCAGGGCCGGATTCACAGCGTCGACGTACTGGGACGGGTCAAGAAGCTGCCGCGCCGCCTCCGACGTTATGTCATGCAGACCGGCAGCGGCCACCGCCAGAACCACCGTTATAGAGGCGACTACGGCTATCGGCACGGCGTAGAGATAGACCGTAGAAGACGCGTTGGATTCTCGGTTATTCCCCTTCGCCTCGCCCCAGAATACCGACTGCCAGATCCTGAACATCGCAAACAGGGTCAGCAGGCTTCCTACCAGCGCCACGCCTGCCATGGCATAGGCGGCGGGGCTGCCCAGACTCAACGCCGACTCCAGAATCGCCAGCTTGCCCCAGAAGCCGCTCAGGGGCGGAATGCCCCCCAGCGACATGGCGGGCACAAGGAACAGGACCGAAAGTACCGGGTATGCTTTAGCCAGCCCTCCCAATCGAGAAATGTTGCCCGTGCCCTGCAGCTTCTCCACAGCGGCGGCAACGGAGAACAGGGCAGCCTTCGCCGGCATATACTGGAGCATGAAGAAGATGGCGGCTCCGACCGAAGCAGTGGTGAACAGGGCCAGCCCCATCACCATATAACCCACCTGACTGATGATGTCCCACGTCAGGATCGACCGGATGTCCCTCTGGGCCACTGCGCCCAGCGCGCCCAGCACAATGCTCAACCCCGCCATCACGAAAATCAGGGGCTGGACGTAATCCTGGTCGTGTCCCAGCACCAGCGTAAAGACCCGTATCATGCTGTAGACGCCGACCTTGGTCAGGACTGCGCCGAAGAAGACTGCGACGCCGCTGGGAAGCTGGGCGTAGGCTCCGGGCAGCCAGAAATGGAAGGGAATCAGCGCCGCCTTGATTCCGAAGGCAGCCATCAGCAGCGCTGCCACGGCCGTCACCACCGCGCCGTTTTCGGCGGTTTCCGCGCGAATCGCGAGATGCGCCATGTTCAGTGTGCCCAACTCCCCGTACAGTAGCCCTATGCCCATCAGCAGGAAGGTTGACCCGATGACGTTTATTACCACGTACTTGAAGGCCGCTTCCGTTCTGAGCCGTCCCGCGCCGATTGCCATCAGCGCGTATGAGGCCAGCAGGGTCACTTCAAAGAATACAAAGAGGTTGAAGATGTCCCCCGTCATAAACGCGCCATTCACCCCGGCAAGCAGGAACAGCATGAAGGGCAGGATGTACTTCCGCTCCGTCAGGTCCTGAGAGAGCATTACCACGGCGAGGGACACCACGGCGACCAGCGAAGCGGCGACTACTGCACCGGCGCTGAACAGGTCCGCAACCAGTACAATGCCGAAGGGCCCCGGCCAGTCCCCCAAATTCGTAGCCTGTATGCCATCCCGCTGCACCCCAAATAGCGTGTACGCCGACAACCCCAGCACGATGAGCGTCGTCGCAATCGCCCCCCAGCCGGCAATTCTAGCCCGGCCCCAGGCCGCAACCAGGAGGACGGCCCCCGTCAGAGGGACCAGAACCGGCGCTACCAGCAGAAAGTCCGTCATCCCTTCAGGTTCCTCATCTCGTCTACGTCGTCAGAACCCATCGACTTGTGAGTGCGAACGGCCAGCGTCAGCAGGAACGCGGCTATCCCGAATCCGATGACGATGGCCGTCAGAATCAGCGCCTGTACCAGCGGATCGGCGAACCCCCCTATGTCAGCCCCCTTCTCCGCTATGGGAGAGCCCCCCTTCGTAAGCTTGCCCACGACGAAGATGGTCAGGTTGGCGGCGTGCGAGAGCAACAGAAGCCCGATGACTATCTTGAAAACGCTCCGCTGGAGAAGCAGGAACAGACCACCTCCCGCCAGCACTCCAATCGCTATAGAAAGGGGAATCTCCATTATTTTTCCCCTTTAACAGAGGCCGTCACCTGACCTTCTTCGGCCGGTTCCTGCACAGGTGCGGTTGCGCTGGCGTCAACGTCTGTCTCAGCAACGACGTCACTGTCGTCTGCTTCTGCGCCAGTATCGGGTTCGTCGTCCGTGGCCTCGGAACCGGCTGTCTCATCGTCCGATGTCGTCTCCTCCGACTCGTCTACATCGTCCTGGGCCAAGGCCAGCACAGCCGCCATTACTCCTCCCACCACCAGCAGGAAGATGCCGAAGTCGAAGAGCTGCGCAAGCGCAAACTCCATCTTCGCTTCCAGCACGGGAACATCCAGCGTGGCGTGGAAGCTGGTCAGGAAGGGATACCCCGCCACAAGGGGCGCTGTTGCCGCAATCATGGCAATGACGAATCCCAACGCTACAATCCGTTCGTAGGGAAGCTTCAGAAACCTGGGCACGCCTTCCGACCCGTGGGCAATGAACTGCAGGGCGATGGCCCCGCTCATCAACACGCCGGCAATGAATCCGCCACCGGGGTTGTTGTGTCCGCTTACGAGGAAATAGAGTGTTAGTAGTACCGAGAAGGGAAAGGTCAGCGACGCTACTACTCTGAGGATTGGGCCTCTTATCATCTCTAACGGCCCTCCCTCACGGCGCGAATCGTGGCGAAGACGGCTAGAGCGGCCATGCCGACCACGGTAATTTCACCCAGCGTATCGAAGCCGCGGAAGTCCACAAGAATCGTGTTCACCACGTTCTTCGCCTTTGCCAGCGCCGCGCTGTTCTCCAGGAAGAAGGGAGCTATGGAGGGGTGCTGAGGCGTGGACAACACCGTCAGCAGAAGGAACGTCACCATGACCCCAAAGGCAGCCGAGAATCCCAACTGGAGAGCCAGGACCCGCCGTGGGACAGAGACGTTGAATGTCTTCAGCATCTTGCTGATGCCCAGCACAAGCAGAACGACCATAAGCAGCTCCACCACAAGCTGGGTGAGGGCCAGGTCCGGTGCGCTGTACAGAGCAAAGGTAGCCGTTACCAGCGCACCGACGAATCCCAAAGCCAGCACCATCTCCAGGGGTCTACGCCGGAACAACAGGAACGCGGCGCCCAGGGCCAGGAACACGGCCAGCGCCAAGTCTATGACGCCTGGACTAGCGCCTTCCATGAGCTGCGAGAGGGGCGGCGCGCCCGCGCGGACCAGCGCCATTGCTACCAGCGCCACCGCCGCCGTCACCACCACCTTGATGTACCGCCTGAGATCGCCGTTCTGGAACCGAAGGTAGATTCGCGGCACCGAACGCGTCAGGAAGACCATCACCTGCTCAAACCCGCGCACTGCCAGTCCCCGATGTGTAAGGCGTCGACCCAAGAAAATCCACACCCGCAAGTTAATCTGCGGATGGAACTTGTAGGCGATGATCCCCAGGGTGATGGCTATGACGCTGAATAGCAGGGCCAGCTTGAACCCGCCCCACAGGTGCAGTCCCGCCTTGTAGGGATGCCCGGCCAGGGCCTCCACAGCAGGAGAAATCAGCCCGCCATCGACCAACTCCGGATATACGCCGATGACCACCGTCACAACGGCCAGCACCCCGGGCACCGATACCAGCAGGTTTGGCACGCTGGGACGGAAAGAACTGGGCCCCCGGTGTCTGCCTCCAAAGGCACCGATGAGGAATCTGAGGGAATATGCCAAAGTGATCGCGCTCCCCAAGAGCAATACAACGGCTGCGAGCCAGTGGAAGGCGTCGACGCTATGAGGAACGTGAAGCGCGGCATCGAGCAGGGCCTCCTTGCTGACGAAACCGCTGAAGGGCGGTATGCCCCCAAGAGACAGGGACACCACCGCGGCAACCCCGGCCAGGGCGGGCATCAGGAATGCCAGCCCTTCCAGCGACCTGACCTCCCTGGTGCCTATCTCGTATTCGATGGTTCCCGCTATCAGAAAAAGCGCGCCCTTGAACACCGCATGGCTCAGAAGATGAAACGTGGCTGCGGCCTCAGCCACTTCCGTGCCCAGTCCATAGAGGGCAATCATCATCCCAAGCTGGCTGATTGTCGAGTAGGCCAGCAGCGCCTTCAGGTCGTACTGCCGAAGGGCCAGCATACCTCCGACTATCAGGGTGGCAAGACCCAGGACCACAAGGGTCACTTCCCAGGTCGGTATGCCCGCAAACACGTGAGTAAATCGGGCCACCAGGAAGATGCCGGCCTTGACCATGGTGGCTGAGTGCAGATAGGCGCTGACCGGCGTTGGCGCGACCATGGCCGAAGGGAGCCAGATGTGGAAGGGGAAGATGGCCGACTTGGTCACGGCGCCGAGAATTATCAGGATGAGAATCGGCGTCAACAGGGGTGATTCGCGAATTTCCGACGCCCTGGACAACACCTCATATAGCTCAAAGGTGCCTAAGGTTATGTAAATCAGCACAAACCCCGCCAGCATGGCCAGGCCGCCGAGGACCGTTATCATCAGCGCCCTCATGGCATTCTTTCGCGCCCTGCTGTTCTCGTCGGAAAGGCCGATGAGGAAGTAGGAGCTTATGGTGGTCATCTCCCAGAACAGGTAGAGGACTATCAGGTTCGCCGAGGTGACAAGGCCCAGCATGGACCCGGCGAATATCAGCATCCAGCAGTAGAACTTGAGAACGTGGGTGTGATGCCCCATGTACCGCTGGGAATAGAGGAATATCAGCGTCCCAATTCCAGTTATGAGCAGGACGAAGAGAAGCGAGTAGCCGTCTAGGATGAAGGAGAAGTTCACCCCCAGGTCCGGAATCCAGGAGAAAGAGAAGGTCCGGGTGTTCTCCCCGAAGGACAAAGGAACCTGGGTAAGGCCAAGACCGAACAGGGAAGCCATGACTGCGGCGGCGTAGAGGCCCAGATATCGCCGCATATAGTCGGGAAGGAGGGGCGCCGCTGCGCCGGCGGCCATGGGAACGGCAAAGAAGAGGAGGGTCATGTGTTGCGGCGGAACGGCAGCCAGTCGCTCTTGGAATGCAGTCTCATACCGGCCCTCAGTTTACCAGCATGGGGGAGTGAAGGGTAGCGGTCATAACCGGGCCATAGCCCCTTGAGGAATCGTGTAGTCACGCACTTGATTTCCAGTCTCAACATTTCTTGACACACCCTTTCGGCGGTAAGTAACATCCATTTTCACCATCCTCATTCTTCATTCAGGGGGAATAAGATATGAAGAGCATCAGCATAGACCGCAGCAAGCCTCTGGCCGAACAGCCGGAGAAAGGACACAATCGCTGGCACCCGGACATATCGCCGGCAGTGGAAGCGGAGGAGGGCGAAGAGGTTGTCTTTGAGACTATCGACGCATTGGACGGTCAGCTAAACGCCTCCAGCACCGTCGAAGACTTCGGCGGGCTGAACACGGGCGCGGTGCATCCCCTCACCGGGCCGGTGCTGGTCAAGGGCGCGGAACCCGGCGACCTGCTGGAGATCGAGTTTCTCGACATCGTTCCCCAGCCCTGGGGATTCACCGGCATCATACCCGGCCTGGGCTTCCTGAAGGACATCTACGAAGTGCCATTCCTCGCCCACTGGAACATCGCCGACGGATGGGCCACCTCGGAGCAGATCCCCGGAGTATGCATTCCCGGCGCTCCCTTCATGGGCGTCTCCGGCGTGGCTCCCTCCCACGAACAGCTTAAGAAGTGGACCGACAGGGAAAACGACCTCATCAGCAAGGGAGGCATAGCCCTCCCGCCCGACCCCGTCGGCGCGGTGCCCGCCAACGGCGCGGCGGCCTCCGATGGCCTGCGCACCCTGCCGCCCCGGGAGAACGGCGGCAACTTCGACGTGAAGCAGCTTTCCAAAGGCTCCAAGCTGCTGCTTCCCGTGGCCGTGGAGGGCGCCCTATTTTCCACCGGCGACGGCCACTTTGCCCAGGGCGACGGCGAAGTATGTGTAACCGCCGTGGAGATGGGCGCAACGGTTTCCATGCGCTTCAAGCTGTACAAGGGCGAGGCGGCCCGACACAACATACGTTGGCCGCGTTTCAGCCGCGAGGACTACTTCATCGATCCCAAGTGGGCTGCCCCGCAGAACTTCATCGCCACCATGGGCATGCCCGTGACCGACGACGGCGTCAACGACGGGGAGAACCTCACGCTGGCCTGCCGCAACGCCCTGATCAACATGATAGACCTGCTACATGAGCGGGGGTTCAGCCGCGAGCAGGCTTACGTGATCTGCAGCGTGGCCGTTGACCTGAAGATAAGCAACGTAGTGGACGTGCCCAACTATGTGGTCTCGGCCTGCCTGCCCCTCGGAATCCTGGAGGGCTAGCCCAAGAGGCTCATGCCCTCTCTGGGACTCATGCGAAGGAGAGGAAGATGAAGCAAACGACAAATTGCCCGCCAGGTTGGGATGAAGAACGCGTCCGACGAGTCCTCCAACACTACGAATCGTTGACCGCGAATGAAGAATTCGCTTAGGACGAGTCGGCTTTCGAGGACTCTAATGAGACAGTGATGACCATTCCCAAGGAACTTGTGCCTACAGTGCGATTGTTAATCGCTGACCGCGCTAGGTAGCCACGCACAATTGGTATTATGAAGCCTTGATCGCGTAAACTGATTGAAGATCATTCCTCCTAGCAGGAATCTGACCTCTCCCTCCAAGCCCAACCGCGTCGGTCTCCCGGTTTGCTATCCCCCAGTCGCAGCGCGCCCCCCGTCTGAATCGATCCGAAGCCGTACTTGTCCCTAACCTTGTCAATGACGGAAGAGAGGTCGGAGTGTTTCTTGTCCTCATTCTCGAAGAGGGCTATCTGACCGGCCTCGGGGATGAAGTCGGACACCGAAATGCCCAACAGGCGAAGTTTAGCCTTACGCTGCTTGAGGGTCCGCATGAGAATCGTCACGCCGGCATCGTAGATTCCCTGATCGTGAGAGATGGGCTGTTTCAGCGTGGTCTGGTGGGAGACGGTCTCGAAGTCGTGGTACCGCACCCGCACAGACACCCGACGGGCCCTCTTCGCCTCGCGCCTCAGATCAGCGCACACCCGCTCCGTGAGCTGCCGCAAGAGGGGCAGCAGGAATGACAAGTCGTCCGAATCCTCATCGAAGGTAACCTCCCGGCCAATGGACTTGGGGGCTTCGGGAGCGTCAACCGGAGCGTCATCCTCGCCCCTCGCCCACAGACGCAGCAGGTCCCCGCGGGCGCCAAATACGTGACGCAATTCGGTGGATGGCACTACCGCCAGCTGGCCCACCCGCTTCACCCCCAGCGCCTTCTCAAGCACCGAAGCCGTCTTTGCTCCCACCCCCGGCAGGTCCTCTACGGGCATTGGCGAAAGAAAATTTGCGTCCGAACCCGGGGGCACCTCCACCAGTCCATCAGGCTTCTCCAGATCCGACGCCACCTTTGCCGCCACCTTCGAGGAGGCAATGCCCACGGAAGCGGTTATCTTCAACTCCGACCGGATTTGCTCCTTCATCCCCCTGGCCGCTTTATTGAGAGTGCCGTACAGGGACTCGAAACCCGTCATGTCCACGAAAGCCTCGTCCAAGCTCAGGGGCTGCACAAAGGGGGAATAGGAGCCCAATATCCGGTGGAACTCCGCCGACACGGCTGTATATCTGTCGTAGTTGCTGGGCAGATAGATGGCCTGCGGACACAGACGCTGCGCCTGGGCTATGGGCATCCCCGCGTGTAGACCGTAGGGACGGGCTTCGTACGAAGCACAGGTGACGACGCCACGCTTGTGGGCGCCGACAACCACCGGCTTGCCCTCCAGCGAAGGATTGTCGGCCCGCTCCACCGAAACGAAGAAGGCGTCCAGGTCTATGTGAAAGATGCGTCGCATGGCAGATGGGTTAATTATAGCGTACATCGGTTCGTGGCGCAAACGCCTATTCCTCTGAAGTGTTGCAAACAAGCCTACCGGCTGCTGATCCCCGTTGTTGTCATATCGTCCAAGCCGCAATATAATCAATCGAAACCTCAGCACAGGGGGAGCTTAACGTTGAGTCCTACACCGTACGCTTTCTTCGAAGGTGACTACGTTCCGATGGAGGAAGCCAAGGTCGGCATAGATACCCACGCTCTTCACTACGGCACAGGGGTTTTCGAGGGCATCCGCGGCAACTGGAACGCCGAAAAGGAGACCCTTTACGTGTTCCGGCTGCGCGAACACTATGAGCGTCTGACCCAGGGCTGCCGCCTTCTGATGATGGACATTCCCTACTCCGTCGACGATCTGTGCGACATCACCATCGAGCTTATTCGACGCTGCGGCTACAAGCAGGACATCTACATTAGGCCCCTGGCCTACAAGAGCGCCCGCCTCATCGCCAACCTCAAGCTCCACGAACTGGACAGCGACTTCTGCCTGATGACAATTCCCTTCGGCGACTACCTGGAAACGGACGCCCTCCGCTGCTGCACCTCCACCTGGCGCAGGCCCGACGACCGCTCCATTCCGCCCCACTTCAAGATGACGGGCGTGTACATCAACAGCATTCTGGCCAAGACGGAGGCCGTCCTCGCAGGATTCGACGAGGCCATCCTGCTAAATTCCGACGACCACGTTTCCGAGGGGGCAGGCGAAAACCTCTTCATGGTGGTGGACGGCAAGCTGATAACCCCGCCCCTGGGCGACGGCATCCTGCCGGGAATCACCCGCTCCACAGTCATGGAAGTAGCCCGGGAAGAACTGGGGCTGGAAGTGATGGAGAGTCACATCAGCCGCACCGAGCTATACATCTCAGACGAGGTCTTCCTCACCGGCACCGCCGCCCACCTGACCCCCATGGTCGAGCTGGACAGCCGCAAGATTGGCGACGGGTCCGTCGGCCCCATCTCCAAGGCCATGCGGGAGATATACTTCGAAATAGTCGGGGGCAACAACCCCAAGTACATGCACTGGTGCACCCCCGCGGTGCCCAGCGCCCCGGCCTCCTAGAGACCGGTCACCATTATGGCGGGTCCCTGAGTCTTGGCGTGGGAGAGCATTGGCTGGGTTGGCATGGCCTTCGTTGCGTACCTGATTGGTTCCTTCCCGACGGCTAATCTGGCAGCGCGCTGGCTGAAGCGCCAGGACATCCGCAACTTGGGGGACCAGAACGCCGGCGCCGCCAACGTCTACAGGAATTTGGGAGCGCGTGCCGGCCTGACCGTAGGATCGGTGGACATCGCCAAGGGCGCCCTTGCGGTGCTGCTGGCGAAATTCGTCGGTGGAGGAACAGCCCTCCAGATGACCGCCGGGCTTGCCGCCGTCGCCGGACACAACTGGCCCTTCTTCCTCCAGTTTCGCGGGGGAAGGGGCGCCGCCACCACCCTCGGAGTGTTCATGGGACTCATCCCCTTGCCCGCCGTCCCACTATCCCTAGGCGCGCTGCTCATTCTTGCCCTCTCCAGGCGGTCTACCGTCGCCCTCACCTTCTTCTTCCTGTCCATGCCGCTGGTGGCCTGGCTTACGGGAGCGGGCATTGCCTTCATCGGCTACGTGGTCCTTCTTCCCGTTGTGGTAGGCATAACCCATTTCTCCAGCCAGCGCAAAGTTGAAAAACTCGCAGAGCAGCCGGAGCAGTGCGCCGGAATACCGACGCCGGAGAGTCAGTGAGTGTCCTTCGAGGCCGACTACTTTCTGTTTATCTTCCTGGCGTCTCTGGGAGTGGTACAGCTTGCGGCGCTGAAGAACCGGCTCAAGGCCCTCTGCTTCATCAGAATCCCCGACCTCAACCTCGCCCTGGCCCTCGCACTGTTGGCCGGTTCATTCCTCTGGTTCTTCGTAAGCGAGCCTAGAAACCTCCCAGACACGGGAGACGGCCTGAACGGAAACCAGCAGGCCATGTATTCCGTGGCGGCGGCCATCAGCGCGGTGCTGTTTACCCTCGCGGCCACTTCCCTCATCAACCTCGGTATAGGCAGAGGCGACGATAGCCGGGAGTCGGGTCTGCAGGCCATGAGGCACGTCACCTACTTCTCCACGCTGCGCCGCACCCTGAGCAGGCTATGGAAGGACTGAAGAATATCGACCTGGAGATGGTCACGTTGCTCAACCGGCTGGTCGGGTGGCAAGACTGGCTCGACGTTATCGGAGAGGCGCTGGTCAGCGACTACCTTATTCCGGTGATGCTGATTCTGGGCCTGATGTGGCTGTGGTTCTCCACCGATGAATCTTCGTCCTCAGGATTGCCCGCCAAGAAGACCGTCATCGCCGCCATTCTTGCCATGGCCTTCGCCAACCTGACCGTGCTGGTCCTAAACGAGGTGTACTTCCGCCCTCGCCCCTTCACGGAAGTGGAACTGAACCTCCTCTTCTACCGGCCAACGGACTCCTCCTTCCCTTCCAACCCGGCGGCCCTCTCCTTCGCTCTGTCCTTCAGCGTGCTGCGGCAGCAGCGCCGTCTCGGTCTGGTGTTGATGGCCCTCGCCGCCGTCTGGAGCATGTCTCGGGTATTCGCCGGCGTCTTCTATGTCAGCGACGTGGTCGCCGGTGCAGCAATAGGCATCGTCATTGCCTGGGGGTCCGCCTGGCTCCTCCGGTGGCTGGAACCGCTGCCGACCGCTGTTGTTAGGCTCATTCGGGGGCTGCATCTGGCATGAACCCGCTCTGCGGGGTATGATGAAACGACTGCTGTTCGATGAGGAGGCCCGTCAATGCCTCAGCTAAACGAATTCCTGGAAGAAATCCGTCAGGAGTCGGAGGCTCTTTCGTGGGAAGGGACTTTCCGGGAGTATCTGGAAATGGTCATCGAAAATCCATCGCTGGTCCGCCTCTCTCACCAGAGAATCTACGACATGCTGCAGTGGGCCAGCGCCAGCGCTGACGATGGGGACGAAGTCAACTATCCCATCTTCGACAACCTTTTCGGCGCCCGCAAGACCGTCCGGCGGCTTAACCAGATCTTCCGAGCCGCTTCCCAGATTCCCGAGGAACGACGGCGAATCCTGCTTCTCATGGGCCCTCCCGGCAGCGGCAAGTCCAGCCTCGTCAATGCCCTCAAGCGTGGACTGGAACGCTACTCCCGCACCGACGAAGGTGCCATTTACGCCATTTCCGGCTGCCCCATGCAGGAAGATCCTCTGCACCTGGTGCCCGAACATAGGCGAGCCGAACTTAAGGAGAGATACGGGATAAGCGTGGAGGGCAATCTCTGTCCCCGCTGCCGTGATATTCTCCGCAACGAGTATGACGGAGATATCTCAGCCGTCAAGGTGCGCCGGGTTGTGCTAGGCGAATCTGAGGGCGTCGGCATGGGGTCCTTCGTAGCCACCAGCCCCCAGGGCCAGAACCTGGACCGGCTCATTGGCAGCGTTAACCTGGATAGGCTTGCTGACGACCGGCTGGAGGGCTCCGGCAAGGCCTTTCGCATGGACGGCGAACTGCAGGCCGCCAACCGCGGCATCATGGAGTTCATCCAGATATTCCGCTCCGATGACCGCTTCCTGACGGTGGTGCTGGGTGTCACCCAGGAGCAACTGATCAAGCTGGGCAGCTTCGGCTCCGTCTACGCCGACGAGACCATCATCGCCCACAGCAACGAGGCGGAATACGTCAACTTCGTGTCCAACAAGGAATCGGAGGCGCTGCTGGACCGGCTGATTATGCTGAAGGCCCCCTACACCCTGGAGCGGTCGGAAGAGGTCAAGATCTACCAGAAGCTCCTCTCCGACGCCCCCTTCTCGGACGTCCACGTTTCCCCCATCACACTCCCTGCGGTAGCGTCCCTGGCGGTGCTCTCCAGGCTAGAAATGCCGAAACGGGCAAGCAGGGACTATCTGCGTAAACGTATGGAGATGCAGGACGGCCGCGCCTTCCCCAACTTCGCCCGCGGCCGCCAGGACTCTCTCGAAGAGGAGGAAGACTCCAACGAGGGCATGTTCGGCCTGTCGCCCCGCTTTATCATCAACCGGCTGGCCGACGCCATCTCGCGCGGCCCCAAATGCCTCGGGCCTGTGGCAGCCCTGGAAAACCTGGTGGAGGGATTCGAGGAGCGGGCCGGAGTGGCCGGTGAAGACATCGAACGGCTGCCATCCCTGCTTCCGGAGGCCATAGAGAGCTACAGGGATCTCGCCGTTCGCCAGATCCAGCGGGCCGCTACAGACCGGTTCGAGGAGCGGGCGCAGACGGAAGCCGAAGCCTACCTGCGGCGGCTGGAGGACCTTTTCTCGGAGAAGGAAAACGCAGACCCTCGCAGGCTCCGGCAGGAAGACAGGGCGCTTCGACCCATAGAGCGAGCCATCAGCGTCCCCGACTCACGCCGTGAGGAATTCCGTCGCGAGGTACTGGAAGTTCACCGGGGACTGGCAGAGAAAGGCGTGCTGACCTCCTACGAGGACATACCCCTGCTCGCCGCCGCCCTGGAGGAGCTGCTGCTCCCCAGCCTGAAGGAAGTATCCGTGATGCTGCGGGACAAAAGAAACAGCTTCACCACCGGGAAGCCATCCAGCAGCGGCTCATAGACAACTACGGCTACTGCAAGTACTGCGCCGAGGAGCTTATCGACTTCTCATCCGGCGCCGTCCGGGGCCGTGTTCC